>JALYJW010000034.1 GCA_030775085.1 Acidobacteriota bacterium | reverse complement strand
GCTGCGAGCTGCGAGCTCATCGAGCGCGCTCGAGGTAGCGATTGTCGCTCGGGTCGACGATGATCTCTTCGCCTTCCGTGACGAACGGCGGGACCTGCACGACGACGCCGTTTTCGAGCGTGGCCGGCTTGTAGGACGACGACTGCGTGGCGCCCTTCACCATCGGCTGCGTCTCGGCGATCTTCACCTTCATCGTCTTCGGCAGCTCGACGCCCATCGGCTTCGAGTCGTAGAACTGCACCTGGATCTTCAGGCCCGGCTGCAGCCAGGGAGCGGCATCGCCGAGGTCGTCTTCGCTGATCTCGATCTGCTCGTAGTTCTCCGTGTTCATGAAGTGATGCGAGTGACCATCGGAGTAGAGGTATTCCATCTCATGCTGCGAGATGTAAGCCTGCTCGATGTCGTCGTTGGAGCGGAAACGGTGATCGAACTGGTTGCCGGTGCGGAGGTTGCGGAGCTTGGCCTGCACCATCGCGCGCAGATTGCCCGGCGTGTGATGGCGGAACTCCATGACCTTGCAAAGGTCTCCCTCGAACAGAATGACGATGCCTTTGCGAATGTCGTTGGCCTGCATGTGAGTCCTTTCGAAACCGTTTCCGTGACAGCGGGTAAACTCCGAAGCTGCGGCGCATTCTAGCCGCCCGGAGAGTACAGTGAAGAGCACAGTGAAAATTACGAGATTGATTTTGATCGGCGCGCTGCTGGCGGCGGTTCTAACGACATCATGCCGCCCCGACCGCGAAGCCCAAACTGCGGACTCGTCAGGAGATATTCCTGTCGGCGTCTATGGCGCGCTCACCGGCGATCAGGCCGCGTTCGGCACGTCGACGGTCAATGGCGTGCGCATCGCCGCCGAGGAGATCAATGCCGCGGGTGGCGTCCTGGGACGGAAGATCCGCCTGGTCGTGGAAGACGATCAGGGCCGCGCCGAAGAAGCGGCATCCGTCGTCACAAAGCTCATCACCAGCGATAACGTCGTGGCGCTGATCGGCGAGAACTCGTCGAATCAATCGCTGGCCGCGGCGCCGATCGCGCAGTCGAACGGCGTGCCGATGATCTCGCCGTCATCGACGAATCCGGCGGTGACGGAGAAGGGCGATTTCATTTTTCGTGTCTGTTTCACCGACCCGTATCAGGGGAAGGCGCTGGCCGCGTTCGTGCGCGCCAACCTGAAGCTCGACAGCGTCGCCATTCTCGTCGACAAGAAAAACGATTACTCCGTTGGCCTGGCCGGCGTGTTCCGCAAGGAGCTCGAAGCCGCAGGCGGCAAGATCGTGGCGGAGCAGAGTTACTCCGGCGGCGACACCGAATTCCGCCCGCAGCTCACAACGATCAAGGCCGCCGCGCCGCAAGCGGTGTTCATCCCCGGTTTCTACACGGAGGTCGGGCAGATCGCCATCCAGGCCCGCGACCTCGGCGTGACCGTTCCGCTCGTCGGCGGCGACGGATGGGATTCACCGGTCGTGATCCAGATCGGCGGCAAATCCATCGAAGGCTCGTACTTTTCCGATCACTACTTCGTTGGCGAGTCGCGACCGGCCGTGATGAAGTTCGTTGCCGAATTCGAAAAACGCCACGGCCGTAAACCCGAAGCCACCGCCGCCCTCGGCTACGACGCGCTCTACATGTGGGCGAACGCCGCGAAACGCGCGGGCTCCATCGACAAGAAACTCGTACGCGATCAGATCGCCGCCACCAGCAACTACGAAGGCGTAGCCGGCACCATCACCATGGGCCCCGACCGCAATCCCATCAAACCGGTGGCCATGATCAAGATCGAAAACGGACAAATGAATTTTGCGGGGTGGGTGAAGCCGTAGCGTCCTACTGCTTTCGCACCCGCTCCGCCCACGCCATCTGTGCACACATGAGGAGCATGCCGGCGTCGCGGATGAGGACGATCCACATGTCTTTGATTCGTTCCTCGTAGGTTTTGTTGGCGGCGGAGGTGTCGAAGCAGCCGCAGTCGATGGCGTTGTCGCGGCCGAGGTTGATGGCGATGGCGATCATGAACGTCACGAGCATGAGGGTGATGAGCCAGCGCGCCGGACGCACCCAGATGCCGAGGACCAGCGCGAGGCCGGCCAGGATCTCCACCCACGGCATGAGCAGAGCGCTGATGTTGATCAGACCGCCGGGAAGGATGCGGTAGTTGTAGATCATGTGAGCGAACGACGGCGGGTCGGCGATCTTCGGCAATGCTGCAGCGATGAAGATCGCGCCGAGGGCGATTTGCACGCGTACGGTGAGCCAGGGATGTATGAGCGCTTCGCGGATCGTCACGGCTGCGCTCCTGTCTTCACGGCTCCGCCGCGATTCTGCCAATCGGGGAACCCGTCTTTGTAGACGTAGATGTTGTTGAACTGAATGCCCCACAGCTTCTGCGACAGCATGTGCGAGTCCTCGCACGCGCCGCCGGAACAGTAGATGACGATGGGCCGGTCCTGATCGCGCGGATCGCTCCGCTCTTCGTAAAGAGCGTTCACCTTGTCATCGATGTCCGATTCCCAGACGGAGAAGGACCGCGCTCCGGCGATGTGGCCTTCCTCGAAGACCGAGGTGCGTCGGGCATCGAGGAACAGCACTCCGGCGGCGTACAGCGCGGCGGCATCGGCGCCGCTGATCTCGACGTAGGCCTGCGAGGGATGAGGCTTGAAGCGTGCGAGCGGGTCGGCGGGCGGTGTGGGGGCGGGTGTGGGTGTGGTGGCGGGCGTGACGGGGGCTGTGGACGTGGACGTTGTGGACGTGGTGGACGCGGTGGACGTTGTGGACGTTACCGGGACGACGGTTTGTGTGATGACGGGCTCGATGGTGGCTGTCTCGGGTGGCGTTGTTGCGGTCACTGGTGGCGGGGGCGGAACGCGCTCAGGCTCTTTCGGCGGGACTTTCAACGCGTTCGGGTAGTAGCCGGGAAGCATGAGCCGCCTCGTGCGGGAGGCGAATCCATTCGTCACGACCGCCAGCACCGCGGCGACGGCGATCAGTACCACTGCGCGAACAAACGAGTTCTTCAACATCGTCTCCTGAGACGCGCGAAAGAGGCCGCGCGTTACGCGGGCGCTACTGTAAACGAACTACCCCGTCCGTCGCAGCACCATCATCGCGTAAGACTGGATCGACACGGCCTCGCCGGCCTTCCACTCCGTGTGCTGGCGCAGGTCGGGGACGGGCTCGTCGGTGTCGAGGACCTTCTCCCAGCGATCGCCCCATTTGTTCGTGGGAAGGCGGAAGGTCAGCGGTTCGTAGTGCGCGTTGAAGAGGATGTAGAAGCTGTCGTCGACGACCGGCTCGCCGCGATGATCGGGTGTCGGAATCGCATTGCCGTTGAGAAAGACGCCGATGGTGCGGGCGCGGGCTTCCTGCCAGTCGGCGTCGGTCATCGGCTCGCCGTCCGGCTTGAACCAACCGATGTCGCTCACGCCGGTGCCGCGCACGCTCCGCCCGTGGAACCAGCGGCGGCGCTGGAAGACGGGATGGTTCTTGCGGAATCGGATGACGCGCGCCACGAATGCGCGCAGCCCGTCGTCCATGTTCTCCCAGTCGAACCACGACGTCTCGTTGTCCTGCGCGTAGCCGTTGTTGTTGCCGTGTTGCGTGCGTCCGAACTCGTCGCCTCCCAGAATCATCGGCACGCCCTGCGAGAGGAAGAGCGTAGTCAGGAAGTTGCGCTGTTGCCTCGAACGGAGCTGCTCGATTCCTGCGTCGTCGGTCGGGCCTTCCACGCCGCAGTTCCACGAACGGTTGTCGATGGCGCCGTCGCGGTTGTCTTCGAGGTTGGCCTCATTGTGCTTCTCGTTGTACGAAACGAGATCGCGCAGTGTGAAGCCGTCGTGAGCGGTGATGAAGTTGATGCTGGCGTACGGACGACGCCCGTTGGCGGCGTAGAGATCGGAGCTGCCGGTCAGGCGCGTGGCGAATTCGTCGAGGGTCTGATCGGTGCCCCGCCAGTAGTCGCGCACCACGTCGCGGTATTTGCCGTTCCACTCCGACCATAGCGACGGGAAGTTGCCCACCTGATAGCCGCCTTCGCCGACGTCCCACGGTTCGGCGATGAGCTTGACCTGCGAGATGACCGGGTCCTGCTGGATGATGTCGAAGAAGGCGGAGAGGCGATCGACGTCGTGCAACTCGCGGGCGAGCGTGGCGGCGAGGTCGAAGCGAAAGCCGTCGACGTGCATCTCCAGCAGCCAGTACCGCAGCGAGTCCATGATCAGTTGCAGCACGTGCGGGTGGCGCATGTTCAGGCTGTTGCCTGTTCCCGTGTAGTCCATGTAGTAGCGCGGCTGGCCCGGCACGGTGCGGTAGTAGGCGGTGTTGTCGATGCCTTTCATCGAGAGCATCGGCCCGAGGTGATTTCCCTCGGCGGTGTGGTTGTAGACGACGTCGAGGATCACCTCGATGCCTTCCTCGTGCATGGCTTTCACCATCTGCTTGAACTCCGTCACCTGCTGCCCGAGAGCGCCGCTGGCGGCGTACTCGTTGTGCGGCGCGAAGTACGCGATGGAGTCGTATCCCCAATAGTTGCGCAGGCCGCGATCGAGGAGATGTTTGGAGTGGATGAACTGATGGACCGGCAGCAGCTCGACCGCGGTGACGCCGAGCTCGCACAGATACTTGATCGCCGCGGGATGCGCCAGGCCGGCATACGTACCGCGCAGATTCTCGGGGATGCCTGGATGCCGCATGGTGAAGCCTTTGACGTGCGTCTCGTAGATGATCGTCTGATGCCACGGCGTGTGCGGCGGATGATCCGAGTCCCAGTCGAAATAGGGACTGATGATCACTGACTTCGGCATGAACGGCGCGCTGTCGGCATCGTTCCGCAACGTGTCGGGCTGGTGGAAGCGATACGGGAACACCGTTTCGTTCCAGCGCACCGGCCCATCGATGGCTTTGCCGTAAGGATCGAGCAGCAGCTTGTTCGGATTGCAGCGATGCCCGTTCTCCGGATCCCACGGCCCATGCACGCGGTAGCCGTATCGCTGGCCCGGCCCAACGTTGGGCAGGTAGCCGTGAAAGATGAACGCCCTCGTCTCCGGCAGATCGGTGCGCGTCTCGCGGCCATCGGCGTCGAAGAAACAGAGCTCGATGCGCTCGGCGACCTCCGAAAAGACGGAGAAATTCGTCCCGACACCATCCCAGGTCGCCCCAAGGGGATAAGGCTTGCCCGGCCAAATGCTCAACGGACGATCGTTCCCGCAAGTGAAATGCCAGAGGCTGGCGGCGAAGACTACGGAATCGCGATTGGCTCCTGCGCCGGTATCAGCTCCACGCTCCCTTTCCTGACTTCTTCCCGATACTTCGCTACGTCCTCGGCGAAGACTCTGTTGAATTCCTCCAGCACTTTGCGCAGTTCGACTTCGGCCTGGTCGAGGTAGGTGAGTTGCGCGGTGGTCGGCGCGTCCGACGATGACTGCATGGCGAAGAGTGGGTAGCTGATCTTCGACCAGACGTCGGTCTCGGCGACGATGCCTTTCGTTTTTGGCGGCGTCCATAGGCGGCGCTCGAGGCGATCGAGTGATTCTTTGAGGGCGTTGCCCGATTTCACGACGGGATCGGGCTCGGCGCCCGGTTCGTCTTTTTTGAGTTTTGCGGCCACTGCGTCGATGTCGGCGCGTGTTTTCTGGATGCGCTCGATTGCGGTGGTTGCGGTTTCCTGCAGGCGGCCGGCGCGCAGGATGGCGTCGTATTTCGACTGGCGCTGTTCGGCGGTGTAGGTCTCGCGCGGATCGGACAGAACGCGCACGGTCTGCGTTGCTTCCTGTCCGCTGAGCTTCATTCGGATCGTGTACGTTCCCGGCGGAACTTCGGGGCCGCTGCGTGGGCGCGCGTCATCGGCGGCATCCCCGGTGGGCGGGCGTTTGAATGCATCGCGATTGAGATCCCACGCGGCGCGGTTCACTCCGAGCTTCGCCGGCGCTTTGAATTTGCGGATGACTTTTCCTGCGGCGTCAGAAACTTCGAATTCCACCTCTTGCGCTTTGTCATCCTTCTTCCCGGACTCCGCTGGTTTCTGCGGAGACTCGGGACCCTTCGGCATGTCTTCGGGGACAGACGCGGGGATGCCGGCGTCGTCGACGAGCGCCTTCTGCCCGGCAGCGCGTTCCTTCTCCTTGCGCTCCCGCTCCTTCTCCTCAATGGGATGCGGCAGTCCGGGGAGATTCAACGAATAGGTGAGCAGCGCGCCGTACGGTTCGTTCTCCGCGTGGAACTCGGCGTCGCCGACGAAACGGGAGCCTTTCTTCTGGCGTGTGGTGTACGACTGCGCGTCCGGCACGGCGAAGAAGTGCAGCGGTTTGGCGAGCGTCTCCTTCGACATCGTCCGCAGTGGACGGATGTCGTCGATCACGTACGCCGCGCGGCCGTGCGTGCCGATGACGAGATCGTGCTCGCGCGGCTGGATGGCCAGTCCCATCACCGACACGGTGGGGAAGCCATGCTTCCATTTCATCCACGACTTGCCGGCGTCGTTGCTGATCCACAGGCCGAACTCCGTGCCGAGGAAAAGGAGATTGGGGTCGACGGGATCCTGCTCGAACGAGAGCGCGTAGCCCTTCAGGTCTTTCGTGACGAGCGACGTCCACGATTTGCCGAAGTCGTTTGTGCGATAGACGTACGGTGCGAAGTTGGAGCGGCGATGGTCGTCGAGGACGACGAACGCAGTGCCGGCTGCGTGGCGTGAAGCCTTGATCTCGGGCACCCAGGTGTTGGCAGGTACGCCTTTGAGGTTGCCTTCGACGCTGGTCCAGGTCGCGCCGTCGTCGCGCGTGATCTGCACGCGGCCGTCGTCGGTGCCCACCCAGATCACGCCGCGCTCGACGGGACTCGGGGCGATGGTCATGATCGTGGTGAAGTTCTCCGCGCCGGTGACGTCGGGCGTGATTCCGCCGCTGCGATCCTGGTGCTGCCACTCCCTGCGATTCGTGGTGAGGTCGGGACTGATGGTCGTCCAGGCATCGCCGCGATTCGCGGAGCGATGGACGTACTGGCTGCCGTAGTAGACGCCGTTCGGATCGAATGGATCGATGGCGATGGCGGCATTCCAGTTGAAGCGCAGCGTGCGGCCTTGCGGCGCGCTTGGGCGGATGTCTTTGCGCTCGCCCGTGTTGAGGTTCCAGCGAACGAGATATCCCTCCTGGCTCATGGCGTAACCGATCATCGAATCGGTCGGGATGGGCAGCGTAGCGAAGCCGTCGCCGAAGCCCACTTCCTGCCAGTCGGAATTGCGGATGCCGTAGGTTTCCCAGGTCGTGTTCGGGCCTTTCCACGAACCGTTGTCCTGCATGCCGCCGTAGACGTTGTAGGGCATCTCGTCATCGACGGCGATGTGGTAGTACTGCGCCAGCGGCAGCGTGGTCACGTAGCGCCAGCTCAGGCCGCGGTCCTTGCTCTCCGCCACCCCTCCGTCATTGCCGGAGTAGATTCGCGACGGATCGTTCGGATCGATCCAGAACGCGTGATAGTCGGGATGGATCTTCGCGAACGGCACGAGTACTTTGAACGACCGTCCGCCATCCGTGGAGAGCGAGATCAGCGTGGCTACGTTGTAGACGCGATTCGGGTCTTGCGGATCGATGCGGATGTCGGCGTAGTAGAACGGACGGCTGGCGACGTTGTGCTCGGTATTGACGGCGGTCCATTTGCGCCCGCCATCATCGGAACGCAGCAGCGCGCTCTTGCCGGCTTCGACGAGCGCGTAGACGACGTTCGGATTCGAGCGCGCGATCCCGATGCCGATTCGCCCGAGGGCCCCTTTCGGCATGCCGTCTTCCTCGGTGAAGCGTTTCCATGTCGCGCCGCCGTCGTACGTCACGTGCAGGCCGGAGCCGGGGCCGCCGGAGTTGAAGAACCACGGCCAGCGCTGGTACTCCCACATCGCGGCGAAGAGTTTGTTCGGATTCTCCGGATCGATGACCAGATCGGCAGCGGCCGTGCGCTCGTTCACGTACAGCACCTTGCTCCAGGTCCGGCCGCCGTCCGTGGTCTTGAACACGCCACGCTCGGGGTTCTGCCCCCACGCCTGTCCCATGGCCGCGACCCAGGCGATGTTCGGATCGCGCGGATGAAGAACGATGCGATGGATGCGCTCGGTCTTCTCCAGGCCGAGGTGCGTCCAGGTGCTTCCACCGTCGAGCGACTTGTAAATCCCGTTGCCGATGGAGACCGAGTTGCGCGGATTCCCTTCGCCGGTACCGACCCAGACGATTTCCGGACTCGACTGATTGATCGCCAATGCACCAATCGCCGCGACCGGTTGATCGTCGAAGATCGGCGTGAAGCTGTACGCGCCGTCGATCGACTTCCAGACGCCTCCCGTGGCCGCGCCGACATAAACGATGTCGGGATCCGACTCCACGGCATCGATCGCCGCGACGCGACCGCTCATCGTGGCGGGGCCGATGGCGCGCGCCTTCATGCCGGCGAGCAGCTCGGGATCGATCTGTGCGTGGAGGGTGAACGGGAGGAGGCAGAGAACGAGGGGAAGGATTCGTCTCTTCGTCATGGCGCGGATTGTAGCTCGCCGCCATTGCCCTCTCCCCGCTAGCCGGCGGGGAGAGGGACTTGATGAAACGTAGAAACTAGGTGGTGGTGGTCGCAACCGTGCCGGCGGTGTCGGTGGACGTCGCGGACGCGTCGGTCGAGCTCGACGTCTCTGTGGTCTCCGACATCGTCGTGGTCGAGGTCGTCTCGGTCGTCACGATGGCGGTGTCGGTTGCGACGGTGTCGGTCACAACGGTTTCAGTGGTCGTCGCTTCCTCTTTCTTGCAGGAAACGGCGGCAACGAGGGCAACGGCGCAAAGAATGGTCACAAACTTCTTCATTGGAATCTTCTCCTCGAGTCTTTTCGGTGAATGGTGAAGCTGTGCTGCGCCTTCTTTTGGTGCCGTACCACCCCGCCTTCGCGTTTGAGTAAAAACCGTGGACTCTGGATAGCACGGGCGGGTGTCTCGTCGCAAGTTTTGGAGTGCGGCAGCCGCACTCCAAAACGATCCGGATCACTCCGGGAAGCGGCTCGCGTCGATGCCCGGCATCAGCCGCAATGCGTTCTTGTAGTAAATCTTCTTCAGCACCTCGTCGGGCAATCCGAGGCCGTACATCTTCCAGAACGCGTGGCGCTTGCGGTAGTAGTCGAAGTACTCATCTTCGGTTTCCAGGACGCGAAAGTACGTTGCGTATTCGTCTGCGTTCCAACTGTCCTTGCCCATCAGAACGCGGTCCTGGTACTTGATCAGAAACGCGCGTGAGGCTTTCGGCTGGCGGCCGAGCTCGTAGAGCACGGCGCCGATCTCGGTGGAGACGTTGGGCATTTCGTCGAGGAGCTTTCCGAGCCGGCCGAGGTCGTTGCCGAGCCAGGCCAGGTGCGCGGCGATGAATTTCGTCTTGGGGTGTTTGCGGAAGAGATTGAACTGCTCGCCCATGGTCTGCTCGAACGTGGCGAACTTCGGATCGTCGCGGCGGCGGTTCGGGAACTGTTGCAACTCCAGCCAGCGCTCATTGTGCTTGTCGAGCGGCGACCAGAATGCCATCGGCTCGCCGGTGTGGATGAGCACCGGGATGCCGAGCTCTCCCGCCTTCTTCCAGATCGGATCGAGGCGCGGATCGTCGGTGGGAACGCGCTTGCCCGATTTGTCGGTGAGGAACATACCGAGGTTCTTGAAAATCTTCAGACCGGCGGCGCCGTTCTTCACATCCTCTTCGAGCTGCTTCGCCGCGTTCGCGCCGAAGTCGGGCTCGTCGATCTTCTGGAAGTCGATGTTCGCGAAAGCCATGAACCGTTTCGGATGACTGCCGCGCAGCGTGGCCAGGCCTCGCTGCAGCTCCGCGCCGGAGCCGCCGCTGAGGTTGACCATGACGGACAATCCGATGCGGTCCATCTCGGCGACGAGCTTCGCCACATCCGCCGGCGCCATGTCGCGCTTCTGATGACCGTGGATGTCGATGAACGGAAACTTTGCCTTCGTGCGCGGATGCTCCGGCACGACCAGCGTCGATTTCGGGTCGTACTCCTCGAACGTCATCGGCGCGGTCTGCGCGAACGCCCCGAGTGCGATCAGGGAGACAGTGAGGAACAGGAGTTTTCGCATGGGTTGATGAGGGAGTCGCAAAGTCTCAAAGTCGCAAAGTCTCAAAGGAAAGGCGGCAAGAAGCGGAGCCCTTTGAGACTCTGAGACTTTGAGACTCTGCGACTCCCAACGTCTCAGTGCGCGAGCACGCGCGCCGTGGCTTCGACGTTCTCCCACTTGAGTGTGAGCGCGTTTTGATTCTGGCCGGTGGAGGGGAGCGAGATGGCGAACGTCTCGGCGGGCGCGGCCAGCGCTTTCACGGTCATTTTCGTGCGGCCGAGGTCTTTCGATTCGTTGTAATTCGAGCCCCACTGGCCGGTCTCTTTGCTGATGATGAGCGTCCATTCTTTTTGGCCGGGGATCGTGTAGAGCGTGTAGGTGCCGGCGGGGACGTGGACGGTGCCGATCATGAGATCGCCTTCGGTTTTGAGCGTGGTGGCGGCGTTGGCGCCGGTGCGCCAGACTTTTCCGTACGGCACCAGCTCGCCCATGATGGCGCGGCCGCGCTTCGACGGAGCGGCGTAGTCGATGGTGACTTTCTTGCCGTTGATGGTGGCCTCGGCCTTGGCGGGAGGGCTGAGCGGCGGCTTCTTGGCTTCCTGGGCCACGGCAACGCCGGCCAGGAGGAGGACAGACAGAGAGAGGGTGGTGATCTTTCGCATGGAGGCTCCTTCGTTCGAGATTCGCGGCGGATCATCGCACGAGGACACTCCTCATTTGCTACAACACGTGGCGGGGATGTGATCGTTCGGTGAACGGAGCAGGCGGGCTCTGCCCTCTATTCCGCGCTTTCCTCGCATAACCCCACGATCGCCTTCGTGAATTCGCCCACGTCGAATGGTTTGGAGATCACGAGCTTCACGATGTCGAGATCGAGCCGGGTCAGCGCCTGCTGCGAGACCGCGGAGACTACGGCCACCGGTACGCGCAGCTTTTCGCGTTTGAGGAACTCGATGATCTCGAAGCCGTCCAGCTCGGGGATCATGAGGTCGAGGATGAGCACCGAATAGGTATTGGTGCGGAGCTTTTCGATGGCGATGCGGCCGTCGGCGGCTACGTCGATGGCGATTCCCAGACGCGCCAAAAGCTTTTCGACGAGCCTGCGGATGGCCGGGTCATCTTCGACGACGAGGGCACGATAGGACTGCTTCGCGACGTCCGGACGCGCGTCGGCCATGGGGTGCGGTCAGTGTAACAGTACGTTGAAACCTCGCTGATGATCCCGGCGTACACTCGCCGCATGAAGAAGCTCGTGCTCCTCTCTCTGCTCATGCTGACTTCGGCTGTTTCGCTCGCGGCGCAGGAGCTTTCCGCGGCCGATCTCGACCAACGCCGGAAGGCGCTCAACGATCTTTTGCATGAGCAGTGGGAGTACACGCTGCGCACTTCGCCTGAGTTCGCGTCGATCCTCGGCGATCGCCGGTACAACGATCAGGTCAGCGACGTCTCGGAGAAGGCTGCCTACGCGGATCTCGCGCAAACGAAGAAGTTCCTGAAGCGCTTCGAGGCCATCGAGACCACCGCCTTCTCCGAGCAGGAAAAGCTCAACCGCAATCTGATGGTCCGCGATCTCCGCAACAGCGTGGCCGGCGCGAAGTTCAAGAACTGGCAGATGCCGGTGAATCAGATGAGCGGCATTCATCTGGGCGCCGCGCAGTTGCCGGGCGCACTTCCGTTCGCGACGGTGAAGGACTACGAAGACTACATCGTGCGCCTCGGGAAGCTCCCGAAGATGATGGACGGCACGATCGCCAACATGCGCAAAGGCATGGCCGCGCGCCTGATGCCGCCGAAGTTCCTGCTGGAGAAAGTCACCGCGCAGGCGCAGGGGCTGGCTGGTGCGAAGGGCGAGGAGTCGCCGTTCGCCGTGCCGTTGAAGAACTTTCCGGAGAACATTCCGGCCGCGGAGAAGGAGCGTCTCCGCGCAGCAGTGCTGGCCGCCATCGAGCGCGACGTGATCCCCGCCTATGAGCGTTTCGCGGCGTTCGTGCGCGATGAGTACGCGCCGAAGGGCCGCGTCGACGTGGGCGTGTGGGCGTTGCCGGACGGGCGCGAGCGCTATGCGTTTCAGGTCCGCAACATGACCACCACCGACCTCGCGCCGGAAGAGATCCATCAGATCGGCCTGCGCGAAGTGGCGCGCATCGAAGGCGAGATGCTGCAGATCGCGCAGAAGCTCGGCCATCCCGATCTGAAGTCGTTCAATGCGGCCGTGGAAGCGAACCCCGAGCTGAAGGCGAAGTCGCGCCAGGAGATGCTCGATTTCTACACGAAGTACATCGATCAGATGTACGCGCGTCTTCCGCAGCTCTTCGGGCGTCTGCCCAAGGCAAAGCTGGAGGTGCTGCCGGTGCAGGAATTCCGCGAGAAGGAAGCCTCGGGTGCGTCGTACGAGAACGGTTCCCCCGACGGTTCGCGTCCGGGACGCGTTTACGTGAACACGTACGAGGCCACCTCGCGCAAAACGCTTTCCTTCGAATCGACCGCGTATCACGAAGGCGTGCCCGGCCATCACATGCAGCTCGCCATTCAGCAGGAGCTCCCGGAATTGCCGCCGTTCCGCCAACAAGGCGGCTACACGGCCTTCATCGAGGGCTGGGCGCTCTACTCCGAGCGTCTCGGCAAGGAAGTCGGGTACTACCAGGACCCCTACAGCGATTACGGCCGCCTCAACGACGAGATGCTGCGCGCCATCCGGCTCGTCGTCGACACGGGACTGCATCACAAGAAGTGGAACCGCGATCAGGTCGTGCAGTTCTTCCGCGATCATTCCGCCATCGACGAAGTCGAGATCCAGAGCGAGACCGATCGTTACATCGTCTGGCCCGGCCAGGCGCTCGCGTACAAGCTCGGGCAGCTCGAGATTCTGGCGCTGCGCGAGCACGCGCAGAAAGAGCTCGGCGCCAAGTTCGACATCCGCGGCTTCCACGACGAAGTCCTCGGCGCCGGCGCGCTCCCGCTGCAGGAGCTGAAGGAGAGGATTGCGGCGTGGGTCGCGAAAGAAAGTCGGCAGTCGGCGGTCGGCGGTCGGCAGTAGGCCGGCCGCACGCACCGACGTTGGATTCTTTTCCACTGCCGACCGCCGACTGCCGACTCGATCATGCCCGAGCTCCCTGAAGTCGAAACCTTCGCCCGCTACTTCGCGCGGCATGCGCTGGAGCAGAAGATCGTGCGGGTGGATGTGCGCGATGAGCGGATCCTCGGCGAGATTCGCGCGGATGCGTTTGCGCGCAGGTTGAAGGGGACACGGTTCACGAGTGTGCGGCGTCATGGCAAGCATCTGTTTGCCGCAACATCCGCGAAGGATCTGTGGCTGCACCTGCACTTCGGGATGTCGGGCGATCTCGCGTATTACCGCGAGCGAGCGCAGGAGCCGCGTTTCGCGCGCATCGTGTTTGGCTTCGCCGGCGGCGGACGGCTGGCGTTCGAAGACATGCGTCTCTTCGGTGTGGCCGATCTCGTCTCGTCGCCCGACGCATGGATCGCCGATCGCGGCCTCGGTCCCGATCCGCTCGATGCGGCCTTCACCTTCGCGCGGTTTGCCGCGTTGCTCGAGCGGCGTCGCGGCGCGATCAAGTCGCTCCTCATGTCGCAGGAGATCATCGCGGGACTGGGCAATCTGTGGGTCGACGAGACGCTCTACGTCGCGTCGATTCATCCGCGGCGCGCGGTCGATCGCCTGACGAAGGAAGAGCAGCGCTCGATCTTCAACGCCATGCGACGACTGCTCCGCGATGTCATCGCGCGGCACGAGCGGGGCCGCGATCTGCCACAGTCGTGGCTCTATCACAACCGCGAGATCGAGACGCCTTGTCCGCGCTGCGGCGGCGCGATCCGGCGGTCCGTCGTCTTCGGCCGCACGACCTACTTTTGCGCGAAACACCAGCGCAGGTAGGCAATCGTGTAAAATCTGCCGTTCTTTTCAGGGAGAGATGAGGCTACACGATCGCTTGCCGGACCTCGAGCGACAAGTCGCCGAGGTGATGCGCGGGAACGTGCTCGTTGCAGCGCGTGCCGACGGAGCTGCCGTCGTCACCGCGGACGCCACGCCCGCGGGCCGTGCCATGCGCATCGTGCTGAGCGAGCTGCGTAAGGATGTTCCGTACGACAGTTGCTCGGTCCAGGAACTGCGCGGCTCGCGCCTGGTCATCGTCGGCGGCGTTGGCTTCGCGCAGCTCGATGTGATCCTCGGCGAGTCATTCGAAGTCGACAACGCCGACATTCCCAATGGAGAAGTGATCCATCGCAGACGTCCGCTGATCGTCGGCGATACCCAGCAGTACCGCGCTTTCCGCCGCGGCCTCCACGTCGGCGCCGGCATCCGCTCCTGGCTCGGTGTGCCGATGCTCGATGGCGACCGCCTGGCGGGCATGCTCGCCCTCGACAAAGCAGAAGCCGATTACTACACCGCCCTCCACGCCCAGACTGTGATCGCATACGCGTCGCTCGTCGCGCGCGCCATCCTCGACAGCGAAAGCAGCGCCGGCGAGCTCGCGGGCTGAGCCAGCACACGCCGGAGTCATTTCGCCACGCTGAAGTGACAAAGAAGTGACAAACCGAGTCGTTGTCCTGAAGGGACAGCACGAGGGTAGCCGGTGGCAAGCGAGGTACGAGCGCCGCCACCGGATATGTGGTGCGCGTCCTTCCGCCCCGGCAGGGGCGGCAGACATTCGCAAGAGGGATCGCGTTTGCACGGCGTTCTGCCGCCCCTGCCGGGGCGGGAATGAAATGCGCGCCATCCGGTGGCCGCGCCGCTTCGCGGCTTGCCACCGGCTACCTTCTGGCTGCCCCTGCCGGGGCAAAAAACTCGCTTTCATGCATGATGAGCGGTCAGCGCGTATCGCTGTGAATCGAGATACGATCTCGCGATGCCAGTGATCGTCGGCACCAGCGGCTACAGCTACAAGGAATGGAAGGGAACGTTTTATCCGGCTGATCTGCCGGCGGCGAAGATGCTCCCGTTCTACGCGCAGCACTTCGGCTCGGTCGAGATCAACAACACGTTCTATCGGATGCCGGAAGTGAAGACGGTGGAGAAGTGGGCGGGCGAGGTTCCCGACGGTTTCAGGTTCGTCCTCAAGGCGCCGCAACGGATCACGCATCAGAAGAAGCTGGCCGGCGTCGAGGATGAGGTCCGTTACTTTCTCGAAGTGGCTTCGGTGCTCGGGCCGAAGCTCGGACCGCTTCTTTTTCAACTTCCGCCTTATCTGCGCAAGGAGATCGACAAGCTGCGCGGCTTTCTGTCGCTGATCCCGCACGGGTGGCGCGTCGCGCTGGAAGTGCGCCACGACTCATGGCTCGATGACGAGGTCTACGCGCTGCTGCGCGAGCATGACGTGCCGGTCTGTCTCTCCGATACCGACGAAGTGACGGATCCCGGTACGTTGATCGTGAAGACGGCGTCGTGGGCGTATCTGCGGTTGCGGCGCACCGACTACAGCGACGAGCAGCTCACCGCATGGGCGCGCCGCATCGAGGCGCAGTCGTGGTCGGACACGTACGTTTTCTTCAAGCACGAGGATGAGGGAAAGGGTCCCGCGTTCGCGAAGCGATTTCTTTCTCAACTCGGAGCTTCGCTCGGAGTTGGAGACGTTGTACCCTAACGCCCCGTGACGCTGATCCGAAGCGCCATCGTTGTTGCGCTCCTCTATTCGCTCAAGACTCTGAGCCGGATTTTCTATCGTCACGACTGGGCATTCCTGGGCGAGAAACTGCCGGGGAATCCCTGGAAGGGGCTGCGTCTGGTCGTCTTCCTCAACCACACCAGTCTCTTTGAGCCTGTCTTCATTGGGGTTCCTCCGGCCACCTTTCTCTGGCGCCTGGCCGCGCATGGCGTCGTGCCGGCCGCGGACAAGACCACCGACCGGCCGCTGGTGGGCATGATCTTCCGCTTCATCGCCCATCAGGTCATTCCCATCACGCGGCAACGCGATGACACATGGGCGCAGGTGTTGAGCACGATCGAGCCGAACTCCATGGTCGTCCTCGCGCCCGAGGGGCGGATGAAACGCGCCAACGGCCTCGACCTGCACGGAAACCCGATGACGGTGCGAGGCGGAGTCGCCGACATCCTGCAGTCGCTGAAAGCGGGCCGCATGCTCATCGCCTACAGCGGCGGCCTGCATCACGTGCAGGTGCCGGGACACATCCCGAACGTGTTCGAGAAGGTTCGTCTGCGCGGCGAAGTTCTGGAGATCGCGGACTACAACGCTGAGATGTTGAAGGAAGGCGGCCCGGAGCAGTTCAAGCGCAACGTGATCAAGGATCTGGAACGGCGGCGCGCTCTGCATTGTCCGGAAGAGCCGTCGACAAAAGCTGCTCCAGATCCTCCGCAGCCATCGGCCGGTTGAACAGGAATCCCTGGATGTAGTCGCAGCGATGCTCGAGCAGGAACTCGAGCTGATCCTCGCGCTCCACTTCCTCGGCGATGACTGGCAGGTCGAGGTCATGTGCGAGCGCGATGAGGTTGCCTGTGATTGCGCGGCAGCGCTCATCGGCAGGCAGCGGTTTCACGAACGCGCCCGGCAGCTTGATCCCGTCGATCGGGAAGTGCAGCAGATGATCGATGGCCGAGTGACCGGTGCCGAAGTCGTCGAGCCACAATCCGACGCCGAGCTCCTTCAGCATTTGCAGCGTCTTTTCGGTCGCTCGCGCGTCTTCGATGTACGCGGTCTCGGTGATCTCGATGTTCACTGCGCGGGTGTCGATGCCGCACGATGTGACGAGAGCGGTCAGACGATCGATGACGTTGCCTTCCTGGAGCTCGCGAGGTGAGAGATTCACATTGAGCCGCACTCCGGGCGCGAAGGATTGCCATCGCGCCGCGTCTGTGTATGCCTTACGCACCAGGATGTGATCGAGCTCGAAGAGCTCTGAGCCGCAGCTTTCCTCGGCAGCTTCATGGATGATCGATGCTTCTCGCAGCTCGCCGGTTTGCCGCCGCTGCCGCAGCAGAGCCTCGGCGGAGTAGATGGCGCCGGTGCGTGCATCGTGGATCGGCTGGTAGAGGAGAACGAGTTGCTCCTCATCCTCCAGCGCACGGTCGAGAGCAGCCTGTCCGACGCGATCGGTCACAGCGCGGTCAGCGTTTGAGGAGACGCCACGTCGCGAAGATCGCGCCGAGGAGCGCAAGGACGACGAGTGTCTTGTTCCGGTTCACCTGATTCCAGAACGAGGCATCTTCGCGTTTTTTCTGCTCGATCAGGCGCATGCGGTTCAACTCGCGGCGGCCGATGGAGTCGCGCACGCTGCCTTCAAAGGCGCTCAGCGAGCGCGAGCTCTCCGGCGCCGCGGCCGCTCCGCGCTTCTGGTCGACGAGCACGGCACTGGAGACCAGCGGCACGACCATGCGCTCGCCTGCGTTGTTCTTTTCAACGCGATAGGCGCCCTGGTCGAAGAACAGCACGGTCGGGCCGGCTCCCGTCTCGCGGACGAAGACCACGTTCTCGTCCCCGGTATGGAACCGCGGTACGCCGACATAATCCTGCGCGATGTCTCCGACCGTGCCACCGGGGGTGACGATCGTAAGCTCCCGCGCCGGCGAGCCCTTCAGTGTTTTCTCGACCGCGATCTTCGAGTAGGTGAGGATGCGCTGCCGGTTCGCGTCCCACCTCGACTCCTGCGACACGATGCGTCCGACGATGATGGATGCGGCGCGCTCGACCTTCTCGTCAAACTGCACGGCGCGAGAGATCGTCGCTTCCGCGGTCAGCGGTGCGAGCGCGAGAACGGCAGCGAGTGCGAGAGCAGTTCGTTGGTTATTTGCGTCCATCGAAGGTTTGGTTTAGCAAGTGATAAGCCATTTGAGGAGTTTTGACGAGCGCGGCCGTGCGGTCGTCATGTGGACGCTGGAGCCCGTCGGCGCGCTCGTCGCGGACCTCGTCCTTCGCCGATCCAGATGATCTCGAGGTCATAGGCGGAGATGGCGTCGTCGGCGGTCATGAGCGGCAGACGCTCGATCTGGCACTGCGCCACGAGAAGGCGGTCGAACGGGTCTCCGTGATGTCGCGGCAGCGAGGCCACGCGGAGCGCGTGCGATACGAAAACCGGCAGCACCGTCATTCCCAACGCATCGACACGCGACGTGACGAACTCGGACGCAGGGATCGGAAGTTTCAGTTTTCCGAGCGAGACTTTGATCGCGATCTCCAATGCACTGACCGCCGAAAAGATGACGGCGTTTTCTCCATCTTCGATCATCTCCGCGCCGGAGTTCCTCAGGCGTTCGGGAGCGCTGACCGCCCAGAGCCAGGTGTGTGTGTCGAGCAGAAACCGCATCAGGTGATCGTCTCAGCTCATCGTCTCTGGGTCGAGAGGGGCGTCGAAGTCGTCGGCGATCACGACACCACCGGCATCCTGTCCGAGGAGGCGTTTGGTGCCCGTGCGCTCGATCGGAACGATCCTCGCCACCGGTTCGCCGCTGCGCGCGATGATGACCTCTTCTCCCTCGGCGACTTTTAACAGCAGGCGGGAGAGATGGGTCTTGGCCTCGTGGATGTTGACCTCGATCATGATGGTTCTAACGTTAGCTTAGTCCACTGACTTAGTCAATACCTTCCCGAGAAAACTCCGAACCTCCGCGGCCTCTTCCGTCGCCACCTGGTGGCTCATCGGGTACTCGCCGTATTCGATGTCGAGTCCGGCATCTTCGAGGACGCGGCGTGCGCGGCGGGCGTAGGTCACTGGGACGACGTCGTCGGCGGAGCCGTGCGCGATCAGGACCGGCAGGCCGGCGTGCGCGCGAAGATCGGGGAGGTCCCGCTCGTAGAGTCCGCCGCTCATGACGACGATGCCGGCCAGTTTTTGCGTCGTCCGCAGTCCGGCATCGAGCGCCATCAACGCTCCCTGCGAGAAGCCGCCCACCACCAGCTTGCCCTCGGGTGTCGGGTATTTTTGCGTGATCTCGTCGAGAAAGCGCAGCATCTCCGCGCGCGATTCGACGAGCGACTCGTGATTCGGTGGCCAGCCTTCGAACCAGGTCCAGCCCATGGCCGTCCCCGGGTAGGGCTCGAACGGTTTGGGAGCGTTGGGAAACACGAAACGGCAACCGCCTGCCGCGTCGAGCACCGGCGCGAGGTCCGCCAGGTCGTTCATGTCGGCGCCGCGCCCGTGGATCATCACCACCATCGGCAGCGGCTCGGTATCTGGATGTTGAGAGGGGACGCGGACCACGTGGCGAAGCATGCGGCGCGGATTGTACCGGCACTTCTTCGAGTGTCTTCTCGGGCGGAGGGGTTAAACTCCGCCTTCAACGACCCCGAGGTGAACTCGTGCATATCAATGACCTCCTGAAAATTGCCGCCGAGCGCCGCGCGTCGGACCTTCACATCAAGGTCGGCTCGCACCCGGTGATCCGCGTGGACGGCGAGTTGGTGCCTCTCGTCGAGCTCAAGCGCCTGATGCAGGAAGACACGATCGCCATGGCCTTCTCGATCATGTCCTCGCGCCAGAAAGAGAAGTTCAAGAACAACTACGAGATCGACATTGCGTACTCGGTCCCAGGGCTGGGGCGCTTCCGTTGCAACATCTTCCAGCAGCGCGGCACCGTGGGCATGGTCCTGCGCGTCATTCCGGTAAAGATCCTTTCCATTCGCGAGCTCATGCTGCCGACGGTCCTCGAAAGGATCGCCGAGGAACGGCGCGGGCTGATCCTCTGCACGGGAACGACAGGCTCCGGCAAATCGACCACGCTGGCAGCGATGATCGACTACATCAACTCCCATCGCACCGAGCACATCATGACGGTCGAGGATCCGATCGAGTTCCTTCATCGCGACAAGAAATCGATCGTCAATCAGCGCGAGGTCGAAGTCGACACCAAGTCCTTCTCGCAAGCGTTGCGCAGCGCCCTGCGCCAGGACCCCGACGTCATTCTCGTCGGCGAAATGCGCGACTACGAAACGATCGAGACGGCGCTCACCGCGGCCGAGACCGGACACCTCGTGCTTTCCACTCTGCACACGATGGATGCCACGGAGACCGTCAACCGCATCATCTCCGTCTTCCCGCCGCACCAGCAGAAACAGATCCGCTTGCAGCTCGCGGCCGTGCTCAAGGCCGTCGTCTCGTTGCGCCTGTTGCCGCGCGCGGACGGACTGGGCCGCGTTCCTGCTGCCGAGGTGCTGATCTCCACGGGATACATCCGCGACTGCATCGAAAACAAAGAGAAGACGAAACTGATCAAGGACGCGATTGCACAAGGCACTTCGCAGTACGGCATGCAGACCTTCGATCAGTCGATCTATATTCTCTACAAGAACGGACTGATCACCCTCGAAGAGGCTCTGCGCCGCGCCTCGAATCCCGATGAGTTCAAACTCAAGCTCTCCGGCATCCAGTCGACCTCCGACATGTCGAAGGAAGAGATGGACGCGAAACTCACCGTCTCCGGAACCGGCGGCGAAGATCCATTCGCCGACGAAAGCCCATTCGATTTCTCCAATACCCTGTAGGCCGGCGCATACGCGGAGTTGTGGACATAGTGGACGTGGTGGACTGCGTGGACGTTGTGGACTTGCTTTCCACTGAAGTCCACTACGTCCACCAAGTCCACCAAGTCCACTACGTCCACTACGTCCACCAAGTCCACTACGTCCACTACGTCCACTACGTCCACCAAGTCCACTAGACTCTCGCCGTGACCGACACCCCCGATCCCTGTTACGCCGCTGCGCTGCGCATTCTCAAGTATCGCTTCAATAGCGAGGGCGAGCTGCGGCGGAAATTACGCGGGAAGAAGTTCGAGAAAGACGAAATCGAAGAGACGATCCTCCGTCTCCGTAACGAGAAGTGGCTGGACGACGAGCGCTTCGCGGCCGCGTTCGTCCGCACGCGCGCCAACAAGCGGGTCGGGCAGTTGCGCATCCGCCGCGAGCTGCACGCCGCCGGCGTGAGCGACTCGGATGCGAAGGACGCGGTCACCGCGAACATCGATCCCGAGCGCGAGCGGGAGGCGCTTCTGGAGCTTTGCCGCAAGCGCGCGCGCATGCTGGTCCGCCGTCACGGCGAGGAGTACCTGGCCACCGGCGAGGGACGAAACAAACTGGTCGGATATCTGTTGAAGCAGGGTTACGATGCCGCGCTCGTTCGCGAGGCATTGAAGGAGATTCAGGTTGTCGACCACGAACCAGATTCGTAAGGACTTTCTCGAGTATTTCGAGAAAAACGGCCATCGCCGCGTCAGCAGTTCCTCGCTCGTTCCAGCGGGCGACCCGACCTTGCTCTTCACCAACGCCGGCATGAATCAGTTCAAGGATGCGTTCCTCGGCCGCGAGCAGCGCGATTACACGCGCGCCACGACCTCGCAGAAATGCGTCCGCGCCGGAGGCAAACACAACGACCTCGAGAACGTTGGCCGCACCGCGCGGCATCACACCTTCTTCGAGATGCTGGGCAACTTCTCGTTCGGCGACTACTTCAAGGAAGACGCGATCCGCTTCGCCTGGGAGTTGATGGTGGACGTCTACGGCCTCGAGCCGGAACGGCTGTGGTTCTCGGTCTTCGAAGGCGACGACAAGGTTCCGGCCGACGATGAAGCCGCAGAGCTCTGGGTGAAAGCCGGCGCGCGGCCCGAGCGCGTGCTGCGCTTCGGCAAGAAGGACAACTTCTGGCAGATGGGTGAGACCGGGCCGTGCGGTCCCTGTTCGGAGATCCATTACTTCCGCGGCGACGACATGGCTCACAACGTTCCGGAGCTCGTCAACGGCCCCGGCGATACGACGATGGAGATCTGGAACCTCGTCTTCATGCAGTACGACCGCGACGAGAACGGTGTGCTCCATCCGCTGCCGGCGCCCTCGGTCGATACAGGCATGGGGCTCGAGCGCATTGCGTCTGTCCTCCAGAAAGCGAACACGAATTACGACATCGATCTCTTTGATCCGATCCGGAAGCGGATCGAGTCCGCGAGCGCGCACCCGTACGGCGGCAGCATGGACGATGAGCTCGACACGGCCGTGCGCGTTCTCTGCGATCACGCGCGCGCCGTGACGTTCCTCATCAGCGACGGCGTGATCCCGTCGAACGAAGGCCGCGGTTACGTGCTGCGCCGCATCATCCGTCGGGCCATTCGCTTCGGCCGCAAGTTCACGTCACATGTTCTTCCCTCGCAGCTCGTCGATGAGGTCATCGAAGCGATGGGCGAGGCATATCCCGAACTGCGCGAACGCCGTGAAGCTGTGCTCACCACGCTGAAGTCGGAGGAGGAGCGTTTCTCCCGCACGCTCACCACCGGCATGGAGCGCGTCGGACAGATCCTCGATGACGTTCGCCATCGCGGCGAGACTTCGCTCGAAGGCGCGGAAGTGTTCCGCCTTTACGACACGCACGGCATCCCCATCGACCTCATCGCCGAGATGGCAGAGGAGGAAGGCGTGACCATCGATCGCGCCGGCTTCGAGACCATGATGGCCGGCGCGCGCGTGCGTGCGAAGGCTTCATCGAAGTTTCAGACCTCCGCGGATGCCGCCACTTACGCAGCGCTCGCGGACAAGATCGGCGCAGTTGATTTCGTCGGCTATGAGAACTACGAGAACATCGACGCGGAAGTGAAGGCCATCGTCGTCGATGGTAAAGAGCGCGACGCGCTGCACCACGGCAGCGAGGGAGAAGTCGTTCTCTCGCCGACGCCGTTCTACGCGGAATCAGGCGGGCAGATCGGCGACGGGGGAACGCTCGTTTGGGATGCCGGGCGCGCCACGGTGCTCGATACCGTGAAGCCTTTCGGCGACGTCCCTGTTTCCCGCGTACGCGTCGACGAAGGCTCGCTCGCGCTGCACACGCGCGTACGCGCCTCGGTGCCCGCGCCGTTGCGTCTCGACACGACAGCGAATCACACGGCCACGCATCTTCTGCACAAAGCGATGAAGGACATCCTCGGCGCGGCAGTGCAGCAGGCCGGCTCGCTGGTCGCGCCGGACCGCCTGCGCTTCGACTACACCTACCACCAGCCGCTCACCGACGCGCAGATCAAAGAGATCGAGGACGCCGTCAACGATCGCGTGCGGGCGAATCTCGAGGTCACGAAGACCGTCATGCCTCTCGCCGAGGCGAAACAGAGCGGAGCGGTGGCCATGTTTGGGGAAAAGTACGGCGACCAGGTACGCATCGTGGCAGCCGGCGATTACTCGCGCGAATTCTGCGGCGGCTGTCATGTCAACCGTACCGGCGACATCGGCGTCTTCAAGATCGTTTCGGACCGTTCGCTCGCTGCAGGAGTGCGCCGCATGGAAGCGGTGACCGGTCGCGGCGCATTGCAGCTCTTCCAGAAACTCGACGACGCCACGGCGGACCTGGCCGCGCAGACGAATGTCTCGCTCGACGAGCTGCCGGTCTACGTCCGCTCGCTGCAGGAACGACAGAAAACGCTCGAGAAAGAGCTGAAGCAACTGAAAGTGCGCATCGCCACCGGCTCCGGCGCGGCGAGCACGCAATCAAGCGACGAATCGATCGACGTCAGCGGCGTGAAGCTGATCGCCCGCCGCGTCGACGAACTGACCGGCGGCGATCTCCGCAACTTCGCCGACGAGCTCCGCTCGAAACTCAAGAGCGGCGTCGTCGTCCTCGGCAGCGCCACCGATGGAAAAGTCACGCTCCTGACCGCGGTGACGAAAGACCTCCTCGATCGCGTGCAAGCCAACACGCTCATCGGCAAACTCGCCCCGATCGTCGGCGGCAAAGGCGGCGGCAAACCCGACCTGGCGCAAGCCGGCGGCAAAGACGCCGACAAGCTCGACGAAGCCATCGCCATGGCGCCCGCCGCGCTGCGGGAGATTCTGGGGTAGCGTTACACTTTCTCGGTGCTGGACCTCGAGCAGGAGCTCGGATCGATCATTGACGCTCTCTCGGCAGAGGAGATCGAGTACGCGCTTTGCGGCGGCCTCGCGATGGCGGTGCATGGTGCGCCGCGGGCAACGATCGACATTGACCTTCTCGTGCGAGAGGAGGAGGTCGAGCGAATCCGCGTCGTCGTAGGACATCTTGGCTTCACGTTTCGCGCATTTCCGATGACGTTTGCGGGGGGAAATATACGGATTGAACGAGTTTCGAAAATCGATCCCGGGGACGGCGAGACTCTCATCCTCGATTTGCTACTGGTAACGCCGGAGCTCGAAGCAGCCTGGCGCGGTCGCGAGATAAGACCGTGGCGCGGTGGGTTTCTGACCGTCGTTTCACGCACCGGATTGATCCAACTGAAGACCTACCGGTCGAGCACGCAGGACCGCGCGGATATCGAGCGGCTGGAGACTCTCGAATGAAATCTGTGGACTACTCGGAACGAGCCATTGCGCAACGCATCCGGCAGGCTTCACAGTTGAGGAAGCTCTGTCTCTCCCTCGGCAAGGCAAAACCCGCCGTGAGTGCGGCCGTTACTCAGAAGAGAAAGAACACCTGAGCCGGCCCCGAAGTGCATTTTCCTGTCCAGTCGGGTATCGTTTCCCACGTATTTCCTCAGCGAATGGGAGGTGGAGTATGCCGGGACGCTCATGGGTGTGTGGATTCGCACTGCTTTTCTTGACGCTGCCAGCGTTTGCCGTCACGACGAAGAGCATCAACGACGGGCTGACCCGGGATCAGATCGCAGGCTTGCTGGTCGGTCCGGGCGCCACGATCTCGAACGTCGTCATCACCGGCTCGGATCTCGCCATCGGTTCGTTCGGCGCCGGAGAGAGCCTCGGCATCGATAGCGGTGTCGTGCTCAGCACCGGGGACATCGCGGATGCCAAGGGACCCAACTCGACCTCGGGTTCGGGGAAGGGATTGGGCACGCCGGGTGCGGCCGCGCTCACGGCCATCGTCAGTCCGTTCGAGACGCACGACGCGATCACCATCGAATTCGACGTCGTCACCGAATCGCCCACCTTCGCCATTCGCTATGTCTTTGCTTCGGAGGAGTATCGCGAGTACGTCGATAGCGAGTTCAACGACGTATTCGCCTTCTTCGTCAACGGCTCGAACATCGCCCTGACGCCGGGAACCGGGCAGCCGGTGACCATCAACACGATCAACCATCTGCGCAACCAGGGCATCTACCAGGACAATGAAGGCGGGGCCTCGACGCAGCTCGATGGCTTCACCTCACCGCTTCTGGCTGTCGCCATCGTCGAGCCCGGTACGACGAACCACATCCGCATCGCCATCGCCGATACGTCGGATTCCGTCCTCGATTCTGCCGTGTTCATTGCCCAGGGCGGGATCTCAGGATCGCAGATCGCCCCGATCATCCTGCCGCGCGAGGGCTCGATCGAAGCATTTTTCGGTGATGCAGGAACCGATCTCGAGCTTCCGCTCTACTACGCGTTCGAGAACAATCCGCCGGCTTTCAGCGCCAGTGGGATCCCCGGCGCGACCTTCACCTTCTCGCCGCTGTACCACGACTTCACGGGACAGGTTTTCACGAAACTGAACATCAAACTCGGTCCCGGCACACCTCCGGGCGCGCACGTCGTGACGCTTCGCGCAGCGGTCCCCGGAGCGGAATCGTTCGCCACCATCATCGTCATCGTCGACTGCCAGCCTCCCTCGATTCTTGCCGCGGGCCAGCCGCAGACACAGGTCGTCGACCGCGGCACGGTTGCCACGTTCAAGGTTGTTCCGCAAGGGAGCTTTCCGAACTTCCAGTGGTACACCGGCTACAGCGGCATGAGCCGCAACCCGATCCCGAGCGGCGTCAACGGCGAGCTCAAGACCGTCATCAACGAGCTCACTCCGTACTGGGTGCGCATCACCAACCCGTGCGGCTCGTACGACAGCCTGACGACCTTCGGCATCCCGAAGTGATGCAACGCTGAGAGACTGCAGAAGCCCGCGCGATGTTCGCGCGGGCTTTTTTGTGTTCGGTATATTCTGCCGCGCCTTGCCATGACCACATCCACGCCCTCCACACACGCCTGGGGTACGCAGCCCGAGATGTTCGGGCCGCGCCACGAGCATCGCCTCGGGATGATCGTGCGCGAGGTGGAGCGGCTCCCGCGCGGCGCACGTTTCCTCGACGGTGCGGTCGGCCTGGGACAACTCGCCGTGCGCATGCAACAGCGCGGGTATCGAGTCGTAGGCATCGACTACTCCCTCGATGCCGCTCTGCACGTGCGCAGGAGCACGAGCATTCCGGTGGTGGTCGGCGACATGACGCGCATGCCATTCCGCAGCGAGACGTTCGATGGCGTCACCACCGGCGAGACCCTCGAGCATCTCGACAACGATGCCGATGCGGCGCGCGAGATCGGACGCGTGCTCATCGCAGGCGGAGCATGCATCGCCACCGTTCCGGCGCTACAAAGCCTCTGGAGCGCCTCGGACGATTACTACGAGCACCGCCGGCGCTACTCCCGTGCGCAGATCGTGAATCTGTTCGAGAACGCAGCGCTGACCATCGACAAGGCCACGTACTGGGGATTTCCGGTCGTGCTCGTATACGACACGCTGTTCCTGCTCCCCATGAACAAACGCCGCGCGCGCCTCGCGATTGGCGAAGACACCGCGTTGCAGTCCGTCGCGAAAGCCGGCCGCTTCCGCGCCCTCGTCCATCTCGTACGCGCCGCATTCGCGCTCGACGCGCTTTTCTCCTGGATGCCGTTCGGACCGGGATTGTTGATGGTGGCAAAGAAGATCAGGCGAGCGGATTGATCACGCGAAGACCGAAAAGGTGGAAATCGCGATCGGTGCTGCAGACCGCAGCATCGTTTTCGATCGCCAATGCAGCGATGTGCGCATCCGAAACAAGCTGCCCTTCGATCTGCTGATTGCGAAGTAGAGTGCTGAACACTGACCAGTAGCGCAGGCCAGGCTCGACGAGCTTTACCGCCGGCGATGTGAACCACTCGTCGACCATCGCAACTGCGTCATCAATCTTGAACGGCGGTCGTATCGCGGGTGTGTTCGTCGTGATTCGAAGGAAGCCGTGAATGACGGCCCACGGGAGACCGATCAGTTCCGATCCTGAAAACGCGCGCTGAAGCCACACGCGCGCGCGTTCGTGTTGTGGTGCATCGAGGTTGTACGCGAAGATCAACACGTTCACATCTACGATGATCATTTCCAGTTCGGCCCTTCGATCTCGTTGAGCAGTCGCTCCATGCAGTCGAGATTGAGTCCGGTTAGCTTTCCCATGTGCCGGGGGTGAATGGTAAAAGGTGCTGCCTTCACCTCGGACTGGCGTAGGGTTCTGCGAAGAGCAGCGTTTGCGATCTCCTCGTTTGTCGTACCGGCGCGTCGCGCTTCGCGGTCCAGTTTTTCCGCCACGTCCTCATCCAATGTGATTGTCTTCTGGCGTGTCATGAACTAATCGTTCCTCGGTATGGGGAGCGTGTCAAGTTAGAATTCGCCGCAAGAAAACCGGGAGGGTTTCCGATGTCCGAGTACGACAAGCCCAGCAAAGCCGAGGATGAGTATTTTGCGCGACAGGAGCTCGAGCGCCGGAAGAAGTGGGCGCAGGAGCAGTCCGCGAAGATGGCGGACGAGCAGAAGGATCAGCTCAAGCAGCTTCACTGGATGAAGTGTCCGAAGTGCGGCATGGATCTGAATGAGATCGAGCTGCACGGCGTGAAGGTCGACCAGTGCGCGAGCTGCGGCGGCATCTTCCTCGATGCCGGCGAGATGGAGCAGATCGAGAAACACGATCAGAGCGGCGTCATGGGCCGCGTCTTTTCGATGTTCCGCTGATGTTGTTTCTGTCGGGCGAGGAGCTGGATGCCGTCGACGATCGTTCGCTCGACGCGCTCCTCGCTCGCACGGAAATGACGGTCGCGGCGGGCGCGGCGGAGGTTCACGGCCTCGCCGCCGCGGCGCTCCTCTTCGCGGACTACGCGGTACTCGACGCCGGCGCCGCGTTGCATCTCGACGTCGCCGAGGCCTGGGCTGCCGCGGCCTGGCGCCTTGGGCACGGCGTGCTGCGGCTGCACATCGATCGACGTACGGTCTTTTCTGCTGCGGAAGCGAAGAATGCCGGCCTGTGCGACGAGGTCATCGAAGGCGACGCAGCGGAGTGGCTACGGCGCTGGATGGACGGACGAAGTGCCGTCGCGCTCGATTCTGCTGCGATGTTGATCCGTGCCCGCGGCGGAGACTCGCTGGAACGTGCCGAGTTCGCCAGGCTCTTTGCCACGGGCGAGCCGCAGCGAGGCCTGAGCGCGTTCCTGAGCCGGCGCTCTCCTAAGACCTAAGACCTGCCTCTCCCAAGACCTGTCTCGATAGAATTTTGTATAGTCACGGGGCCTTATGCGAGGAAACCTATGAGCCGCAACGAGACCGAGATCCTCACCGCCACCGCTCCGGCACAGCCGCCACACGCTGCCGGCGAACAGTTGACGCTCTTCTCCGCCGAGGCAATCGCGGAAGTGCGGAAAGAAGAAACGCAGTGGCGGCGTGGTGTGCTCGAACCGGTTCAGGCGAAGGCGCCGTATTGGAAGAAAGACTTCACCACGGTCAGCGGCATGGAAGTCAATCCGATGGCCACACCGCTCTCGATTGCCGATCAGGATTTTCACGAGGTCGCATACCCCGGCCAGTTCCCGTATACGCGCGGCATCCATCCCACCGGCTATCGCGGCCGCCTCTGGACGATGCGCCAGTTCGCCGGCTTCGGCACGGCGGAGAACACGAACGAGCGTTTCAAGTACCTGCTCTCGCAGGGCCAGACCGGACTCTCGGTCGCGTTCCACCTGCCCACGCTCTATGGCTACGACTCCGACCATCACTACAGCGCCGGTGAAGTCGGCAAGTGCGGCGTGGCCATCGACTCGCTGGCAGACATGGAGACGCTTTTCGGCGGCATCAACCTCGAGGACGTGACGGTCTCGATGACCATCAACTCCACGGCGCCGATCGCGTTGGCCATGTACCTCGTGGTAGCGGAGAAACAGGGCGCCGACTGGAAGAAGATCGGCGGCACGCTGCAGAACGACATCCTCAAGGAGTACATCGCGCAGAAGGAGTACATCTTCCCGCCGCGTCCCTCCATGCGGCTGATCACCGACACCATCTCCTTCTGCGCCGAGAACGTGCCGAAGTACAACACCATCTCCATCAGCGGCTATCACATCCGCGAAGCCGGATCGACGGCGTTGCAGGAACTGGCCTTCACGCTGCGCGACGGCATGGAGTATGTCGAGTACGCCGTCAAGGCGGGCATGGACGTTGACGACTTCGCGCCACGTCTCTCCTTCTTCTTCAACTCGCACAACGATCTCTTCGAGGAAGTTGCGAAGTTCCGCGCGGCGCGCCGCGTATGGGCGAAGGTCATGCGCGACCGTTATGGCGCGAAAGATCCGCGCTCGCTGATGCTGCGTTTCCACACGCAGACGGCGGGATGCTCGCTCACCGCGCAGCAGCCGTACAACAACATCGTCCGCGTCACCATCCAGGCGCTGGCGGCGGTGATGGGCGGCACGAACTCACTGCACACGAACTCGCTCGACGAGACGCTGGCACTGCCCACCGAGCAGTCCGCGCGCATCGCGCTGCGCACGCAGCAGATCATTGCTCACGAGTCGGGCGTCATCAACACGGTCGATCCGCTGGGCGGGTCGTACTTCATCGAAGAGCTGACCGACAAGATGGAGAAGGGCTGCTTCGAATACATCGAAAAGATCGACCAGTTCGGCGGAATGGTCGAGGCCATCGAAGCCGGGTTTCCGCAGCGCGAGATCTGGGACGCCTCTTACCAGTTCCAGCGCGCCGTCGACTCGGCCGAGAAGGTCGTCGTGGGCGTCAACGCCTTCCGGATGGAACAGGAAGACACGCACGAGATCCTCTACATCGACGAGTCGGTGACCGAGCAGCAGATGGTGCTCCTCAACAAAGTACGCGCCGAGCGCGACCAGGTAAAAGTGCAGGACGCCTTGCAGGCGCTGCGCAACGCCGCCGCCGATCCGAACGTCAACACGATGCCGCCGATCATCGAAGCGGTAAGGGTCTACGCCACAGTCGGAGAGATTTCCGATGCGTTGCGTGATGTGTTCGGCACGTATCAGGAGCCGGCGCTGTTCTAGCCGGCACGGCCGGCAGCGCTGGTTGGCCAAGCCTTCGCGATGCCTGTCGCCTGAGGAGCGTTCCGCCGCGCAAACACTGGCGCTCGCCAGAAGCGTCACGAAACCGTTACGTCGTACGGTGCGCCGTACGCGCCGGTTATCATCGCTCGTCAATTCACCAAACGGAGGATTCCCCCATGCGGCGTGTCCGGCTGTCGGCGTTGCTGTTCGTGATCGTTCTTGCAACATCGGCAACTGCGAAGGATGTCTACCTTTCGATCGGCGGCAGCGCCGGCAAGTTCAGGACGGACGCGCGCATCTTCAATCCCTCGCACGAGAAGATCATCACCATCACCGCGCGCTATCTCCCGACGGGGAACGTGAACAACGCCGGTGTGGCCACGAAGACGATTACCGTCGAGAAGCGATCGATGGCCGTGTACGACGACGTCGTGCAGTCGTTGTTCGGAGGCGGTCCGGCGCTCGGTGCCGTGCGGCTCACGTCCGACGATGACTTCATTGCAACGCAGCGGATCTTCGCTGACGAATCCGCCGGCCCGCAGAACGGCACGCTCGGACAGTTCGTCCCCGGCCTCGAAGTCACGGCCGCGGTGACGAAGGGTATTCTCGTGCAGCTCAAGCAGAACGGCGGCGGCGGTCAGAAGGGGACGTTTCGCACGAACTGGGGCGGCGTGAATCCGAACGCGTCCGTCGCAAACGTCACGTTCAAGCTCTACGATCGCCACAACGTCCTCGCTGGCACCACCAACCTCACGTTTCAGCCGTTCGGCGTGTTCGCGCCCACGAACATCGGTGGTTTCTTCGGCAATCCTTCCAGCGATTTGAGCAACGCCTGGATCAGCTACGAGTCGGACCAGCCGATCTTCGCGTACGCATCGGTTCTGGACAACGGCTCCGAAGACCCGACCTTCGTGCCGGCATCGCAGGACACCGGGGTCGAGCCGCCTGCGCCGCAACTCTCCACGATCACCATCGTGGCTGAGGATTTCCGCTTCGTGGTCACGCCGGCCGGCACGTTGAAAGCCGGCGCCCAAGTGCGGTTCATTCTCTCGAAAGCGAACGGCACCGCCGCGCATGGCATCCGCATTACCGATTCGAGTTTCAACGTGATCCTCGATGTCGACCTCGGCGCGACGCCTGTCGAGCGAATCGTCACGCTGCCGACGTCGGGAACCTATTTCTACATCTGCACAAATAGCCTGTGCGATGCCGCCCACGGCAATACCGGGCACGACGACATGTTCGGCGATTTCACGGTCGTGCCTTAGAGACGAGTCGGCAGTTTGCAGTCGGCGGTCGGCAGTAGACCGCGCCACCGCCCGACGTTCGCGCGCCGTGCTTCTTCCACTGCCGACCGCCGACCGCCGACTGGCGACTGTCTTCTGCCTTGCGTAAAATTTGCTACACTCACCGGGAAGGCTGGGAGCGTGGGACGGGTGCAGCTAGTCGATTTCTTTCGCAGCAGGCGAGGCGGGGAGCTGGTGGGGATCGTCGTCGTGGCGATCGGAATCAGCCTGGCCGGGGCACTCCTTTCGTATCATCCGCGCGATTCTTCCGCCTTTTACACCTCCACTGAAACCGAGATCCGCAACGCCATTGGCTACTATGGCGCGACGCTGGCGTGGGTCTTCGTCGGGTTCTTCGGCTTCGCCAGTCTGCTTTTTCCGGCGGTGATGCTGGTGGGCGGATGGAACCGCTTCTGGGGCCGCGACATCGAGTACTTCCACACGAAGCTGATCGGCTTCGTCATCCTCGCGCTGGCCGTGCCTCCGCTGTTCGATCTGACGCTTGGCAAGATCTGGTTGCGCGGGGCGCTGATCGCATCGGGCGGTTACCTCGGGCAGGAGATCAATCGCGCCATCAGCAACAACATGAACACGAGCGGTGCGGCCATCGCTCTCATCACCGCTCTGCTCATCGGACTATTGCTCGCCACGCGCATCAGCCTGGCGCTCGTTTTCCTGGCCATTCATCGGCAGTTCACCGCACTCGGGCGCGCCATCTCGCTGCAGTGGGCCCGCTTCTCCGAGCGCCGCCGCAAAGAGAAGATGAAGGACGCGCTCGTGCGCAAGCATCTCGAGAAAACGGAGACGCCGCCGCTGCGCCTTGTGCCGGCGAGTGCGTCGCCGAGTGCATCAACGAATGCGTTGAATCCCGCTTCGTCCGATGCCAGTGTGCGCGGCCCGATCGTCCGTGAAGTACACGGGCGTGGCAGCTTTCAGATCCGCAAAGTCACGAAAGCCGATCTTCGCAAGGCGGCGGAGGCGCTGTCGCAACAGGACACGCGCGATCCATTCGAGCTCTACACCGCGCCATCGACATCGCGCCCCGCACGCGTCATCCCGAGCGTGATCGCGGAGGAGCCCGTTGTCCCGTCGCGGCGCACGCCGAAACCCGTCCCGGTCGCCGATCCCGAGGAAGACTTCGAAGATCCGCTCTTCGAAGACCTGCCGCTTCCCGCGCGCGCCAAGCCGCAGATCCCGCGTCCGGCGATACGCAAGCCGAAGGAAGGCACGCGCCGCGAGATCAAGCTCACGCACGACTTCCTGCCGCCCGTACATCTCCTCACCGAAGGGCCGAAGCAGGACACCATCAACGACGAAGTCCATAAGCGCTTCCTCGAGATCGGACATCTCATCGAAGCGCGTTGCGCGGAGTTTTCGGTGGAAGGCGAAGTCACGGCCTATCACCCCGGCCCGGTCGTCACGACGTTCGAGTTCAAGCCGTCCGCCGGTGTGAAGTACGCGAAGGTCGTAAACCTCGGCGACGATCTCGCGCTCGCGCTCAAGGCCGAGTCGATCCGTATCGAGCGCATTTCCGGCTCGTCCACGGTCGGCATCGAAGTCCCGAACAAGAAGCGCGAGCTGATCACGCTGCGCGACATCATCGAGACGGAGTCATTCAATTCCTCGCCGTCGCTCTTGTCGCTGGCCCTCGGCAAGGACATTCACGGCGAAGCGGTCGTCACCGATCTCGCGCGCATGCCGCATCTCCTCGTCGCCGGAGCCACCGGCGCGGGCAAGTCCGTCGGCCTCAACTCCATGATCGTGTCGCTGCTCTACAAAGCGCTGCCGACGCAACTGCGCATGCTGATGATCGACCCGAAGATGGTCGAGCTGAAAGTCTACGAAGACATCCCGCACCTGCTCCATCCGATCATCACCGATCCCAAGCTCGCGTCCACCGCTCTGATCTGGGCCGTCAACGAGATGGAGAGCCGCTACAAGACGCTCTCCGAGTGTGGCGTGCGCAACATCGATCAATACAACGCGCTCATCAAAGATGCCGAGGCGCACCGGCGCGCGCTCAAACTCTCGCCGGATGCGACGTTGCCCGTGTCCGATCCGATGCAGTACATCGTCATCATCATCGACGAGTTCGCAGACCTGATGATGGTGGCCTCGAAAGACGTCGAAGACTCGGTCACGCGTCTGGCGCAGAAAGCGCGCGCCGTCGGCGTACACCTCATCATCGCCACGCAGCGCCCCTCGGTCGACGTCATCACCGGCGTGATCAAAGCCAACCTGCCATCCCGCATCTCGTTTCAGGTAGCCTCGAAGATCGATTCGCGCACGATCCTCGACGCGCAGGGCGCCGAGAAACTGCTCGGCAACGGCGACATGCTCTTCCTCCCGCCCGGCACCGCGCGCGTGCGCCGCATCCATGGCGCCTACGTCTCCGAGCATGAGATCAACGAGATCGTCGACTTCGTGAAAAAGAACCAGGGCGAGCCGAAGTTCCTCGAAGAGATCACGAAAATCACCGAAGAAAAGAGCGGCGCCGACGGCATCGAATACCTCGACGACCCCAAATACGACGACGCCGTGCGGGTGGTCCTCAGCACCGGCCAGGCCAGCGCCTCCTACCTTCAGCGCCGCCTCAAACTCGGCTACTCCCGCGCCGCCCGCCTCATCGAGATCATGGAAGCCAACGGCGTCGTCGGCCCCTCGCAAGGCTCGAAACCGCGCGAGATTCTGCTGCGCGCGGATGATTACCCGCCTGCCAGCGGACAATCGATCTAAGCGCGCCGCGCAAGCACGTCGTCGAAATAGTGACGGGTTTCCGTGTGCTATCTTGAAAGCCGATGGAAGTGATCGAAGCCGAGTTCGAGAACGGCGTTCTTCGCCCGATGCAGCGGCTTTCGTTGCGCCCGGGAGAGCGCGTCGGCATCGTGGTCGTTCGGAAGCCGGATCCGAACAGGTGGGACATCGCCCGTCTGTCGAAAAGAAGTGCGGATGAAGAAGTGCTGAGCGAGACCGGTCTGGCGGATTGGACAAGGTCGCTCGATCACGAGGATGGTGGGTGACGCGCGGCGAGATCTGGTGGGCGGATCTCGGCGACTACAGGCCGCGCGAGCAAACCGGGCGGCGCCCGGTCGTCGTCTGGCAGAGTGACACCCTCACGAGCGCCCTTCACTCCGTGCTCGTGGTTCCGCTGACGACGAATCTCGATCGTGCGAGACTCGCCGGAACCGCCATGATCGACGCCACCAAGGGAGGTCTTCCTCAGACGTCGGTCGCCTTGGCATTTCAAATGCGAGCCGTCCCTAAAACATGCCTCGCCGATCGCGTCCGAAGCCTCACCGATGAGGAGCTCGCCGAACTGGAACTGGCGACCGACGAGGCGCTGGGCCGGGTAGAACCGCAGAGTTGATCTGCGAAGCGTAGCCAAGAGCGCAGGCCCTCGTTGGATCACATCTTCGGCTGCTGCGCGGCCCTTACTCCTAGAACCGCCAGGTCACGCCGAATGACGGCAGGACCCCGATCACGCTTTCGGTGACGGGGATCGCCGTCACTGCGCCGGTTGCGTCTTGCTGAAACGTGAATGTGTTGACGCGCGTGACGTTCTCGCGGCCGAGGACGTTGAAAAGCTCGACGAAGAAACTGAACGCGCCGGCGGTGCGGCTGGCGCGAAAGTCGAGACGTTGGTAGGCGGGGAGGCGGGTCGAAGCGCGCGGTCCGAGCTCGGTGAGGAGCTGCGTTCCTTCCACGCGCGCGAGCACGGGCGTGGTGGGCCAGCCACTGTGCCATGTTCCGGCTACGTTGAAGTTCCACTTCGAGCCGCGCTGGAGGTTCACGCTGAACGTCATGGCGTGCCGCTGGTCCCAGTCGCGCGGCACGTCGCGGCCGTCGAGGCGATCGGTGACGCGAGCGAGCGTGTAGCTCATCCAGCCGCTGAGCGGTTGCGTCGCATCAGACCGGACGAGCAGCTCCGCTCCACGCGCGTGCCCGCGATCCGGCGCGATGCGGATACGGTCGGCGCGCAATTCGGGAAAGAGCAGGAGACGATCGTAGAGGTTCACGTAGCGCGGCCGCAGATGGGTCAGTGCTTTGTCGTAGAGCTCGAGCCGGGCATCGACGCCGCGGAAGGAATGCTCGATGCCGAGGACGCGATGCTCGGAGCGCTGCGCCGGCTGATAGTCCGTCACGCCATCGTCGACCTGGAGCTCGTGGATCGCTTGTGGTTGATGGAACAGCCCCCATGCCGCGCGCACGGACGTTCGAGAGGATGCCGTCCAGACCACGTTGAGCCGTGGGCTGAGATGCACGCCGTCGGGTGTGTAGCTCTCCGAGCCCGCACGCAGTCCGGCTTCGATGACGACGCTGTCGCTGAGCCGCACGCGATCGGCGACATACGCGTTGAGCTCACTGCCGCTCGGTCGCACATGAACCGATCGCACCACTTCGCGTGGCGGTGATCCAAGCTCGAAGATCGCGAACGGCACGACGGACGAGCTTTCCACGTCGAAACGCGCTCGCACACGTTTTCCGGTCGCGCCGAATTTCAGCATGTGGCGTGGCGAGAGATGGAGCGTGGCGTCATTCTTCAACGTCACGAACGTCGATCGATGATGGTCTTCGAGCTGTCCGCGCTGCAGATCGAACTCGTTGTCGAACGTCCCGCTGCGGTCGCGCTCCATGGTGCCCCACGTGAGCACGCTCTGCGTGAACAGCGCGTCCGTCCACGACCGGCGCAGGTTGAGCCAGAAGTAGCGGTCATCGTAGTTCGCCCGTCCTCTGGTGCCGGGACCGTCCTCCAGAGTCATTCGGTCGCGCGAGGCCATCACGTGTGCCGAGACGATTGCGCGCTCGCCGAGCGTCCACTGCACCTTGCCGAGGAGATCGTAATAGCGAGGGTCGATGTCCTCAGCGTCGTCGATGAGCGTCAGCACTTCGCGCAGATAGCCGCGGCGCAGCGAGAGCATCCACGCGCCGCGCGATTGCGCGAACGTGCCCTGCGACAGCAATCGCGTGTTGAGCAGGCTGATCCCGATTTCATGTTTCGTATCCGTGGGCGAGAGCGTGTTGATATCGACGACGCCGCTCATGCGTCCGCCGTACTCCACTGGATATCCGCCGCTGAGCACGTCCACCGATCCGACCGCCTCAGCGTCGATGGTGCTGAACGCGCGATAGAGATCGCGGATGTGGAACGGATCGTAGATCTCGGCGCCGTCGATCAGCACCAGCACCTCGTCCTCCTCGCCGCCGCGCAGGTTGAAGCGCGCGCTCACGTCCGCGCTGGTCGTGCCCGGGATTCGGCCGATGGCGCGGTACAGATCATCGGAGAGATGCGGCACGCGCCGCACCTCTTCGCGGCTGAGGAACTGCCGGCTCTCCGGCTCCTGGCGCAGGATCGTGAAGCGGCTCGGCGTGACGACGATCTCTTCGAGCGTCACCGGCATCTGTGGAGGGATCGATTGCGATTCCGGCTCGCGCCGCGGACGCTCATCGCGCACGATGAGCAGCGAGCCGCGCGGGCCGTCGCTCGCGCGCAGTGCGTGCTCGCGCAGCAACTCGTCGAGGATCTTCCGAGGCTGTGTCGCACGCGGCTCCGTGCGCACGATCATGTCGCTTGTTACGACGTCATCGCTGTAGATGAGCCGCAGGCCGCGCGACTGCAACTCGCGCAGCCCCTCGGCAAGCGGGCGGCCGGCGAAGTGATACGGCGCCGCGTGGAGTGTGTTGGCGATGAGCAGGAACAACAGCACGCCGCGAATCATGAGCGCCCTCGCACGATCAGCCGATCGTCTTCGATGCGATACGTCACACCGGCGGCCGTAGTGGCCGCATCGAGCGCTTCACCGACGGATAGCGGCACGTTGCCGCGCAGTGTTTGATCGGGACCTGTGCGCTCGAGCGTCAGACCTTTCTCGACGGCGATGAGCTGCAATACCTCGTCGAGTGTTTTCCCTTCCAGTACGATCGGCGGCGCGGCGTTCTCGATCCACGCCCATTCCTCGCCGCTCGTGGAGATCGTCCGCGAGGCGATGGACGTGAGGTTGGCGATGAGCTCCGTTCCGGCGCGTGCGGTCGTGTCGCGCAGGATCACCGCTCCATCGCGAACGCGAACGCGCAGCGCGTCGTCGCGCAGACGGAGCTCGAAGCGCGTGCCGATGTCGCGGACTTCGCCGAATGGCGTGTGGATCGTGACCCCCATGCCGGGCGTGTCATTCGCGTAGTAGATCGCCCCGCGAAGCAGCGTCGCCGTGCGCGCCGAATCGAATCGCACATGCGTCTCGTGATCGAGGCGCAGCGTTCCTCCGTTCCATGCGACAGAGGTCGTCGCATCATTGGGAGTAGTGAGCTCACGGATCTCGGCCGTCGCTACGATCGGCGTAACGACTGGCGCCACAGGCTCGGTCGGACGCATGAAAATCACGCCTCCGATGGTTGCGGCGATGGCTGCGGCAGTGGCAACACGCGTCCAGCGCCTGCGACGCGTCGTGGCGCGCCACTCGTCTGCGACCGCAGCGCGCACCCGCGCGGTCCGTTCGGCATCCACTTCTGGTCTGCGCCCCGCGAGACGCACGAGCGTCGCAATGGGATCTTTCTCGTTGTCGTTCATGAGGTCCCCTCCACACCATTCCAACCGCTGCCGTACGCGGCCCGAAAGGCATCGCGGAACGCCGCGCGGGCGCGGGTGAGCAGCGATTCAGCCGCCTTCGGCGCGAGCGATAACCGCTGGGCGATTTCGCCGACGGAGAATCCGTCGATGTACTTCCACTCCAGTGCGTCTCCGTAGCGGCCGGGGAGGCGGTCGAGCACGAGCTGGACGATTCGCGCGACCTCGCGCCGTTGCACCGTTGATTCCGCGCCGAGGGATTCGAGCGCCGCACGGATCTCCGGCAGGTCGTCCGAGAGATCGATCATCGGCGGTACCTTCTTTCGTTGTTCGAAATACGTCGAGATCTCGCGGCGGCAGATCGTCGTCAGCCACGTCAGCAGCGCCGCTTCGCCGCGATAGCTGGCCAGTTTCCGCACCGCGCGGCAGAGCGTCGTCTGCACGACCTCCTCGGCTGCATCCTCATCCGCCACGCGCGGCAGCGCGAAGCGATACAGCGGCGCGAAGTTCCTGTCGAAGAACTCCGTGAACGCCTCCTCGTCGCCGCGCAACAGGCGGGCAACGAGAAAGCGGTCGGCATGCTCAATGGTCATGGAGTAGTCCTTTGGCAGATAGCGCGCGTCGAGCGATGCGCCCCAGCGATCGAAGAACGACCACGTTACAGGAAGCGGTCCCCGCCCCCATTCTGCTGGGAACTGAGCCAAACGGTCACCGCGGTCTGCGCGCGGAGCGGAGCGGTGGTGAGGCAAGCGAGGAGCACGATCAAGATCAAACGTTTCATTGGATTGCCATCCTTCGCCGCGTTAGACCGGCGCTCGGCGCTAAATCCTTCGGTGCAGTTGCGTCAGTCCAAACGATCACGCGGATCGTGCGGAAGCCAATCGGGCACGACAATCGCTAGAATCGGGTCATGCGTTTGCCAGGTGGTGATCTCTCGGATGTCGTCGATCGTCGCGGAGGCGGTGGTTTCAGTTTTGGGCGCGGGCCGCAGGTTGGATGTGGCGGGGCGATCATTCTGCTCGTGCTCAGTCTGCTCACCGGCAAGAACTTCTTCCAGTTCTTCGACGGTTCGGGCGGTACCGCCCCTGCGCCGGCGGCGGCGACTTCATCGGCACCCGTCGAGGAGAGTGCGGCGGAGGCGGAGGTTCGAACGACTGCGAATGCCGCCATCACGGACGCGCAGAACGTCTGGACGGACATCTTCCGGAAGGAAGGGATCGAGTATCAGCGCTCCAAGCTGGTGATTTTCCGCGACGTCACGCCGACTGCGTGCGGGACGGGGCAGGCGGCGTCGGGGCCGTTTTATTGTCCTGCCGACGGGAACGTGTATCTCGACCTCGGCTTTTTCGATGAGTTGCACCGCCGCTTCGGCGCTCCCGGAGATTTTGCGCAGGCGTATGTGATCTCGCACGAGGTGGGTCATCACGTCCAGAACCTGATGGGTACATCCGACCGCGTGCAGGAGGCGATGCAGAGCGATCGCCGCAACGCCAATCAGTATTCGGTTCGTCTGGAGTTGCAGGCCGACTGCTACGCTGGAATCTGGGGTCGCTCCGCGGCCGCCAGGAACCTCCTGGATTCGGGTGATGTGGAAGAGGGACTGGCCGCCGCATCCGCCGTCGGCGACGATCGCATGCAGGAGATGTCGGGACGGGCCGTGAATCCAGAGTCGTTCTCGCACGGATCATCCGCGCAACGGATGGAGTGGTTCCAGCGCGGATTCAAGTCGGGGGATCTTCGCGACTGCGATACATTCAAGTGACGCACGTAGGCAGTTCGGTTCTGGTTTGGAGTGCGGCAGCCGCAGCTGCCGCTTTTGTATGCCACTCGCGTTGCTTGAACATACCAAAGCGGTAGCTGCGGCTACCGCACTCCAAAACGCTGCGATGTTCGCGGATTGTTGAAGAGTCTTCGGCCTACTGATTCCGGCACCATTCGCCCCAGCTTCCGACATACAGCGCGGCTCCGTCGAGTCCCGCGCTTTCGAGGGCGAGCAGGGTGTGGCAGGCGGTGACGCCGGAGCCGCAGTGCACGATGAGTCGATCGGCTGGTGTTGCGCCGAGGAGATTCTCGTAGATGGTGCGGAGCTCGGCCGGTGATTTGAAGCGGCCGTTCTTAAGATTCTGCGCGAACGGAAGATTCACGGCTCCGGGGATATGGCCGGCGATGGGATCGATCGGCTCGGTCTCGCCGCGGAAGCGTTCACCGCTGCGGACGTCGAGCACTTTCCAGTTCGCATCGTTGCGAAGTGCGTCGACGCGAGAACGGCCGGCCGTGGGACGTTGCCAACTGGCGGCAGGGTAGGGAGGGCGCGCGGCGATCTTGGGAATGTCCGGCGTTGTGTCGAAGCCTGCTGCGATGGCTGCTGCGAGTCCGCCGTCGAGCACCGATACGCGCTCGTGTCCGACGGCGCGCAGCATCCACCACGCACGGGCCGCGGCGTTGGCGCCGGACTGGTCGTCGTAGATCACGACGTGCGTTTCCGGACTGATGCCCCACGCTCCGAGTTGCCACGTCCATCGATCCAATGGCGGGAGCGGATGGCGTCCGCCGCGCGCCGGATTCGCGCCTTCATCGCGCGCGGCGCTCAACTGCGTTTCGAGATCCGCACGTTGCGCGCCGCGGAGATGACCTTCGTCGTAGCCGCTCGCTCGTGCGTCGAGCAACGCGAGATCCGTTGAGGAGGCGAGGAGGCGGGAGAGCTCGTCCGTCGAGAGGATCGGCGTCATGCGCCGGATCGTATCGCGAGCGTCCGTCAGTGGCAGAATGCGCCGCGATGAAGGCACACCTCGGCGCGATCGCATTTTTCGCGCTTGCCGCGATCGTGATGACGTGGCCGCTGGCGGCGAATCTGCCGCTGGCGGCGGCGCATCCGGGCGATCCGTACATCACGAGCTGGATGCTGGACTGGGCGTTCCACGCGTTGACGCATCAGCCGTCGCGGCTCTTTCACGCCAACATCTTTCATCCGCTCCCTTACACATTCGCGTTCAGCGAGAACCTGCTCGGCATCGTGCTCGCGCTTTCGCCGCTGCTGGCGATGAATGTGCCGCCGCTTCTGTTGCACAACATCGCCATCCTGTTGGGATTCGCAACGGCGGGTTACGCGGCGGCGCTGCTCGGCCGTTATCTGACCGGCTCGATGATGGCGGGCATCGCCGGCGGGTTCTTCTTCGCCTTCGTGCCGTGGCGGTTCACGCATGTCACGCATCTGCAGCATCTCTGGACGCTCTGGTTGCCGCTGCTGATTCTGGCCGTCTTGCGATTGCGCGATCGACCGGCGTGGGGACGCGCGGCCGTGCTCTGTGTAAGTTTTGTCATGAACGGGCTGACGAATCTGCACTGGCTTGCGTTCGGATCGGTTGCGGCCGCTGTCTGCGCGGTGATCTGCGCATTTGGTGAAGCGGATCGACGGAGATTCCGGGCGCTTGCGCTGACCGCGTTTGTGATCGGAACGCTGCTGTTGCTGCCGTTGCTGAGCCCGTATCGAAAGGCCGGGCAACTTTATGGAATGCGCGGAGATGCGGCGGAAACTCTGCACTATTCCGCGAGGCCATCGGACTGGTTGATTCCCAGTCTTCACTATCGCGTTTACAGTCCGCACCTCAACGATGGCACGGTCGATCCGGAGCGCTGGTCGTTCCCCGGCCTTCTCGGTCCTCTGCTAGCGCTGACTGGAATCGCGACGTGCTGGCGGCGCTCGCGTCTGTACGCGATCATCGGCATCGTCCTCGTGCTGCTCGGCTTCATTGGATCGCTCGGTCTGCACACGCCATTCGGCCGTTTTCTTTTCGAGCACGTTCCTCCGTTCAATGGCATCCGCGTTCCCGCGCGCTGGGCGATGATCGCGTATCTCGGCATCGCCATGCTGGCGAGCCTCGGCACGCTGGCGCTCGCGCGACGGAAGTGGGTTTACGCGATTGTCATTGCGTTGCTTTTCGTCGAGCTGCGCGCCGCGCCGATCCGCTGGTATCTCGCAACAGGTGAGACACCTCCGGTCTACCGATGGCTGGCGCAGCAGAAGGTGCGTGACGCGGTGGTCGAGCTGCCGCTGGATCAGACCAACTCTTACCGCGCGATGTTCTTCTCGCACCTGCATCACGTTCCGCTGATCAACGGCGTGTCGGGATTCAAGCCACCGCTGCAGGCGGAGCTCGAGGAAGAGTGGAGCCGCACGCCGATTCCCACGTCGTTCTCCGAACGGCTCCATCGTCGCGGTGCAAGCATCGTCATCGTTCACAACGATCGTCTCGGCGCGCGCGCCGATGCGACGGCGCAGTGGCTGCGACAGGAAGTCGTTCGCGGCCGCCTCGTGCGGGTCGGTGCATTCGGCAGTGACGCTGTGTACGCAACTCCCGATCAGGCAGCGTCGCTGACACCGCTTGCGCCGCAGCCGCCTTCGATCGAGGCCGCACTCGATCATCCGGTGCATTGGGAGGAGATCACTGGCCCGCTCGACGTCAGCGGTTCGGTCATCGCACCGCATCAGATTCGCAAAGTGATCTTGCACTTCGACAATCACCGCACGCACTTCGAAGCGACTCATGCCGATGGGCGGTTCACGCACTCATTCGCAGAGCGTCCATCCTCCGTGCGTGCCGATACGGATCTGCAGGTCGAGATCATCGACGAGCGCGGCAGCCGCAAGCTACTGCCGCAGGTCTGGCTTCGCTGGCGCCGCCCGAACGAACGTCTGAGCGACGCCCCACTCCCGCAGACCGCCGATCTCGGCCCTTACGTCGTGCATCCGGCACACGAAGACAACATCGTGCGACCGCGGATGTAGCTCTCCGTCTACCCGCTCGTGACTTCGTCTACCCGCTCGTGACTTCCTCCGGCAGTTTCACCGTCAGTCCGGCCGGTGGGTTTGTTTTGAGGTCGTAGCCGTTCAGATTGGCGACCGCTTCTGCATCGCGTGCATTGCCGGTCGCGCGGCGGGCCAGGTCGGACCAACTCTCGCCGCTGCGTACGGTGGCGATGCGAATGCGCGGCGGATCGACGGAGCGTGTGCGGGAGGCGTTGACGCTCATCTGCCCGAGGATCGTGCCGAGGGGGCTGGAAGAGCGGCTGATGGTTGGGGAGACGTACATCAGCACGGCCACGTGATCGCCGTGCGGAAACTGGGTCGTCTCCACGCCGACGGCGCCGCCCTGCGTCTTCCCTTGCCATGCATCAACGGAGAAACGCTCGCCACTCTGCATGCGCGCTTCGCGTGACCCGAGGTAACTCAGACCCATCTTCTCGAGCCGGATGCGCACCGCGTTTTGCGCGTCGCGACCCTGCAACTCGCGCGCGTTGACTTCCTGAGCCACGAAGTAACTGGAGGGATTGCGGCCTTGCGGCGTCATGGTGAAGAGCACGCCGGGCTCGGTCGCCACGGTCCAGCCTTGCGGTGCGTGGATCACCAGGCCGTGGTCCCGGTCGTAGATGACGTTGTCCTTCACGACGATGTCCTGCGTGCTCTTGCCGGTGATCACGCCGTCGAGGAGGCGCACAAATTCATTGCGATCAGGCGTCTCATAGTTGTCCGCCGAGGCCATGCCGGTCAGCTCCGTGACTTTCTGATGCACTTCGCGGACGCGCTTGGCCGGATCGGGATGGGACATGAAATAGCGATCGAGGCCGCTGGCCGGATTCTTGTCGAGGCGCTGCAACGTCATCAGCATCCGTTCGGCGCCGATGGGGTGGTAGCGCGCGCGAGCCATGTAGGTCGTGCCGAGCAGGTCGGCCTGCGTCTCGTGCTGCCGCGAATAGCGCTGGAAGAGCAGCCCGATGCCGAGCTCGGCGAGTTGTCCGTACTGCTGGAGCACCTCGGGACCGGCCACCACCGCGCCGAGGACCATTCCGAACTGCGCGAGCTGCGAGCGCGAGATCTGCTGCGCCGAATGGCGTGCCGTCACGTGCGCGATCTCGTGTCCCAGCACACCCGCCAGCTCATCCTCGGAATTGATGCGCTCCATCATGCCGCGCGTCACGTAGATGAAGCCGCCGGGCAAGGCCATGGCATTCACCATCGGCGAATCGAGCAGCGTGAACGTCCATGGCAGATTCGGCCGGTCGGACGTGGCCGCGAGCTCATGACCGATGCGACTCACGAGACGATTGAGCTCCGGCTTTTCGTCGTAGACACCGAACTGCCGGATGATTTCCTGGTGAGACTGCTGTCCGATCGCGATCTCCTGCGACTCGGATACGATGTTGAACTGCCGCTGACCCGTGGCCGGATTCGTACTGCAGGCCGCGAGCAGAACGATCGTCAATGCGAGTGTCGCAGTGCGCATGAGTGGCTCCTCTGCGAGAGCGACAGTTCAAAGTGCGTACCCGAAACGGCAGGATGGGTCACGAACCGGAATGAAGCGGAATGGACCGTGCGGATGCCCTGTTGACATACCGGCTTCCGGGGAAGATTTGCAGCATCTGTGGATCATCTGTCGGGGCAGCATAGTTTGAGAAAAGGAGAATCTCCCCATGCGTCAAACCGGAACGGTCAAGTGGTTCAACGATGCGAAGGGCTTCGGCTTCATTACGACCGAAGGTGGAGAGGACGTGTTCGTCCACTTCAGCGCCATTCAGGGCGGCGGCTTCCGCTCGCTGGCGGAAGGCGCCCAGGTCGAGTTCGAAGTCACGCAGGGTCCGAAAGGCCTGCAGGCCCAGAACGTCACCGTCGGGTAATCCCAGTCACCGGAAAGCAGAAAGGCGGGCAGTCGCGGCAACGCGACGCCCGCCTTTTGTTTTTTGAGTTGATGACAAACCCTTGCGTTCTGCAACAAGGGCGACCCCTCATCCGCCTTCGGCACCTTCTCCCCTCTGCGGAGGGGAGAAGGCTACCTGACCATGCATCTCGCGAGAATCATCAATAGGTAGCCTTCTCCCCTCCATGAGGGGAGAAGGTGCCGAAGGCGGATGAGGGGAGCGCTCTCGCGATGCATGTCATTGGAAGCGAAGCGAAGGATGACGAGGGGGGAATCAGGGCTCCACCCGCAACCCACCCTTCGGCCCACTCTCCCCGTAAATCTCGGAGTAGCGCTCGTACGAGTTCATCACTTTGCGGATGTAGTGCTTCGTTTCGTCGAAGCTGACGGCGGTGAGGAAGTAGTCGTCGCCTTCGGCGGGTTGGGTGCGGGTCCAGAGGGCGACTTGTTTCGGGCCGGCGTTGTAGGCGGCGGAGATGCGGTAGCGGTTTCCGTCGAATTGTTCGCCAAGCTCGCTGACGTATTTCGCGCCGAGGCGGATGATGACGCGCGGATCGTAGAGATCCTCCGGGTCGACGTCGACGAGTCCGACGTCGCGGCCGATGTCGCGGGCCGTGGTGATGATGAACTGGAGGAGACCGCGCGCGGCGGCCTGCGATTTCGCACGCGGGTTGAAGCGCGATTCCTCGCGCATGATGGAGAGCAGCAGCGCGGGATCGGAGTCGTAGCGCTTCGCGTCCTCGACGATGAAGCCGTAGAAGTAGCGCGGATAGAGCAACTGCCGCACGGCGATCGGCAGGAGCTCGGGGTGATAGTCGTTCGGCACGCGTTTCATCATCACTTCGATGGCGTAGATGGACGGCCTCGACGCGGCGCCGAGATGAAGCGCGTAAGAGCGCGAGAGCGCTTCGCGTGCCGGCGCGAGGGGGAAACGCTTTTCGATCGCCGGCACCGCCTCATCGTGAAGACCCATGGCCATGAGCAGCGCGTCGGGATCGTCGACGTCGACGGTGGGGAAGCGCGGCAGCGCTTTCGGCGCGAGCTCGAGCACGGTGCGGTACGTGGGCAGCTCGCGATAGATCGCGGCCAGGATGCGCAACTGCCGATCGCTATCGCGCGAGGAGAGCAGGATGCGGTCGGTCTGGATGTCTTTGGCGAGGTCGAACTTCTGTGCGTTGATCAGGTTCGAAACCTGAGCTTCGCGCACAGCCAGCTCGCGCGCGAGGTTGGCGGTCATGGCCGGAGAGTCGAGCCGCGTGCGCGCGAAGTACGCAAAGTGCGCCGGCACTTCGGCGCGCAGCACATCGAGATAGGCGCGGAATGACGCGGCCGGATCGGATTTCTCCAATGCGCGCGCGGACCAATACGCGAACTCGGCGCGGTCGTATGCGTTGAGGAGATTGCGCGGCACCGCGTCGAGAATGCCGCGCGCGTACATGTTGCGATCCATCGCCAGATTGCCCACGGCGAACGCCAGGGACGCCTCGACGAAGGCGCGATCGTTGCCGGCGATGCGCTTGATGAGCGTGTAGTCGGCCCGCGCATCGCTGAGACGCCGCTGTTTGATGCGCAGGCGCAGTCGCTGCGTGAGCGCGGCCAGCGTCGGCGGGAAGTTCCCTTTCACGGCGATGGCCTGGGTCATGAGCTTTTCGGCGACGTCGTCTTCATTACGCAGTTGCTCGGCGCGCGCGGCATGCCAGAAGAACGTGGCCCGCATTTTTGGCTCGGCGGTGGCGTTGGCGGCCCGGAGATAGACGGCCTGCGCTTCGCCGTACTGCTCGGCGCCGAAGTGACTGCGCCCGAGGGCGTATCGAAGCTCGTCGACCCGAGCCGGGTTGGGCTTCGGCATCTTCGCGATCGCCATTTGCAGGAGCACGACGGCGCGGTCGAAGTGCCGGTGCTGCTGGAACGTCTCGCCGAACAGCGCCAACTGCGTTGCATCGAGCCGGCCGAGAATCTCCGGACGATCGAGAGCGCGCGAGACGCGGTCGGCGGCATCGTCGGTGTTTCCGCCGTTGAGCAACGCCAGGCCGCGCGTGAAAGCCGCGTCGAGTTGGTTTTCCTCCACGAACGCCTCGACGATGCGCGCGCTCATCTCGCGCCGCCGCTCCGTCGATGCCGCGGACGCGACCTTCGCGGCGAATTCGATCAGCGGCTGCGGATCGCCGAGCGAGGCCAGGTACTCCAACTCTTCGTCGATGGTCTCGTCGCGATAGATCGAGTCGGCGTGCTCGACGATGAGCTCCGTGCGATACCTGCTGGCCTCTGCGCCGGTAGCGATTGCGGCGCGGTGATACAGCGCAAGCTTTCGGAACGGATGGCTCTTCTCGAGAAACGGCGCGAGCTTCTCCGCCGCCGCTTCGCCCTCGTTCTCGCCGGCCAACGCGCGTGCGTGCAGATAGGCCAGTGAGTATTTCCGGTATAGGTCCGAGTGGCGCGTCTCGATCTCATCGAGCAGCTCGTCGAGTGCAGCCGGATCGAGCGCCGAGAACGTCGGCGTCCATTGTTCGACCGGCGGCACTCCGCGCGGCGCCGGCGTCACATCGCCCGCAGCAGGATGGAACACACGCCGCCGCTGCACGCGCTCCCGGAACAGGAGCGTTCCCAGCGCGACCAGAACAATGATGAGCGCCGCGGCAATGGCGGCGAAGAAGAGACGTCGTTTGCGGATCACTGATTAGCTCGCGGCGAGCTACTCCTCGGAAACGAGCGTCCCGGACAGAATCGCCTGCGGAGCTCGCCGTACGATCTCCGCCCGTGCAATGGCATAGCCAAGGATGGCGTCGACGAGCAGACGCCGTCCGTCGCGCGAGAGCAGGATGAGGATCTTGTCCTTCACCTCGCGGATCTCGACGATGTCTTCCCAGCGCATCCAGTCCGCGCGCTTGCCGAACAGCCGCAGCAGCGCGTTTTCATACTTGAGGCCGATGTCGCTGAAGTAGATGTGATCGCCGTACTGCATCACCGCCGCGGCCACCGTGCCGAGGAACAGCAGAATCAGGCCGATGATCGGCAGCGCCTCATAGTCCGTCGGATGCTCCGCCAGATACATGAAGAAAATCGCCGCCGAACCGAACGACGCCGCACACGACACGATCCGCGCTACGGGAGGACGCTCGAACACGAGAATGCGGTCAGGTTCCATTGATTCGTCTTTCATAACACAGGGAATTGGGCTGGCTATGTCACAAGGTAGTAGGCAGCTCGCCTACTGCCTTTCCGCAGTAGAATCCCCGCCCCATGCGCTGGACCCGTTATTTCATCAATACGCTTCGTGAAGTTCCTGCCGACGCCGACGTCATCTCGCAGAAGTTGATGATGCGTGCCGGACTGATCCGCAAAGTCGCGGCCGGTATTTATACCTACCTGCCGCTCGGGCTGCGCTCGATCCAGAAACTGGAGAACATCGTCCGGCAGGAAATGACGCGCGCCGGATCGACGGAACTGCTGATGCCGGCCATCCAGCCGGGCGAGCTGTGGATGGAATCGGGACGCTGGCAGCAGTACGGAAAAGAGCTCCTGCGCATCAAAGACCGGCATGACCGCGATTTCGTGTTCGGGCCGACGCACGAGGAAGTCATCACCGAGACCGTGCGCGACGCCGTGAGCTCGTACCGTCAGCTCCCGGTCTCGCTCTACCAGATCCAGACCAAGTTCCGCGACGAGGTCCGTCCGCGGTTCGGTCTCATGCGCGGCCGCGAGTTCATCATGAAGGACGCGTACTCGTTTCACGCCAGCGGCGAATCGCTGGATGAGACTTACGCGGCCATGCGCGACGCCTACGGGCGGATTTTTCATCGTTGTGCGTTAGACCACGTTCCGGTCGAAGCCGATACCGGCAACATCGGCGGCTCCGCTTCGCACGAATTCATGGTCCTTGCCCAGTCGGGCGAAGACGCTGTCGTGAGCTGTCCGAACTGCCGCTACGGGGCGAACGTGGAGAAGGCCACCTCGAAATTCTTCGACGACGAAGTCGAGCCCGCGCCGTCGGAAGCAACCGCCGAGATTCACACGCCCGGCACGCAGTCGATCGACGACGTCGGTAAGTTCCTCGGCAAGCCAACCTCGCAACTCGTGAAGACGCTCGTCTTCGATACCGATCTCGGCCCGGTGATGGTGCTCATCCGCGGCGATCGCGAAGGCAATCTGGTCAAGATCAAGAATCACCTCGGCGCGCAATGGCTGGAGATGATCGGGGAAGCGCAGTTCGAAGATGCCACCGGCGGTCCGATCGGCTACTGCGGTCCCGTCGGCACGAAGTGCAAGCGCGTTCTCGCCGATCATTCGCTGCGCGGCCGCAAACGCTGGATCGTCGGCGCGAACAAGCGCGATCACCACATCGACTTCGCCGTTCCAGGCCGCGATTTCCCGGAGCCCGACTTCGGCGACTTCACCACCGCCCTCGCCGGCGATCCCTGCGTCCGCTGCGGAACGCCGCTCGAGATCTATCGCGGCATCGAGGTCGGCCACATCTTCAAGCTCGGCACCAAGTACTCCGAGAAGATGCACTGCGAGTATCTCGATGAAGGCGGCCAGCGCGTTCCGATGATCATGGGCTGTTACGGCCTCGGCATCACCCGCACCATCGCCTCCGCGATCGAGCAGAGTCACGACGCCGACGGCATCATCTGGCCGATGCCGATCGCACCGTTCGAAGTGGTCGTGACGTCGGTCGGCAAGGACGAAAACGTTCTGGCCATGGCCAACGAGGTTTACGAAAAACTGCTCGCCGCGGGCATCGACGTCTTCTTCGACGATCGCGACGAGCGTCCGGGCGTGAAGTTCAAGGACGCAGATCTCATCGGCTTCCCTTTGCGCATCGCCGTCGGCGCCAAGAGCCTGGCCAACGGACATCTCGAGTGGAGCTGGCGCAAAGACCCGCGCGCAAAACAACTCGGCGCGCCGGACGAAGTTCTGGCCACCGTGATCGACGCCGTACGTGCCGCGCGGGTGTGATCGAGAGAGTCGCAAAGTCTCAAAGTCTCAAAGTCTCAAAGAG
>JALYJW010000033.1 GCA_030775085.1 Acidobacteriota bacterium | reverse complement strand
GCATTCGCCGCGCGCACTCTCTGGTATTCTCCCGCTCCCGTGAATTGGCTGAAGAGATCGGCGTTCGCAATCGCCCACAGGATCGGTTTCGAGATCAGCAAGACGCCGGCCGGCGTTCTGAGGTTTGACCGCAACGTCGAGTTGGGACGCGATCATCTGGCGGACATGAGGACCATCCTCGGCAGGGAGCCGCGATGCATCCTCGACATCGGCGCGAACGTCGGCCAGACCGCGGCGAAATTCGCGGCGAGCTATCCGCGCGCGGAGATCCATAGCTTCGAACCGCACCCCACGACGTTCGAAACGCTGCGCAGGAACACGGCCGCTCTTGCCAACGTCCATCCGGTGCATGCGGCCGTCGGCGCGTCATCGGGCGAAGCCACGCTTTTCTCCAATGTGTTCGATCAAACAAACTCGCTGTTGCCGCTCCGGCCGGACGCGAGCGAATTCATGCTCACGGCCGATTACGTGCGACCGGATAAGACCGTGACGGTTCCTTTGACGACGGTCGACGATTTCTGCGCGCAGAACGGAATCGATCAGATCGATATCCTGAAAACGGACGCGGAAGGCCTGGATCTGGATGTGATCCGCGGCGCGGCAGGGATGCTGGCACGAACCGTCGTTCCGCTCATCTACACCGAGGTTTTCTTCGAGCCTGCATACGAAAGCCAGCCGCTCTTTCACGACCTGTACGAGCACCTCTACAAGAACAACTATCGTCTTGTTGGTTTGTACGAGAGCGGACATCCCACACACTATTTTCACTTCGGCGCAAACGCCTTGTTCGTCCACGCCGCGGTTGGGCGCAGGCCCGAGCGCAACCTGCGGTTTCAATTCCGCCGCTACGAGATTTACACCTGACTGTCTGCCTCGTATCAAGACAACTTGCCGACCGTCACACGCAATCTTCTGGGGAACTTCGTCGGACGCGGCATCGGCGCCGCGCTGAGCATTCTTCTCGTCCCTGTGTATATCCGGTTTCTCGGCGTCGAAGCTTACGGTCTGGTCGGTTTTTTTCTCATCCTGCAGAGCCTCACCGGCTTCTTCGACCTGGGGCTGAGCACGACCACCAACCGCGAGATCGCGCTTCGTGTCGCGGATGATCAGCGGCGCAGCGAGGCTCGCGATGTGCTCCGCACCGTCGAGTCGATCTACTGGCCGATCGGCATCGCCGTCGGATCGATCGTCTTCCTGGCCGCCCCGTGGATCGCGCATCGATGGCTGCAATCGAACACGCTTGGCACGGGTGTCGTGCAGACGGTGATCGCATTGATGGGATTGACGCTGGCGCTTCAGTGGCCGTACACCATCTATGACAGCGCTCTGCACGGCCTGCAGCGGATCGTCGAGTACAACACGATTGCCGCAGGCATGCAGATCGTGCGCGGTGCCGGCGCGGTCCTCGTGATCTGGCTGTGGCCGACGATCATTGCGTTTTTCATCTGGCAGATGCTGGTCAGCTGCGCAACCGTGGCGCTGCTGGTGAACCAAACCTGGAGAGCCATGCCGGAAGGGCCGCGTCCCGTCATTCGGCTGCGGCTTCTGACCAACGTGTGGCGCTTTGCCGCGGGGATGCTGGCCACGGTCATCCTCTACATCATCCTCGGTTACGCAGACCGCATCATCCTGAGCCGCGTTCTCACGCTCGAGTCGTTCGGCTACTACAGCGTGGCCGGCATGGTGTCCACGGGCTTGTTGTATCTCATGGCGCCGATCTCACAGACGGTCCTCCCGCGGTTCACGGAGCTGCTGGCCAAGGGGAGGCATGAGGATCTGATGCGGACGTATCATCTGAGTGCACAGCTCATGACGGCCCTTCTCACTCCCGTGGCACTCGTGCTCGCGCTCTTCTCGTATGAAGTGCTCACCATCTGGACGCGGAGCCCGCTCGTGGCCGGGCACACGGCCGGCCTGGTGCCGTTCCTCGTCATCGGTACCCTGCTGTATGCCTTGGTCGATGTCCCGTACATGATGCAGCTCGCGCAGGGACGCACCCGGCTTGCGGTTCGGACCAATCTCGCTGCGGTTCTGTTCTACGTCCCGCTGCTATTCGTGATGGTTCATCGCTTTGGGGCGATCGGCGCCGCGATCGCTGTCCTTTGTCTCAAATCCGTGAGGTTTCTCATCTGGGGAGTCGTCGCTCACAACGACGCCCTGCGCGCCGAGAAATGGCGCTGGTACATCGAAGACATCGCGCGCCCGGCGCTGGCCGCCGCAGCCGTGACGATTGCCGCGCGCCTGCTCCTGTCGCGCGAGGCGTTCGCGTCATCAGTCGTGGGCCTGTTGCTCATTGGGGCCATCATCACCGCAGCCATTGCCGCCGCGGCGCTGGCCGCCCCCCTGACCCGGGCGCGCGCCCGTGACTTGCGTCCACTGCTCCGCCAGAGATGGGCGGCGCGAAGGATCGACAAATGAAGACTGCGAAGCCGGCCGATGCGGTGACGGATTCCAGCGAGCGGATGCCGCTCCTTCGGGCTGTCGGGCGCGCGCTCGTTCGCATCCTGCCGCGCAGCGAGATCCTCTTCCGCGTGGCGCGCAAGATCGTCGACCGTCACAACGGCGATAACGACTTCGACTACCGCACGAACGGCGAGATGTGGCTGGCACGCACGGCGCTGCCGCACGCGAGCGTCGTGTTCGACGTCGGTGCAAACCAGGGCGACTGGGCGATCCTCGCGCATGCCGTCAACCCGAAAGCGGTCATTCACTGCTTCGAGCCGAGCGCGATCACGTATGGCCTGCTCGCGCAGCGCGCGGCCTTTGCGACCCTCAATGACTTCGGACTGGGCGATCGCGATGCGGAGCTCACGCTCTGGGTCTTTTCCGAGGGGGCGGTCTCGAATTCACTCTACAACCGTGTGGGCACCCTGGCCGCGCCGCAGGGAACCGAGACGGTGCGTGTGCAGACACTCGACGGGTATTGCGCGGCGCGCGGAATCGACGCCATCGATTTCCTCAAGATCGACGTCGAAGGTCATGAGCTAGCTGTCTTTCGCGGTGCGGAGCGAATGTTCCGCGAAGCACGGATCGGCGCGGTGCAGTTCGAGTACAACGATACGTTCATCGACTCGCGGACGCAGCTCAAGGACATCTGGCAGTTCGTTCGCGAGACCACCGGCGGATACGGTTTCTACAAAATCTACCCCCGCGAGCTGCGGCACATCCCCGAGTACAAGCAGACATACGAGAGTTTTCGATACTCGAACTGGGCGGTGCTGCGCCGCGACGTGGCGGAGGCGATGGGCGTACCGGCATGAACATGCCCACGGCCAACCGGCGATTTGCGAGGATGCCCGAAGGGCGCCGGTTTGCGTGGGTCGCGGCGATCTCCGTCCTCGCGGCGGCCGCGGTCGTCCTCATGGTCGATGACGACTTGCGGGAGCTCCTGGCGCCGGCAGTGGCCATCGCCGCGCTGGCGTTTCTCTATCTGGTCGTGATGACGAAACGGGAGGGATCTCTACCGATCTTCGAAGCGGCCACATTCTTCGTGCTGGCCACGTCCGTCTACTCGATCGTGCCGCTGCTGCAGTTCGTCATGAGCGGCATGGAATGCGTCATCTACGGCGATTACCGGCTCTTCATTTACGCGCCGACGCCGCAGGAGTTCGGCCGCTTCGCGTGGCGTCACGTTCTTCTGCTGGCGTCGTTCGTCTTCCCGTATCTCATCGTCCGAGGCAAACGCCTGTGGCCGCGGCACGACTTTGCCGAACCGCCCGCGCCCATGTTGTTCGTGATCGTCAGCCTGGTCGTGGTCCTCAGCGCGTTTTTTGCGGCCCTCGATGTATACCTCGGCCCGTCCGTCAGCGTGTACGAGGGAGGAGTGCCGAGCTATTTGCAACTGCCCTACATCGTGCAGCAGTTCGCGAATATCTCCGGCATGGTTCTGGTCACGCTGAAGCAGTGCCTCCTGATCGTGCTGCTGTCCTGGTGGAAGAAACCGAGATGGCGCTCCGTGCTGCTGTTGTGGATTGCAATCGAGCTGCTGTTGGCGGCGGCCGGGTTCCGCGAGAGCCGTACCAACACGGTGATCCTGCTCTTGACGTTCGTCGTCGGTTATCACCTGATCGTGAGACCGATCCGCATCGGCGCGGCGTTCGCGACCGGCGCCATCGTGCTGGCCGGGATTCTCGCGTTCGGACTCTTTCGTGACGTCGGGGTGGCGTACATGAAGACCGACCCCCGCGCCGTGTGGGGCTCGCCGACCGAATTCCAGATCCTCTACGGCAACGCGTATGACATCCACATGCACAAGGTGCAGCGAAGGTTGCCTCCGGTGCCGCGTCAGCTCTTCTTCAGCGATTTCTATCGCCTCGTGCCGAGCCAGATCCTGCCGTTCAAAAAATGGGATACGGGCGACTGGTACAAAGAGAAAGTGTACGAGTACGAGAGCGCGCCGGGAATGGGGTTCATGTTTGGGATCGTCGCCCAATCGGTGCTCGGCTACGACTGGCTGGAGCTGGTCCTTCGCGGCGTGATGCTGGCGCTCTTCTATGCTGCCGCGCACAGGTTCTGGCGACGCTACAGCGGCTCGTTCTGGGCCACCATCGCCTATCTGTTCGTCCTGACGTGGGCTTACTACGCCTTCCGGGCCTCCTCGTTCGAGATCCTTTATCGGTTGTTCTACTATCTCCTGCCCACGGCAATCCTCGTGAAGCTATTGACTGCGCTCGTATCCGTGCCGATTCGCCTCCGGGTCAAAAAGGCGCCAGCCTGATGCGGAATCCCGGGGTGACGAACGATCATCTACGCATCCTCCATCTGATTCCGACCCTCGTCGGCGGCGGCGCGGAGCGACAGATCACGTACCTCGCGCGCGGTCTTGCCGGCATGGGCATCGACGTGCACGTGGGCATTCTTCGCGAAGGATGCAATCTCGAGCGGCTTCTCGAGAGCGAAGCGACGGTTCATCACATCGCCAGTCGCAGCAACTATGACGTTCTGATCGTGCCGCGCATCGTGCGTCTCATCCGCCGCATCCGTCCGCACCTGGTGCAGACGTGGCTGACCCACATGGACGTCGCCGGCGGCGCAGCCGCACTCATGACGGCTACTCCGTGGCTGCTCAGTGAGAGGGCCGCGCCACTGGCCTATCCGCGCGATGCCAAAAATCGCTTGCGCGGCTTCATCGGTCGTTTCGCGAGTGCAGTCGTGGCCAATTCGCCATCCGGTCTCGACGTGTGGAAGCACAACCGCTCGCCCAGGTTCGTGGTGCCGAATGCGATTCCGTTCGATGAGATCGCCTCCACTCCCGCCGACGACGACATCGTGCCGCGCGACGAGCGCATCGTGCTGTTCGCCGGACGTCTGGCTCCCCAGAAGAACCTGCCCACGCTGATCGCGGCCCTTGCGGAGGTGACGTCGAGACCCGATGTGGTGGCCATTCTCTGCGGCGCAGGAGAGCTCGAGGCCGGCGTGCGTGCCATGATCGCGGCGACAGGGCGCGGCGATCGCATCCGCCTCATCGGATTCAATCATCGCCTCTGGAATCTGATGAAACGCGCCGATGCGGTCGTCCTGGTCAGCTGGTTCGAGGGACATCCGAACGTCGTTCTCGAGGCCATCGCCGCCGGCTGTCCGGTGGTGGTGTCGGACATCACCGAGCATCGGGCGTTTCTGGGCGAGGAGGAGGCGCTGTTCGTTCCGCCGCACGACTCCGCCGCGATCGCGAACGCGATCCTCCGCACGCTCGACGACCGGGATGCGGCGCGCGCCCGTGCCGCAAACGCACGCCGCGCGGTGCAACGTTGGTCGATCGATCACGTGGCCGCCGAGTACGCGCGCATCTATGATCAGTTGAGAGTGAAGACCTGATGTGTGGGATCGTCGGATCTGCCGGGGGTTCGCCGATCGAGCGCGTGCAGCTCGAGGTGATGTGCAACGCGCTCGCGCATCGCGGCCCCGACGACACCGGCATGTGGTACTCGCCGGACGGCACCGTCGGCATCGCCCATCGCCGTCTGGCCATTGTCGATCTCTCGCCGGGCGGACATCAGCCCATGGCCGATGCCAGCGGGCGCGTGCACGTGGCCTTCAACGGCGAGATCTACAACTTCCTCGAGCTGCGCGAGGAGCTCCGCTCTCACGGTCACGCCTTCCACACGAGCAGCGACACCGAGGTCATGCTCGCCGCGTACCGCCAGTGGGGCGAAGGATTTCTCTCGCGCCTCATTGGAATGTTCGCGATGGTTTTGTACGACGACGCGCGGCGGATGCTGTACCTGGTGCGCGACCGGGCCGGCGAGAAGCCGCTGTTCTGGTGGCGGAATGCCGGGCGGATCGTCTTCGCTTCGGAGCTGAAGGCTCTGTTCGGCTTTCCCGGTTTTCCGCGGCGCATCGATCGCGAAGCCCTCGAGCATTACCTGGCGTACGGCTATGTCCCCGGCGAGCTGTGCATGATCGACGGCGTCCGGAAGCTGGCGCCCGGATCCTTCCTCCGTCTGAATCTCGACAACGGCGAGTTGACGTTCCGCCGTTACTGGGATTTGCCGGAGCCGCCGGAGACGGCGGAGGTCGATGCCGCGTCGCTGGAACGTGAGCTCGAATCGCTCCTGCTCGAGTCCGTCCGTCGCCAGATGATCGCCGACGTGCCGGTCGGCATCCTTCTCAGCGGCGGCGTCGACTCCAGCCTCATCACGGCGATGGCGGCGCGCGTCTCATCACGTCCGGTGAAGACGTTCACGATCTCGTTCCCCGGCCACGGAAAGTACGACGAGGCGCCGTATGCACGTGCGGTGGCGCGGCACTTCGGAACCGAGCACCTGGAGCTGCCCGCCCAGCCCGCGACCGTCGGATTGCTTCCGCTCCTGGCGCGCCAGTACGACGAGCCGATCGCCGACTCGTCCATGGTGCCGACGTACATGGTGGCGCGGCTGATCCGTGAGCACGCCACGGTGGCCCTCGGCGGGGACGGAGGCGACGAGTTGTTCGGCGGCTATCCGCACTACGTCTGGGCACAGCGCCTCGATCTGTTTCGCGCCCTGGTGCCGGGCCCGCTCCGGCGTGCCATGAGCGCGGGTGCAACGCATCTCCCGCGAGGCATCCGCGGACGCAATCACCTGATGTCCGCCGGCGCGAACGGCGACGATGGCCTGACCTTCATGAACCTCTATTTCGACCGCGAATGGCGCCGCCGTCTTCTGCGTTTCGACGCGAACGGCGCCGTCACGCCGGAGGAGTTTCGCGTCTCTCTTGCCCGCGGTGCGCGCAGCGCGCTCCAGAGCGCGCAACGAATCGACTTCCGCAGCTACATGGTCGACGATATCCTGGTGAAGGTGGATCGCGCCTCGATGCTGACCTCGCTCGAGACCCGCGCTCCGTTCCTCGACGCGCCGATCATCGAGTTCGTTTTCGGCAAGGTGCCGGATCACCTCAAGGTCACACTGCGGGAGCGGAAGGTGCTGCTCCGCCGTCTGGCGCACAGACTCCTGCCGGGAGGTCTCGATCTGCGGCGAAAGCAGGGATTCTCGATTCCGCTGCGCGCCTGGCTGGCAGGGGAGTGGGGAACGTTCACGCGCGAGGTGCTCACTGAGGCCGATCCCGCGCTCTTCGATCGCGCGGAGATCGCCGCTCTGCTCGCCGCCGACGCGCGCCACCTCAACAACGCCAACCGGATCTTCGCGCTCACGATCTTCGAGCTGTGGCGCCGCGAATACAACATCACGGTCTGACCTCCTGAATGAAACGAATGAAGATCGCCGTTGTCGCACTCACGCGCGGAAACGCCAGCGGCGGCAACCGTAAGCACCTCGGCCGGCTGGTGCCGTTGCTGCGCGAGCAGCCGGAGGTCGAGCGTCTCGACCTCTTCGTGCCGCCGCAGATGGCTGGCGAATCGGACCGCACCTGGCCGCCGCATGACGAGCTGCGCGGCTTTCGGGAGCTGCGTCGCGCCCTGGTGTCGCTGCGGCCGGACGTCGTCTTCATCCCGACCGCACGGATGCTCTGGGTTCCGGGCGTGCCGGTGGTGACGATGGTCCGCAACATGGAGCCGCTGGAGATTCCGTTCGGCGGGAACGCGGTCGCCGAGGGGCTGCGGAATGTGGTGCGCGCCGCGGCGGCGCGGAAAGCCTGTCGCCAGTCGGATCGAGTCATCGCCGTCTCGGATCACGTGCGCGACTTTCTCGTCGAGCGATGGCAAATTCCTGACGATCGGATCGGCGTCGTCTATCACGGCGTGGACATCGCCGCCGAAGAAGACGGAGTTGCGACTCCGGCGGCGCTGGCATCCGTCGAAGGCTCGCGATTCCTCTTCACGGCGGGTTCGATCCGCCCTGCCCGCGGTCTCGAAGATCTCATCGCGGCCTTGCCGAGTGTGGCGTCGGACGTACGGCTCGTGATCGCGGGGAGCGTCGATCGCGGCGCGGAGCCGTACGCGCGACGCATGCGCCGTCTCGCGGACGAGGGCGGCGTAACGTCGCGCGTGGTCTGGGCGGGTCAACTCGATCACGCGGCCATGTCCTGGTGTTTCCGCCGGGCAGCGCTGTTCGTCACCACCAGCCGCGCCGAGGCCTGTCCCAATACGGTGCTCGAATCGATGGCGCACGGTGCCGTCGCAGTGTCGACCGACCACCCGCCGATGCCGGAGTTCTTCACGGATACGGCGCTGTACTACCGCGAGCGCGATCCGCTCGACCTCTCACTTCGAATCGCTGAAGCGCTGGCGCTTTCGAAGGACGCGCGAGCGCGGCTCCGCGACCGAGCGATCGCGCGGGCGCGGCGCTTCACGTGGCAGGCCACGGCCCGTGCCACCATTGCCGAATTGCAGCACGCCATCGCAGAGAAAAGATGAGCGACATCCGTCCCTTTTTCAGCATCGTCATGTCCGTTTACAATCGCGCGGCGGTGGTTACAAAATCACGGTTTGATGCCGCCTGAAGGTAGACTCTCGCCTCGAGGTGCGAGTGCCCCCGCATTCCGGAACACGGAGGAGATTTGTACCGTTACGAGAGACCGGTCCAGGCCGGCGCCACGACTGCCAGCACACCTGAGGCCTGGGCGGCGAACTTCGCGTCAGCGACGAAACTCAATCGGTTGCGGCGTTGGCGGTTCGCGCATTCCCTCGAGACGAAGCTCATCCGCCGCCATCTTCCGGCGGGCTCGAAGATCATCGATGCGGGTTGCGGGTTCGGGGACTGGGTGACCTTCCTGAACGGACTCGGATATCGAGCGGTCGGTGTCGACTACTCGGACGAGCTGATCCAGCGTTTGCGCGAGGCATATCCTGAAGGGGAGTGGGTGCAGACCGACATTCGCGCCATGCCCTATCCGGAGGCGGCGTTCGACGGCATCATCTCGTGGGGCGTCGTCGAGCATGACGAAGCCGGCCCGGGCGCGGCGCTACGCGAGTTCCATCGCCTGCTCCGTCCGGAGGGAGTGGCCATCGTGACGGTGCCGGTCGATTCGGCGATCACGCGCCGCGCGTGTGAAGTATTCGAGCACGAGCCAGGGAAAGAACACGCGTTCTTTCAATACAATCTCTCGCGGGAAGAGCTCCGCACCGAGATGACCAATGCCGGATTCGAAGTGCTGGAGATCGGATCGATGCCCGTGGCGCACATCGCGTTCGTCGCGCCGAAGTTCGCCAGACGCCTCCGCGGGCAGGCCTTCCGTTTCCTCAACCTCGCCGTTCACGTGCTGATGTCGTGGATGAAGCGGTATCACGTGATGATCTACGTCGTGGCGCGGAAGCCTTCCATGCGCTGACGCGACGCGCGACAGGCCTCGAAAACGTGCTCGCTTCGGAACCGATCCGCCCCTTTTTCAGCGTCATCGTGCCCGTCTACAATCGCGCCGCGCTGGTCGGCCGCGCGCTGCGGAGCTGTCTGTCGCAATCGTTCGCCGATTTCGAGATCGTAGTCGTGGACGACGGCTCGAGCGATTCATCGGTGGATGTGATCCGCTCGTTCGACGATCCTCGGATTCGCCTGGTCGTACACGAGCGCAATCGTGGCCGCTGTCCGGCCCGGAATACGGCCATGGCGGCGGCGCGCGGAGATTGGTATGTCTTTTTCGACAGCGATGACGAGCTGCTCGAGGGAGCGCTGCAGACCATGCATGACGAAGCAATGAGTGCCTCGCCCGAAGTGCTCATGCTGCGCTTTTCGTGCGTCGACGACCACGGGATGGTCTCTCCCGATCCGCCGTACGCGCGTGAAACGCTGTCCTATGAGCGCTTCATGGGATCGCTCGAAGGCGCCCTCCGTTTCGAAGCGCTGCCGTGCAGCCGCACGTCGACATTCCCGGCCATCGCATTTCCGGAAGGGCACGCGGAGGAAGGTCTGTATCACTTCGACCTGGCGCGTACCGGCAAGCTGGCGACGTCTCCGGCTGTCGTCCGCGTCTACCATCACGATGCGCCGAACCAGGTCACGCGTCCCGACTATCGGCGTGCGCTGCGCTTTGCGCCGGACGCTGCGTCGAATGTCGACGCGGTATTGGCGCGGCATGGCGAAGCATTACGTCAACACGCGCCGGCGCTGTATCGCAACCGCTTGCGCGAGGGGGCGCTGCAAAACTTTCTGGCCGGCCATCGCCGCAAGGCGCTTCGCTATGTGCGCGACGCCGCACGCCTCGATGGAGTCAGTGTCAAGCTTGCGCTCATCACCATCCTCGGACTCGCGGGCCGGGTGCCGCTGGCCATGTCGCAGAGCCTGCAAGGGATCCTTCGCCGGACAAAATCCCGGGCGAAACGATGAGTCATCGCGTGACGAAGATGTGGCACGCCGATCCGAGGATCCGCGCCATTGCCGTGCGGGCGGAAATGCTCAGCCACGGAAGCAGTGAGTAGCCCGTATAAAAGAGGCCGGCCCGCCCCTCGTACGCAACCTCGAGTCGCGCCGCTTTGAAGACGCGGCGCCAGCCCCAGCGGCTGTAGGTCGCCAGCTCCGCGAGCATGCTGCCGTCTTCGCCGTGCGCACCCGGCCACAAGACCTGCCGGACGCGCCGTAACGCGCGCGATGGCGCGGACGTCGGCACCGGCGGCGCAGCAGCGGCAGCCGCACGTGGCGCAAACGGCAGCGAAACGATGCGTTTCACGACGTACGGGTAGTGCGCCAGCGATGTCCAGAAACGCCATGAGGCGCTCGGGACAACATGCACCATTCGTCCATCCAGTTTCAGCACGCGGCGCATTTCCTCGAACAACTCCGGACGCTGCACGACGTGCTCGAGCACGTTCGACGAAAAAATCAGATCGATGCTTCGGTCCGGAAAAGGCAGATGCACGCCGTCGTACAGCTGCACGGGGAAATGCAGCGCCGGCTGGAGCTCGACGTCGATCGAATGGACGCGATACCCCCACGAGGCCAGCTGGCTCGCCTGCCAGCCGTTGCCGCCGCCGATCTCGAGCACTTCGCCCGACGGCGGAAAAACTTCGCGCGCTCGGAGCAGCTCGGTGGTCCGCAGGGCGATCCGTACGGTATGGGTCACGGGCGGATCATACTCAACGAGCCCCCAAGGTATGATCCGTTGGACGTGGACTACACACGCCAGCCCCTTCTCTTCAAGATCCGGAAAGCAGCCCGCTACGTCCGTCTTTACGGTGTTCGCCGCACACTGATCAAGGTCAAAGGGCAATACCACTCGAAGCGGGAGTTCGCCACTCTGCCTCCCGTGCGCACGGAGCGCGATGGGCGGCATGTTGGCATCATCGGCTGCGGCAACTTCGCGTTCTCGCACGTCGCGTATTACCTGCGAAAGAACTACGGCTCGGTCATCCGGGGCGTGATGGACCCGAGCGTGCAGAAAGCCGCGTCGCTTTTCCAGGAGTTCGACGCCGACTACTACACCGCCGAGGGGCAACGCATCATCGATGATCCGAAGATCGATCTCGTGTTCATCGCCTCGAACCATGCTTCGCACGCGGAGTATGCGATTGCGGCGCTCGAAGCCGGAAAGAGTGTGCATATCGAGAAGCCGCACGTCGTCCGATTCGATCAGTTGGAGCGGTTGTGTGAGGCCATGCGCCGTTGCCCGGGCCGCGTGACGCTCGGCTTCAACCGGCCCAATAGTCCCTTCGGCCGCGAGATCCGGAAGCAGCTCGCCTCCCAGTCCGGCGCCTCCATGTTCAATTGGTTCATCGCCGGACACGAGATCGCTCCCGATCATTGGTACTTCCTCCCCGAGGAGGGTGGCCGTGTTCTCGGCAACCTCTGTCACTGGACCGACTTCGTTCTGCAGCTCGTCCCGGAAGAGTCGCGTTATCCGATTCGCATCACCCCGACGCGCGCCGAGAAATCGGACTGCGACATCGCCGTGACCTACGTCTTCGGCGATGGATCGATTGCGGCCATCACGTTCTCGGCCAAGGGTCACACCTTCGAAGGAGTGCGCGAGCGTTTCGCTGCGCATCGCGGCAACGTGCTGATCGCCATGGACGACTTCAAGGAGCTGACCGTGGAGGTCGTCGACCGCAAACACGTCACCTCGCTCCTGTTCCGCGATCACGGACATCAGGAGGCCATCCGCGCCAGCTATCGGCTCGTCCGCGAGCGCGACGGCATCCTCAATCCGGGAGCCTCCGCCGAGTACGTCTGGCAGACCGGCGAGCTTTTCCTGCGGACCAGGGATGCCCTGGAGCAGAATCGCGTGCTCGTGATCGAGAACGGCCTTCCGCGGCGGAATGCGGAACCCGCGCAACTACCGGTATGATCGCGCGCACTCACGGATGCTCAAGCTCGGTGTCTTGAACGCAGAGGATTACGTTCCCAGGGATCTGCGCCGCCGCCGCGGCCCCTCGCTGCTCGGCAAACGCATTTCTCTCCAGCTCCTGCGCACCCGCATCCCGCCCTCCCCGCGGGAGACTGCGGCATTCGAAGAGGCGATGGTTCAGCTGCGCCTGACCAGCGGCATCTATCGCACCACCTTCCGGGAACGCTTCCGCGATCTCGACCCGGTCGTCAACGCGCTCATCGCCGATCGCTTCTCCAGCGATGCGAGGCTGGTGATTCACGACTGGGCGGCATCGCACTGCCTGACTTCTTCCGAGTGGGCGGCGTCGCTGTTCCGGCTTTTTCCGAATGCGACGTTCGTCGCTTCGGACCTGACGATGTTTCTGATCGAGGTGACGCTGCCGGATGGCGCCGCGTTCGTTCTTCAGCCGGATGGAGGCGCGCTGCAATACATTCGCAAGCCGTTCGTGATCCGGCTCTCTCCACCCGAGCCGAAGATGCTCTTCGTCAATCATGTGATGGGAAGAATGGCGAACGCGCGCCTGACGGAGCTGAGGCAAACGTTGAACATCCCCCAGACGTGGCTCGATTCGGACGCGGAGACCCTGAGCATTCCGCCGTACCACTTGCGGAGAATTCCGATGACGCATCCCGAGGCGCGCGAGCTGGCGCAGCGCGATGAGCGTTTCTCCATCCGCCGCCACTCGGCGTTCGAGCCGCTCGCTGAGCCGGCCGGCGTCGTGCGGACGATGAACCTCCTGACCACCGTCTATTTCACGGATTCCCGGATCGGAGAGGGTGCGCGTGCGGTGTGGCAAAGCCTCGTCCCGAACGGCTTCTGGATCGTCGGCCGCACGATGGAAGAAACGCTCGTCCACAATGCCAGCGTGCTGAAGAAAACGCCGGGCGGATTCGACGTCGTGGCTCGGATCGGCGACGGCTCCGACATTGAACGTCAGGTGCTCGCGCTGTGATCGCGCATGTCGTCGGCGCGCGGCCGAACTTCATGAAAGTCGCTCCCGTCCATGCGGCGGCGGCAGCGCGCGGTCTGCACCAGACGCTCATTCACACGGGCCAGCACTACGACGAGAAGATGTCGGAGATTTTCTTCGACGAGCTCGGCCTGCCACGCCCGGACGTGAATCTCAACGTCGGCTCCGGCACGCATGCCGTGCAGACCGCCGAAGTGATGCTGCGCATCGAGCCGGTACTGAGCGAGCTCGCGCCCGATTGGCTGCTCGTGTACGGCGACGTGAACTCGACCATGGCCGCCGCGCTCGTGGCGGTGAAGCTCGGCATCCGCGTCGCGCACGTCGAGGCCGGACTGCGCTCCGGCGATCGCACCATGCCGGAAGAGATCAACCGCCTGGTCACCGACCGCCTCGCGCAGTTGCTGCTCACACCGTCATCCGACGGCGATGCGAATCTGCTGGCCGAAGGCGTAAGCGCGGAACGGATCCGCCTCGTCGGCAACGTCATGATCGATACGCTCGTCAGTCTGCAGCCGAAGGCACGTCACCACTGGCCGGCGCTGCAGGCGCAGTGGGGCCTCGATCGTTTCGCGCTCGTGACGCTGCATCGTCCGTCGAATGTCGACGACGAACGGAAGCTCGTGGAGTTGCTGGAAACGCTCGCGTCGATCGCGCGCGAGTTGCCGGTGGTCTTCCCGATTCATCCGCGCACTCGCGAGTCGATTCGTCGCGCGGGCTTCGACGTTCCTTCCGGGATGACGGTCGTCGATCCACTCGGCTATCTCGATTTTCTTGCGCTGCAGGAGCGCGCCACCGTGGTCATCACCGATTCCGGCGGCGTGCAGGAGGAGACGACGTTCCTCGGCGTCCCGTGCCTGACGATGCGCGCGAACACGGAGCGCCCCGTGACGGTCACGATCGGCACGAACACGCTCATCGGCGATGATCTCGTGCTGCTGCGCGATCAGGTGCGGGCCGTCATCGAAGGTCGCGGCAAACGCGGCGCCGTGCCGCCGCTGTGGGACGGGCACGCAGCCGAGCGAGTCATCGACGCGATCGTCGATCGGCCATGATGCGTTTCTTCCGGGTGTTTCTTTTGATCCGTACAGGCCGACACCTCGGCATGCGCCAGGTTGCGACGCGCGCGGCTCGCGTCGCGGAACGTGCATGGTGGCGTGTGACGCGCGCTGCCGCACCGTCCGCGCCGAACGTGCAACGCCGGGAGTACGAGCCTCTTTGGCGCGATCTTCCCGAAGATGAAATTGCAATCGAACGTGCCGCCGAGGTCATCGCCGGGCGTTTCACGTTCCTCGGCGAGTCGCGCGCACGTTCGTGGAACGTTGCGGATGCATCGCACCTCTGGCGCTTTCACTTGCACTACTTCGACTACCTGCGCGATCTGGCCATCTTCGCTCTGCATCGCGATCGCGCCGCGGCGTACGCAACATTCCGCGATCTGGTCACGTCGTGGATCGATACGCATACACGCCTCGGCGGCGATGCCTGGCATCCGTACACGATCTCGCTGCGCATCGTGAACTGGTGCGAGGCGGCCATCGTGTTCCGTCCCGAGCCCGGCTTTGCGGCGCGCCTGCACGAGAGCATCGCCGCGCAGGCGGAGTTTCTGTCCCGGCACCTCGAGAATGATGTGCGCGGCAATCACCTGCTCGAAAATGCGCGAGCGCTCTTGCGCGCGGCGGAGTTCTTCGATGGCGATGCACCGCGCGAATGGCGACGGATCGCCTCGAGATTGTTGGAGCGCGAGATTCCCGAGCAGATCCTCGGCGACGGCGGTCATTTCGAGCGTGCGCCCGGCTATCACCTGCGCGTCATGCAAGTCCTGGCCGATTGCGGCGTCGACGTCTCGCGAATGCGCGAATTTCTCGATGCGATCGTTCCTCCGAACGGCCGCCTGCCGCTCCTCAAAGACACAGCGTCTGTTTCGATCGCCACGCACACGCCGCAGCCGTCACGATGGCTCGAGCCGAGCGGCTACGCCGTCATGCGCGACGACGCGCGCGGAGATCACCTCATCGCCGATTTCGGCCGCGTCTGTCCCGACTATCTCCCCGCGCACGCGCACGCCGACATGTTCTCGTACGAGCTCACGATCGGCGGGCAGCCGGTCATCGTCGACTCCGGTGTCTTCGAGTATGCGGAAGGGGAGTGGCGCAACTGGTTTCGATCGACCGCCGCCCACAACACCGTCGAAATCGACGGCCGCGATCAATCCGAGATGTGGGGCAGTTTCCGCGTCGGTCGCCGCGCGCGTGTGCTCCGCGCCTCCTGGAACGAAACGCCGGAAAGGATCACCATCGACGGCGTTCACGACGGCTACGCCCCGCTACACCATCGCCGCGTCATCACCGCTCTGCACGAGCCGCGACTATGGATCGTCCTCGACCACATCTCCGGGGAACCCGGACCCATCGCGCGCAGCTTCATCCACCTGCACCCCGATCGCCCGCAACTCGCATTCACTCCGATCGGTCCGGTGACCATCTCCGAAACGACCGGCTGGTACTCCGAGCAATTCGGAGTGAAACAGAAGAACCGCGTCATCACCCTCACCGCACCGACCCCCGCCTGGTTCGGCTACGTCATCGCCGCCGGCGAAACCGCGCCGCGCGCGACCCTCGCGGAGAAGGGCAATGGAGTCGTGATCGAGATCAGCACCGAAAGCTGGAAGGGTGAGGTGGAAGTTTTGGGCTCTCGCGATAAACTTACTTCGAATCGGTTTTTTCGGTCTTGGGTGCTGCAGCCGAGGCGGCTTTGATCTCGGCGAGGCGGGCGCGGTCTTTGACCCGTTGCGCGGTGCGGTTGCGCCGGGCGATGTTCGCGCGGGCCTTCTCTCCGTTGACTCTGGACATGGGACTTCCTCCGGCCGTGACTCTATCACGCCCTCGATGGCGGGCCTGTTGAGGCCTTCCGGAATTCAATCGTGGTTTCTCCGGTTGGCCTGTCCATCAGTGATTTGCCAGTTGCTTCCGAGACGATGAATCTCCGAACAAGGCAGCACGGAAAGGAGATTCACCCATGAGAACGCAAGGCAATGTGAAGTGGTTCAACGACGCCAAGGGCTTCGGCTTCATCACTAGCGAGAACGGGGACGACGTGTTCGTTCACTTCTCGGCCATCCAGGGCGGCGGTTTCCGCTCGCTTCCGGAAGGCGCCGCTGTCGAGTTCGATGTCGTCAAGGGACCGAAAGGTCTTCAGGCCGCGAACGTCGTCACGGTGTAAACTTCGATTTATCGATCGACGAAAGGGCAGGAGCGATCCTGCCCTTTCGCTTGTGTACAAGCGTCATGGACGCCTCACTATCAATGGGAGGTGAATTTGGGTAGACCACAGGTTTCCTTTGCGAAACGGCAGCGTGAGCAGGCTCGTCGCGAAAAGCAGCAGTTGAAGGCCGAGAAGAAGGCCGAGCGCAAGAACGACCCGACCGCCGACGAATTCGAGGCACCGGTCCGCGAGACCGCCATCGAAGAAGAAGTCGCGGTTCCGTGAGAGGCGGAAGAAGCGCGTCCCTACGACGGACGCGCTTCTTCCGCTTCCTTCCAGATCTCGACGCGGTGGCTCTCGCTCAGCGCGAACGTCCCCACCACGAACGTCATCAGCGCCACGCCGATCACCCAATACAGTCCCGCGTAGATGTTTCCCGTCCGCGCCACCATCACGCCCGCGATCAGCGGCAGCGTCCCGCCGAACCAGCCATTCCCGATGTGATACGGCAGCGAGAATGAGGTGTACCGGATCCTGGCCGGGAAGGCCTCGATCAGAAACGCCGCGATCGGGCCATACACCATCGTCACGTAAATCACCTGCACGAACACCAGCAGTGTGAGCATGACCATGTTCGGATTCTTCGGGTCCGCGCCGTAGTGCGCCATCGCCTTGTAGATCGGCAGGTAGGTGAGCGCGGCGATGAGGTTGCCGGCCATCATGATTTTCAGGCGCCCGATGCGATCCGAGAGCGCGCCGAACACCGTGAAGAACGGGATCCCCAGCAGCAGCGCCACGGCCACGATGATGCTCGACTTGACGATGTCGATCTTCATCACGCTCTGCAGGAACGACAGCGCATAGAACTGGCCCGTGTACCAGACGATGCCTTGTCCCGCAGTTGCTCCGAAGAGCACCAGCAGCACGATCCGCAGGTTCTTCCAGTTGCCGAAGCTCTCGCGCAGCGGCGCGGTCGACGTCTTGCCCTGGCTCTTGAGCGAGGCAAAAAGCGGCGACTCGCTCATCCGCATCCGGATGTAGAGCGACATGCCGACCAGCACGATGGAGAGGAGAAACGGCACGCGCCATCCCCAGCTCTGGAAGGCCTGGTCCGACATCATCTGCTTCACGCCCAGCACCACGCCGAGGGAAACGAAGAGTCCGAGCGTGGCCGTGATCTGGATGAAACTCGTGTAGAAACCGCGCCGATGATCGGGCACATGCTCGGCCACATACACTGCCGCGCCGCCGTACTCGCCGCCGAGCGCGAGTCCCTGCAGTAGCCGCAGCACCAGCAGGATCGAAGGCGCGAGCAATCCGATCGAAGCGTACGTCGGCAGCAGGCCGATGAGAAACGTCGACAACCCCATGATCGTCAGCGTGACCATGAAGGCGTACTTGCGTCCGATCAGATCGCCGATGCGCCCGAACACGATCGCGCCGAACGGCCGCACGATGAAGCCGGTCGCGAACAGCGCCCAGGTCTTGATCAGCGCCCACGTCGGATCGCCCTGCGGGAACATGACCTCCGACATGATCACGGCCAGACTGCCGAAGATGTAGAAGTCGTACCACTCGATCATCGTGCCGAGGCCGGAGGCGAAGATGATCTTGCGGATCGGATAGTCCGTGCGGACGGCGGTCGACATGGCGCGTAGTTTAATGGGCGTTGGTTGAAATGGTGGTGGACTGTGGACTTTGTGGACGAAGTGGACGAAGTGGACTTGGTGGACAAGGCCGGGTCCACGTCGTCCACGTCGTCCACCACGTCCACAAAGTCCACATCGTCCACAGTCCACAACCCCCGCCCCGAAACAAACCGCCCCGCTCTTCCGTCATATGGTGTCGATATGACGCTCGTTCGCCTTGCCCTTGCTCTCGCCCTCGTGTTGCCGCTTGCGGCTGATCCTCTCGTCGAAGTGCGCGCCGCGCTCGGCAAGCTCACGGCCAGTGCGCCGATCCGCGCCACGTACGAGTTGCATCGGTCCGTGTCGAATGCGGGAAAGCTCGACAACGAAGCGTTCAGCGGCAAGGCGGTCGTAGAACTGGAAGGCGAGGGCGGCGATTTTCGCATCGTGGTTCAGCGGCCGCTCCTCGATCAGATTGCGCGCGAGCAGGAAGCGCGGACGCAGGACGTGAACAAGAAAACGCCGACCGTGAGTGCGCTCTCGCAAGTCGATCCGGTGGAGACCGCGAATGCCATTCACTTCGCGCCGACGCTTCTGCGCATGCTGCACGGCGCGAAGATCGTTTCCGATTCCCAGAGCACGTTTCAGGGCAAGCCGGCGCGGGCGATGGTGCTTCGTCTCGCGGACCGCGTCGAGAAGGAAGACGCCGGCAAAGTGAAGATTTCCGAAAATCGTCTCACCCTCTGGCTTGGCTCCGATCTCATTCCCCTCGGCGCGGAGCATCTTCTCAACGCGAAATTCTCGTTCCTCATCTTCAAGGGCGAATCGAAGCAGAAAAAGAGCTGGTACTTTGCCCAGGTCGCCGACCGCCTCGTCCGCGTGCGCCACGAGTCGACGGAGAGCGGCTCGGGCATGGGGCAGAAGTCGAGCGAGACCGTGCTGGCGACCGTGAAGGTGCATTGAACCGGATTGAGGATTGAGAATTGAGGATTGAGAAGACGCCCTGATCGGCCGTTAATCCTCAATCCTCAATCCTCAATTCTCAATCCAGCCCGACCGGGTCAATCTCCAAACCTCCGGCGGGTCAATCTCCGTTCTCATGCTCATGCGCTGACCCGGCGCCGCATCATTGCGTTTGCACTGACGCCGGCCACAACCCCTTTCCTTCTCAGAGACTTCGACTCCTTTCCGTGACTCCTCCGCGACGTGGTCCGTCCTTTGGACTGGCGGTGTTACGCCGTACAAATTTAGAGGAGGAACGAATGCACCGTAGAGCTCTCTCTCTCATCGCGCTTCTGTTGATCGTTTCCGCAATGCCTCTCTCCGCTTCGCAGTTCATCGACCAGACCTTCGAACAGGTGGCTCGCGACGCGACGTATGTCGTGCGCGGCTCCGTGATCGATACCTGGTCGGCCTGGGATGACTCGCGTGAAGTCATCTTCACCTACGCGACGGTTCGCGTATCGCGTCACTTCGGCGAGATCGCCGGTCCCGATACGCTCCTCGTCCGCGAAGTCGGCGGCACCGTCGACGGCTACACGCAGGAAGCGATCGGCTTCCCGGCCATCCGTCGTGGCGAGCAGGTCGTGCTCTTCCTCTCGCAGTGGGAAAACAGCACCGATCTCCGCATCCACGCCTACAACCAGGGCAAGTATCTGGTCCGCCAGCGCGGCGGCATCGAAGTGCTCATTTCCGATCCGGTCAAGCAGGGCGAAGCGCGGCTTGCACACGACGGCCCCCGCGTCGCTGCCGAAGCGGAGAACGGTCTCACGCTCGAAGAGTTCACAGGCATGGTCGACGCCGCGCGCGCGGGCGAAGCCGCTCCGCGGGCTCGCCATCAGCAGTAGATAAGGAGAACGAACCGTGAAGAAGACACACAGGATCCTCTCGCTCGTCATCTTGACGATCATGGTCGTCGCGACGGCCCAGCCGGCTTTGGCGTACGTGCTTCTCTCGCCGCGCCGCCGCTGGGCGACGACCCCGGTCAGCGTCCGCACGTATAACGTCGGCAACTCCTCGATCACGGACGGCAGCGGCGGCGTGAATGCCACCGTCAGCGCCATTCGTGCCTGGGGCATCATCAGCTCGAGCTCGACCAGCTCCCCCGCCGTGCGTGGCTCGGCGCCGGCCACGATCATGCTCAACACGAACGGCGGCATCTGCACGGGCGGCTGCCTGGCCGCGACGCTGACCGGCTACTACGTCACCCAGTCGGGCGACGACCGCATCTATGACGCGGACGTTTATACGAACACCTCGTACAACTTCTCCTCGTCGGGCGAAGCCTGCAGCGGCCAGGAGTTCGACATCAACGGCATCATGGTCCATGAAGTCGGCCACGTGATCGGCATTGGTCATTCGAACGTTTCCGGCGCCACGATGTATCCGAGCGTCAGCGCCTGCAACACGAGCGTTCGCTCGCTCGAAGCGGACGACCGCGCCGCGCGCGACGATCTCTATTAATCCTGGCTTGGGTCAGAAGCGAGTCCCGGAGTGGGTCAATCGGCGGCGCAGTGTGCTCCGATTGATCCACTTGCGGGACTTCGCGTTTCTGCCGAAGCGCGCGCTAACCAGATACCTGACAGTGAGTTGACGGTTTTCTGCCGTTTGTGTTTGCGATGGCTCACGCTTTGGAGATGGCCTCCCGCAGTAACGATTTCGTCTCTCTCATCAACATCATCTCGAGGAGGAATGGATGCACCGTCGGTCATTGATTCTCGTTTCCCTGCTTCTGGCCCTTGCAGTTCCGCTGTCCGCTTCGCAGTTCATCGACATGACGTTCGATCAGGTTGCCCGCGAATCGCAGTACGTTGTCCGCGGTCAGGTCATCGAGACCTGGAGCGCGTGGGATGACGCGCATGAAGTGATCTACACGTACGCCACCGTCCACGTCAGCCGGTACTTCGGCGAGATCGCCGGTCCGGACGTGCTGATGGTCCGTGAAGTCGGCGGCACCGTCGACGGCTACACGCAGGAAGCGATCGGTTTCCCGGCCATCCGCCGCGGAGAGCAGGTCGTGCTCTTCCTCTCGCGGTGGGAAGACAGCTCCGATTACCGCATTCATGCCTTCAACCAGGGCAAGTATCTCGTCCGCGAGCGTGGCGGTTTCGAAGTGCTCGTTTCCGATCCGGTCAAGCAGGGCGAAGCGCGCGAGCGTAACGAGCGCTTCTCGTTTGCCGCCGAGGGTGCGGGTCTCGGGATCGAAGAATTCGCAGCCATGGTCGACGACGCGCGCGCAGGCATCTCTACCGCGCCGCGCACGCGCGAATAAGGAGAACAGATCACCATGAAGAAACAGACGATTCTCGCCCTCGCCATCGCCACCATCATCGTCGCCGCTTCGGCCGATCCGGCCATGGCTTACGTCCTCCTTTCGCCGCGCCGCACCTGGGCTTCGACTCCTGTGAACGTGCCGGTCTACTCGGTTGGCAACAACTCCATCGCCGACGGCAGCGGCGGCGTGGCAAAAACCGTCGCCGCCATCAAGGCCTGGGGCATGGTCAACTCCTCGTCGACCAATCAGGCTGCCGTGCGCGGACAGGCTCCCGCCACGATCATGCTCAACACCAACGGCAGGATCTGCACTGGCTCGTGTCTGGCCGCCACGCTCACCGGCTATTACAGCGGAAGCACCATCAACGACGCCGACGTCTATACGAACACGAAGTACAAGTTCTACTCGTCGGGCGAAGCCGATGGTTGCAGCAGCGAGTTCGACATCGAAGGCATCATGGTTCACGAAGTCGGTCACGTCATCGGTATTGGTCACACGACCGTGGTCGGCGCGACGATGTATCCGAGCGTCAGCTCGTGCAACACGGGGAACCGTACGCTCGAAGCGGACGACATCGCCGCCAAGAACGATCTGTACTAGAAGAGCAGGCAGTTCGCAGTAGGCAGTAGGCAGTAGGCAGGAGGACAGTCACGACTCCTGCCTGCTGCCCGTTGATTCAAGCGATATGACTGAACCGAGAGTCGTCCTCGCCGCGCGCATCACCGCAGGACCGGCGGGTACGTTCGCCGTGGAGATCGACGACGGGGCGGCCTCGCTCCCGGAAGAGGAAACCTTCCGCTTCCTGCTCCAGTATTACGCGCGGGTGCTGTTCGAGCTCGTGCGCAGCGAGCGATCGGTCCGCAGCCTGCCGCGCTGGATGGCCGTTCTGGCCCAGACCGAGCTGGACGCTGACGCCGATCTCTTTGCCATCACCGAACTCGAAGGAAGTCTCGTGCGCACCGTGCGCATGCCCATTGCGGAAGTCCACGTGATCATGCGCATCGACGGCATCCGCAACCGCACCGTGGCCGGCGATCTCGCGCCGTTCCGCGGAGCCACGCTGGCGCGCTCCGTCCTGGCCGTCTGCCAAGCCGTGCTGCCCCGCCTCTCCCTGTCCATGCGCGAAGCCGTTCCCACCGCCCTCGCCAACATGAACGCGTCCTACGAGATGACCCATCGCTACGCCGATCCCGCCAGCCAGCACGAAGTGCCTGATCTGGCGTATCTGGCGGCAAGCTTTGTGTAAGGCGGAATTGAAAATTGAAAATTGAAAATTGAAAAATCGGATGTCCAATCACGTGTAGCGCGTTGGCGATTTTTCAATTTTCAATTTTCAATTTTCAATTCCGCCTCACCCCCAGTTGCTCCACCACGCGTCCGCGCTCGAGCACGACGATCTCCTCGCAGATCGCTTCCACCTCCTGCATGTGGTGCGTGACGTAAATCGTCGGCACAGGGAGTTCGTCGCGAACGCGAACGAGATATTCGAGAACACGATCGCGCAGCGGTAAATCGACGCCCGTCAGCGGTTCATCGAGCAGGAGCAGGTCGGGCCGCGTCAGAAGCGCGCGTGCCAGCGCCACGCGTTTGCGCTCGCCGCCGGACAACCGCTGCACGCCGCGATCGAACAGCGATCCGATCTCGAGCACTTCAATCACGTCGCCAGCCTCCTCGCCGTCAGCCGCGCCATAGAACACGTTCTGCCGCACCGAAAGATGCGGAAACAGTGCGTCGTCCTGCGGCACGTATCCGACGCGGCGATGGCGCGGGGGAATCCACACTCCGTCATCGCACAGCACGCGGCCATCCATCTCGATCCGTCCGCTGCGCGGCCTGCGGATCCCCGCAATCAACTCCAGCAGCGTTGTCTTCCCCGCGCCGGACGGTCCATACAACGCGGTCGAGCCGCGCGACATCGTCACCGAAACGTCCAGTGTGAATTCGGCCAGCGGCAATGTGAGGTCACGCACGATGAGTGTCATGCGCCCTCCGCAAAAATGCCTCGGCGGTCCAGACCGCGATGAACGCAATGGCCACGGCGATCCCGAGAAGTCGAAATGCCTCGCCATCGCGCCCGAGCTGCACCAGGTTGTAGATCGCCAGCGAAAGCGTACTGGTGCGCCCCGGAATGTTGCCGGCCACGAGGATCGTGGCGCCGAACTCGCCGATGGCGCGCGCGAACGCCAGCAACATCCCACTGACGATCCCGCGCATCGCCAGCGGCAACGTGATCGTGAAGAACACGCGCCAGTCACCCGCGCCGAGCGTGCGCGCCATCTGCTCCAGCCGCGGATTCACTTCCTCGAACGCCACACGCGCCGCGCGGACCAGCAGCGGAAACGACATCACCATCATCGCCGCCACCACCGCCCGCCACGTAAAGACCACATCCACTCCGAACGTGCGATGCAGCCATCCCCCGACCGGCCCGCGCCGCCCGAGGAGTTGCAGGAGGATGAGACCCGTGGCCACGGGAGGCATCACCAACGGCAACGCCACCAGCGTCTCCACAATCGACTTTCCCCGCCACCGAAAACGCGCCAACAGCCACGCCATCCCGAGCGCCGGAGGCAGAATGAGCACCGTCGACAACGCCGCCGTCCGCAGCGTCAAAGCAAGAATCTGAATCTCCTCGGCGCTCATGCCGAAAGAGTCTTCTCGATAAAGCGCGAGCACGGCAACGTTTTGGAGTGCGGCAGCCGCAGCTGCCGCTTTTGTATGTTCGAGCGCTGCCCATGGCATACGACGTCTCTGGCGATCCCGCCACGATGGATGCGGCCACGCCCCGCTGTGCTCTGCGCCTTGACTCTTGAAATATCGAAGCCGTGCTTCGCAAAAACCTTCAACGCGGCCTCGGATCGCAAGAACGTCAATAGCCGCAACGCCGCCTCGCGATTCTCCGAATCGCGCAACAGCGCAAACGGATAAGAGATCGCCGGACCCTGCGCGCGCGGAACCTCGAACGCCACCCGCGTGCGCTTACCAACCCGCGCGTCCGTCCTGTAAACGATCGCCGCATCGACATTCCCCGACTCCACCGCCGCCAGCGCCGCGCGGACATTGTCCGTCGGAATGACCTTCGCCTTGATCCGCTCCCACAACCCGATCCTCTGCAACCACGCCCGCGCATAAACCCCGGCCGGAACCGACGACGGCTCCGCCAGCGCAATCGAACCAACATCCAGCAATTGCTCGGGACGAACGATCGTCCTCCCGCCATCCCGCGGCACCACCACCACCAGCGCATTCGAAAGCACGCTCACCCGCGTTGCCGTGACAATCAACCCGCGCTTCGCCAACGCATCCATCCGAGCCTCATCCGCGGAGAGAAAAAGATCCGCCGGCGCCCCCTGCTCGATCTGACGCGCCAGCAAACTCGACCCCCCGAAATGAAACACCACCTCATCGCCGGACGCTCTCTCATACGCCCCCGCAATCTCCTCCAAAGCCTCCGTGAGACTCACCGCCGCAAACACCCGCACCTCCGCCGCCGATAGAGAGCAGGCGAGCGAGGCCAGAACGATGGAGAAGAGAACGCGCGTCAACATGCGATATCTACGTGGAAGTATATCGCGATCATCTGCGACCACTGGGACGCCGGTTCTCAGTGGACAGGGACTGACTCCGAGGGAGGCTCGGAGGCATGGTCGATCCGCTGAGACTGGGTGTCGCGTCGCTTTCAGTTGTGGATTGCGCGCCGCGGTGGGCCGGAGACGAGGTACTCGACGTCAGCGATGTGGACCTCGGTCGAACGGCAACGGAGCACCTTCCGCCGCAAGCCGATAACCGCAGCGTCCCACGTCGCAGCCCTATCGCTCGGCCGACAGGCTGCGAGCCACGCAGTCCATCTCAACCCCGCTACGTCGCCCAGGACGATAGGCTGCATGGCAGGCCGCACTGCATGACATACTGACCTGACAGGAGGTAGCGTCATGACCGTGAAACAGGATGCTGACCGGCTATTTACGGTTGCTAACGAAATGACCGATCCGAGAGTGGCGGAACGTGTCCGCCAGTTGGCTCGCCAGCTGGATACGGAGGAAGAGGGCCGCGCAAAGAGCGACACCGAGCTAGCGGCGTCGGATTTTGGCCAAGGGGTGGCTCGTGGGATGCAGCAGGCGGGTCTCCCATCTGACGATGTAACCGTGGCGAACATCGTCCGCGATCTGAAGGCGCGGGCAGCCGATCCAAAGCGGTAGCAGATGCTCGCCGAGCACAGGACTGATGCCTCGTGGTAGCACTGAATTCACTTTTGGCGAAGGGCTACTTCCCGCGAGAATTGCCTCCACCGTTCGTAACGAACGCTTACGCCAACTTCGCGCGAAAGCACGGCGCGGGCTGGAAGACCGCTGGTTGGACGCGCTGCGTCGCCCATAACCTTGCACGCCCAGGCGGTCTGCGGCGACCCCTGAAGATCCCTCATCCGATAGCGTACTTTGGTCTGGCGGACGTTATCGCCAGCCATTGGAAACTTCTTCACGCCCACACTTGGACTCACCGACTGTCGGCGAGTCGGCCCTACCTGATGAAGAGCAGCGGCCGCGCTGTGGTGCCCAGGTACTACTACGGCGAGTTGTCGCGGCTTCGCGCACTACGTCGCCGCGCGGCGAGGTACGTTCTGGTGACGGATATCGACCAGTTCTATCCCTCGATCTATACACACGCTATTCCATGGTCACTACACACAAAGGCGGTTTGCAAGGCAGCACTGAAGGCTGGGAAGAAGAAGTCGCCGCCGCTCATTGGCGATCTTCTTGATCGTGCTTTGCAAACGATGAACGACGGGGAGACACATGGGATCCCGATCGGTCCGGATACATCGCTCGTTATCGCCGAAATTGTCCTCGCATCGGTTGACGCCGAACTCCTGAAACGGTTTGGAACGGATCTCCGCGGCTTTCGGTACGTTGACGATTACGAGCTTTCCTTTGGCAGCCTCAGTGCCACGGAGCAGGCGCTTGCCGATCTTCAGGGCGTGCTGGCGACGTTTGAGCTGCTTCTCAATCCTAAGAAAACGGAGATCGTGGAGTTGCCGCACCGCTTAGACTCCGGCTGGTCAACGGAATTGAAGTCTGCGGAAGTCCGCGGCGCCAAACAGCCGGTCGGGCAGCGCAATGATCTTCTCGCGCTGTTCAGTCGCGCGTTCGACCTCGCATCGGACCATCCATCGGACTCCGTATTACGGTACGCCGTATCGCGTGTGCAGGGCGTGAGCGTCGCTTCTAGCGCGTGGAGGGCGTTCCATAACTGTGTTTTGGGTGCTGCTGCGGCCGACGCGTCAACGTTACCTGTCGCGCTCGGGACGCTGTTTGAAGTTGCGCAGCGAGGCACACACGCCGTTCCACAAGCACCGCTCGGCGAGGTCTTCGAGAGCATCGTTGCGCGGCACGCGCCAAGATCGCAGGCAAGTGAAGTCGCGTGGGCAATCTGGGGTGCTCTCGCTTGGAACGTGTCACTCTCCGCGCAAGCTGCGCGGCTGGTCTCTTCTATGGAAGACGACGTTGTCGCCCTTCTCGCACTGCACGCGAATGCTCGGCATCTCTTTCCGGCTGGTGCGCTCGATCTAGCTGTCTGGTCATCGTTAGTGAACCAGCCGGACGCCCTGAATGGCGAACATTGGCTGCTGGCGTATGAAGCGAATCAGCAAGGTTGGTTGAACGTTCCGGCGGTGTCCGCGTCGCCTGTCTTCTCCGCATTCTCGAAGGGCGGCGTCCGGTTCTACGATCGAACCAAGATCAAACCTCAGTTTCCCCAAGCCGGTCGGGCGGTCCCCGGCGGGAGGTTGTGGTCCGACTATGCGTGAATCGGTCGCCCAACGCTAACCTGCACCGGACGCCGAAGGCGAAGAGGCGGTCCTGCCGCAATCGGCGTCGCAGCAGTGGTCTTGCTCACGTACGAGCCGAAATACAATGGGCGGCAACTCTTGAGATGCGTCAGATCCTCTGCCTCACTCTGGTCGTCGCGGTCGCGTTTGCCGCGGTCCCGGTGCTTTTCGCACCGGTCAGCTCGCGCTGGGCAGTCTGGCTCGCAGTGACTTCGGTTCTCGGGGTGGCCGGCGCACTCCTCGGCCGTCAGGCCGCACCCGGCCTCAGCTGGCGCTACGGCCCTCTCGGCGTGATCGTTGGCGCCGCATCTCTGACACTCATCGACGAGGGATACGATCGAATCGGTTATCCGCTGGGCCTTGCGGGCCCGATGATTGCGCTCTTTGCTGCGTCGATCGCATGGCGGACGGCGGCGATCGAGGGCGCGCGACCCTCGCGATGGATTGCCGCAGGCGGCGCGCTCGCGACGCTCTGGTTTTTCGCAACGACCTGGGTATGGCTTTTTACCCAGTAGGAAGGGTCGTTGGGTGCTTGGATGCGTAACGTCCTCGTTCTGGTGATCGTTGCATTCCTGGCCGCGTGCGGCGAGGAACGTCAGGTCATGCGACAGATCGGCGTCATTCGAACCAGTTCCGCGTCGCCAGTGATCGCCGAGATGACGTTCGTCGATTCCGGTCGCTGGACGATTTTTGAGTTTGTGGACCGCTCCAGTCACTCGACATGGCCTCTGCCATTTCACGCGGAGATCTCGAGCTCGGACGGCAAAGTCGTCATTGAGAGAGAAGTGACGGATGGCCCCGACTCCACGGGCCCGGGCGGCGTTCGCAGGCTGACATGGAGAGTCGATACTCTCTCCGAGCCGTTCGAAGGGAACTTCGACAGCAACGGTTTGATGCCGATCGATCACGCACTCAGAGACGGCCAGAGTCACACGCTGCGGTTGCGCGTGCCACCTTTCGCGGAAGCGGAGTATGAGGTGTACCTTCTGGAAAATCGCCGCGTCTACCCATGGGAAGCCGTCAACTGATTTCGCGTGAAACGTTAGACGCCAGAGGGTCCTGACAGATGAGATTGATTTTGCCCATCGCCGTGAATCGACCTCGCATGACCTGAGATGGAAACGATGACAGAGCTCGAGGAGCGCGTTTGTTCCGCTTGGCGGCAGGCATGTGCCGATCTCGGCGTGCAGTTTTCTGCCCCGTTTGTTGCCACCGCAACAGACGGCCTGAGTCACGCCTACCTGGGCTTGGTTCACAACTTCGGCGGAACCCGAGGCACTCTGATCTGCATGACCGACGGCGAGTGTCCGAAACTGCCCATGGACTCCACAACCGGCTATTACCTCAGTCTGCTCGGCGAGAGCTACGCGGTGTATGAACGGCAGCTCTTCGTTGACACACTCAACGACTGGGGCTGGTGCGGCCCTGCCGATCAGCGGCCACCCTGGTTCACGGGAGAGCCGTCGACCTGACACTGCGCCGAACTACCGCATCGCGTCGGGGCAATGATGGTAATCGCTCGCCTCACGCGAGCGCATTCCGGATCGCTACCACGAACCGTTCGTCGCGAGGCTCCTGCGCTTTTCCATCGAACGCCGCGAAAGCCTCTTCCCGCGTTGCCCGTGCCGACACGGGATAGATGTGGACGTGCAGGTGCGGTGTCATGATCCCGAGTTTCAGGATGATCGCGCGTTCTGCGCCGGTGGCGTCGAGCAGCACGCGCTCGGCGCGATGCCATACGCGTGCGAGGTGCAGCCATTCTTCCTCCTCGAGCGCCGACGCGTTCTCGACGTGTCGTTTCGACACGATCATGGCGTGACCGCGCGGCGACCAGTCGGGATGGAGGAGCACCCAAACGCGATCGTCTTCGAAGACGAGATCGCCGGCGTTGAGGAGATCCGTGCAGAAGGCACACGCCATCCCGTCACTATAATCCGCGCTCATGCGCATGATCCGTTTCGGCCGCACGAACGTTTCCGTTCCCGCCGTCAGCCTCGGCACGTGGGGACATGGGGGGCCGCACGTCTCAGGGTCCGGCGTATCCGTCGGCTGGAGCGGTCACGACGATGCGTTGGCGAAAGAGGCGTTGATCGCGTCGTATCGCGCCGGCATCACGCATTGGGACACGGCCGATGCGTACGGCGATGGCCACGCCGAGGAGCTCATCGGGCAGGTGTGGGACACCGTGCGCCGCGATGAGATTTTTCTGGCCACGAAGTTCGGATGGGTGCATGGACCGGCCAACCATCCGTACGATCCGACGTTCATGCGCGAGCAGGCTGAGCGCTCGCTGCGCAACATGCGCACGGACAGGATCGACCTTCACTATTTTCATCACTGCGATTTCGGGCCGGACGATCGTTACTTCGATGGCGCGCTGGAGACGATGCGCCGCCTGCGCGACGATGGAAAGGTGCGCTTCATCGGCCTCTCCGACTGGGACGCATCGCGTCTCATGCGCTTCATCGAGCGCGTCGATCCGGACGTCGTGCAGCCGTATCGCAACCTCGTCGACGACGATTACGAATCCTCCGGCCTGAAGCGGTGGGTCGACGATCACGACCTCGGCGTGGCGTTCTTCTCACCACTCAAACACGGCCTGCTCCTCGGCAAGTACGACCAGCCCGTCCAGTACGGCGAAGGTGACTTCCGCAGCAACGTGGCCGACTTCCGCAATCCCGAAGCGATCACCCGCTACAAGCGCGCCGCCGCAGCCATGCGCGAGAAATTCAGCGCGCAGCACGAAGAGCCCGTCCTCCACGCCGTCATCGGCGCCCTCCTCACCGGCAACCCCACCGCGTGCGTCCTCCTCGGCCAACGCAACGCGAAGCAGGTGGCGGCCGCAGCAGCGGTTGGCGACGCGCTCAGCGAAGAAGACGCGCAATGGGTTCGCGAGCAATACCGCGGCGCGTGAGACAATGGTGGCGTGACAGAACGTGACGAAAAATTCAATCTGGGCGAAGTAGAACTAACGTATGACGAGGTCATGCGCCTGACGCCTGGCGAACGCATCGACATGGTCTGGCCACTGACCAAAATCGCGTGGGGCATCACAGAGGACACGCCACTTCGTCGAGATATTGTGCGCGTCATCCGCCCAAAGCGCTGACCCACTTCCGCGCCGCAGCGTTTTGGAGTGCGGTAGCCGCAGCAGCTACCGCTTTTGTATGTTCACGCACTGCGGTTGCATACAAAAGCGGCGGCTGCGGCCACCGCACTCCAAAACGCAGTTAATACCGCAACAGCAATCGCGCGGCGTTTTCGATTTGCGCAACGCTCGGCAAAAACACTTCTTCCAGGGGCGGTGAGTACGGAACCGGCGTGTCGAGCGCGCCGAGGATGCGCACCGGGGCGTCGAGATATTCGAAGGCTTCTTCCTGAATGATTGCGGCGAGGGATTCCCCGATTGAGCCGGTGCGGGTGTCCTCGTGGACGATCAGGACGCGATTGCAATGGCGCGCCACGGCCAGCACGGAATCGCGATCGAGCGGAGAAAGCGTGCGCAGGTCGAGGACGGCGCATTCATGTCCTTCCTTCGCCAGTGTTCCAGCGACCTGCAGCGCGTGATGAACGTACGCGCCGTACGTGATGATGGCCAGATCGTCGCCGGCGCGGCGCAATGCGGCTTTGCCGATCGGGAGCGGCGCCGGTGCGTCGTTGGACAGCGCCTGCTTGATCTTCGGATCGCGATAGAGCGCGATGTGCTCGTAGTAGAGAACCGGATCGGGATCGTTCGCGGCGGCCATCATGAGCGCGCGCGCGTCGTGTGGCGTGGACGGTACGACGATCTTCAGACCGGGCGTGCGGTAGAACCACGCTTCCGTGTTCTGCGAGTGATACGGACCGGCGTGACGCAAGCCGCCCCACGGCATGCGCAGCACCATCGGAATGCCGTTGCCCCAGCGATAGCGGATCTTCGCGGCGTTGTTGACGAGCGCGTTGAACCCGCTGGCCACGAAGTCGTTGAACTGCATCTCGCCGATCGGCCTCATTCCCGCCAGCGCCGCGCCGGTGCAGACGCCGATGGTGGCGCTCTCGGAGAGCACGGAGTTGATGATGCGATCGCCGAATTCTTCGAGCAGCGGACGGAGCAGCAGGAACGCGTTCCCGTACTTGCCGCCGACGTCTTCGCCATAAACAAAGGCTCGCTCGTCCGCGCGCAGGACATCGCCGACGCCGAGCATCACCGCTTCGAGAAACGTTTTTCCTTTCGCGTCGAAGGGCGGCGCATCCTCGACCTCGGGCAGGCCAACGTTCTGTGACGCGGACCGGCGCCGCGACTCGTCGAGCACTTCCACGTGTTGGCGTGGGCTCTCGTTCGCCAGCACGCCACTGCCGGCATCGGCCCCGTCGGGCCAGGGTGCTTCGATCACCTTGCGCGCTTCTTCGTCGACGAGCGCTTCGATCTCTTTCTTCCACGCGTCGACTTCACCGGCGGCCACGATCCCTTGCTCCTCGAGCTTCGCCGCGTACGTCACGAGCGGATCGCGCTGGCGCCAGAACTCGTACTGATCGCGATTGGCGTATCCCTGTTCGGTGAGCGGGGGATAGGTCCAAGTCGACTGCGGGTCTTTGCCGAGGTAGAGCATGTCGTCGTGATGGGCATGACCGCACATGCGCATGGCCACGAGCTCGATGAGCGTGGGTCCGTGGCCTTCGCGCGCCCGTTCCGCCGCCCACGCAAACGCGCCCGCGATCTCCTCGGCGTCCGTGCCGTCGATCGTCACCGCGGGGATGCCGTACCCAAGACCCTTATCAGCGAAGACGCGCACCGCCGAGTTGTCGCGCACCGGCGTCGACAGCGCGGTCTGATTGTTCTGCACGCAAAACACCGCCGGCAGCTTGCGCGCGGCGCAGGCGTTGATGGCCTCGTGCCATTCGCCGAGCGACGTCGTGCCCTCGCCGGCGAACGAGACGGCTACGCGCGATTCCTTGCGCAACTGAAAGGCCATGGCGATGCCGGCGATCGTCAGCGCCGGACTGCCGAGGGGCGCCATGGCCGGAAGGATGCCGTGCTCCCAATCGCCGACGTGCAGATCCTTCCCGTTCATCGGCGGACCCGCTTTGCCCATTTGCGCGCTGAGCGCCATGCGCACGGTGTCGCGATGATTGTGTTTTGCCAGCACCGCGCCGAGGTCGCGGATCATCGGAGAGATCACGTCGTCAGGCTGCAGGCGGATCACCGCGGCGTAGATCGCTTCCTGCCCGAGGGAGCGGAAGCCCTTGCCTTGAAACGAAGTGTTGCCCCAACGCACCTCGCCGCCGGTGAAGAACTGCTTGAGGCGATTGTCGGTGGCGCGCGTGAGCAGCATGCCGCGCAGAATCTCCCGCTTCTCCTCGGCGGTGAGCGACGCCACGATCGCCGCGCGCCGGCAAAAACCTTCCGCCGCATCCGTCACGTCATCGATGGCCTGCTTCAGTCGCTCGCCGGCGCTGACTCCGGGCGTCGTCTCCGGAAGATCGCCGATCAGGAGCGAATCCCCGAGCGACTCCCGCAACTTCTCCGTGTCGATCCGGCCGTCATCGCCGAGGCAAGGCAGCGCCACCGGAGCCGCAAACGGAAACCGCTCCGCGAGAAACGCCGCAAACCGCGACTGGAGAGAAATGCTCATGCGGCGCGGATTATAGGTTTGGAGGCGAAGAAGGCGCTCGAGCGGGGACGGGATGCGAAGGCAGCCAGCGCATCCCGTCCGTCGAAATCGTTACTTCAACGCTTCCTGCAAGGCTCGGCGAAAGGCCGTGTTGGTCCCGCGGAGCGCGTCGAGTGCGAGACCATGAAATTGTTCGCGGTTCGTCTGCAGGACCATGTTCTTCTTGCTCTTGACCGGTCCAAAGTCGATGCCGATCTTTTGCATGGAGCCGATGAACGCGGCGTTCGAGGCGTGGTCGGCCGCGACGAACTCGCCCGGATCGCCTTCCACCCCAATGCCGTCCGTCATTCGCGCGAACGCACCGCCCTTCTCGTTGGCGAGGAAGAACAGCGTGTACGCAGGGTTCGCGTAGATGGCGGCTTTCGCCGTGACCGACGCCCGGCGGGCGAACTTGCCGCCCGATCCGCCGACGGTCGCGAAATCGACATGCATGATTGGGAAGAGCACCAGCGCATCGAGCTCCTTCGCCATCGTGGTGATCGCACGGATGTTGGTCTGGTTCATGCCCTGGTCGCTGACATCGCCGTCCCAGTTCGTGAACCAGAGCGGGATGGCCGAGGGCGAGACCACGATGTAGTCAGTCTTCTTGTCGCGGGAGCGCTTGGTATGCGGCGCGTCGGCTGTGCTCACGGTCGGCTTCATTTTCTGAAAGGCGGCGGATGAGGTGATCGTCTCCAGCGGTACGACTTCGATTCCGTTCGACTTCAGGTTATCGATGAAATCAGCGTATGCAGCGTCTGCCACTCCCTGGAGAGTCGCAAAGTCGACATTGCCCAGGACCACTTCCATCGTCGCCTTCGCGCCGGAACTGCTTCCGCCGCCAACTCCGCCGAGCCAGTCTTCGGCGCGTGCGACGACCTTGGTGCGTGTGGTGAAGATGACCCGATAGCCCGGGACGGCGATTCGCTTCGCCCCTTTCGCCCCGCGGATCGATTTCACATCCACGAGCTTCCGGATGTCCGTCGTCGCAACATCCTCCGGTGAGATGGCAAAGGCCTGCACCGAAACAGAAAGAACCACCAGAAGACAGAGAAATACCGAGCCATGACACTTCTTCATCAGGGCAACTCCCACACGTTGGATTGAGTACCTGCAGAAGATCGCGTCAAAGCGAGCGAAAGTCCCTCAGGGGAGAGGGGACTGCGTAGCGGACGACTGCTCACTCAGCCGCTCCGAAAGCTTAGCCCTCGGGGATCAGGGGTGGCTCTCCGCGAATCGTGCTCCACACCGCCAGGATTTCGATGCGCTTCGCAGGGATATTCACGCGATAGTAGACGTGATGCTGGGTGCCGATCAGCAGAACGCGACGCACACCGCTGAGGTCAACGTCGTCCGTCAGCGCGCCTGCTTCAGGATAGTCGGCGATCAGGTCGAACGCTCTTCGCAGTTCGTCACGAAAGAGGTTTGGCGCTTTTGTGCGGTTGCGGCGCCACCACTCCGACTCGATCCGAATCTGCCGAGTAGCCAGAGGGGTCGGCGTTACGCGAAATGCCACGGATCAGCTCGACTTGTCCAGCTCTGCCAGGAGGGCATAAGCGTCAACGAACTCGCCACGGTCGGCTTGGGCGATCGACTCGAGCAGCAATCTTTTCTCTTCGGGTGAAACGCGAAACGGTTTGCTGTCGTCGTAACTGAGCACGGTGACTTTCTCGCCTTCAGAGAACAGTTGCCCATCCACGACGATCGTCCCCTGTGTGACAGTGCCGGTTGTGATCTTCACGCGGTCATTCTACCGCGCTCCGATAAGTGCCGGCGGTTGGGGCAGCGTGCAAACGCACCCATGTTCGACGCGCCGCGAAGTACTACACTTGGATCGATCGAATGTGCAGGTGACAACATGGTCAGAACACGCGTATCCCCGAAGTTTCAAGTCGTGATCCCCAAAGAGATTCGGGAGCGACTTGGCTTGAAGGCCGGGCAGGAGATGCAGGTGATCAGCAAAGGAAATGTGATCACGCTGGTTCCGGACCGCCCGCTGTCGGCGTTTCGCGGCGTTCTGCGCGGAATGCCCACCAGCGGATACCGTGAGAAGAAAGACCGCCGGATTTCGTAGTAGAGGAACGCTTCTGCGAGCTCCGCGTCGGCCGCTTCGTGAAAACGCGACTTCATTCGCGCGGTCGCGCGTCCAGTCTCGCAAAAACCTCTTCGGATGCGATCGAGCTCGCTGTGCCGGCCTTCAGTTGCTGGTATCGCCGAGTCGCTTCCTCGACCCACATGCGCTCGTACTCAACTGGCGCCAGTTCGTCGAGACTCTCCAGCAGCCGCTTCGCAAGTGCCGCACGGGACTCCACGCTCATCCGCAACGCTTCCGACGCAATCTCTTCCAGATTCCGTTCCATGCATCAATTCTACCGCCGCCGTGACAGCTTCGCTGTAAACGGGCGCTGTGAGGTTGAAGTCGTGGCCCTCACTTCCTCCTCCAAAACACCACCTCCCCTTCCTCAAAATCAGGCTGAAAGTTCGTCTGTAGGTACTCCCAAACCAATGGCGCACGTTCGGCATTCGATACGCCGTCGACCGTAAAGCGCCCTTGTGGCGACGCGGGAATCAGGGCGGCGCGGATTTTTGGGTTGGCTTCCAGGCGGCGGATGATCTCGCGTTGTTGTTTTTCGGTTTGGTAGAAGGCGACTTCGTATTCGCGGATGGGGCAGTCGCGGCGGAGGAGGAAGTAGAGGAGGCCGCTGTTGGTGAAGTCGAAGAAGGTTTCGCCGGGCTGGAGGGTGAGGGCGAGGTATTTGTTGGCGCTGGCGATGACCGCGGCGTCTCGTTCGGTGAAGTAGGCGCCGCGTGCGCGGGGCAGGCTCGTGATCTCGGTGATTCCGGGTTCCATGGGGCCGCGGCCGCGGCGCATCCAGCCGATGACGCCGATGTGTGTGGTCGGCGCGGCGAGGACGATCGTGGCGAGGATGGTCATGACGGCGAATGCGGTCTGGCGGCGGCGCAGGAGCCGGAGGATGAATGCCACGACGAGGACCGCGGCGAGCATGCCGAAGTAGAGGTGATGTCGTTCGGCATAGGAGATGGCCGTCGCGACGACGAAGACAGCCACGATCAGGATCGGTTCGATGCGGCGTGAGGCGCGGCGCGTGATGGCGACGCCGGCGAAGATCGCGGCGAGGCACCAGAAGAGATACGGGAAGACGTCGCGATCGAGCGTCGCCGCAAGCACGTCGGGGAAGGCATTCACTTTCGCGATGGCCGCGGGCGGCGTGAAGAAGTTGAGCGTGTAGGCGGAACTGGCGGCGAGCGTTTCCACGAAGGTGCTGCGCAGGAAGTCGCCGAAGACTCCGAATGCCGCGAGGATGATGGCCAGCGGCACGACGCCGGCAGCGATGCCGATGGCCGCACGCGTCGCCGCGACGCGCCGATCGCGCGCGCGCACGACTGCCACGATCAGGGCGATGAATGCGTACGCGGCGAAGTCGAGGCTGGTCAATCCGCAGAGGACGGTCCCGAATCCAGCCCATGCGTAGAGACACGGTCTTCGTCGTCGAATCGCGGCGGCGATGAGTGCGAGCGTGATCAGGGCGGGCAGGTATCGGATGCTGCCGCGGAACACGCCGGTCATCAGCGCGAGCAGTACCGCGAGGAATGCTCCCTCGGCGGATCCTGTCGCGGCGAAGGCAACTGCATACAGCGCGACGGCGACGAGCGAGCCGATCACGTGTCGCGCTTTTCCGCGCGTGCCGAGGTTCACGTCGCCGATCTGCATCGCGGCGAAGTCGAACAGTCCGTCCTCGATCAATCCATGCGCGGGGAGCGTGTCGCGATACGGTCGCTCGCCGCGCAGGTATTCCGAGGCCGGCAGCAGCGCATGTCCGTCTTCGAAGAAGTCGACGCGCGGTTTCCCTTCGGCGGTGCCGAGGCTGAGCGCGTTCGCGTAGCTGTAGAGCGCGAGCGGATAAATGACCAGCACGAGGATCTGCGCGGCGCGTCTGCCGTTGCGCAACACGAGGCGCAGGACGAAAGGCGTGATGACGACGATGGCCAGCGCGTGCCATCCGAGGTAACGCTGATCGCGCGCGAAGAAACCGGTCTGCAATGCCAGACCGAGCGGCGCGGCGACGAATGCGAGTGCCGGCGGAAGGGGCGAGGGGATGAAGGTAATGGCGATCCGGATGCCGAGAATGAGCAGCGCGGCGATGTAGATCGCGCCGTCGGCGGGAAGGCCGGGATCGACGTCGATGATGGTGAGCAGCGTCGGAAGAAACGCGGCGATCAGGACGACGTCGCGGCGCGTGAATCCGAGATCGCGATTGCGCAGCAGCGTACAAACGGCGATCGCGATGGCGCACGGAAGTGTCGCCCAGAACACGTTGCGATGGACGGTCGCGAGCCAGAGCGTGATCAGTGGTGCGATGAGCACCGCGTTGCAAGCCCATGACGATCCAGACGCGAGCCGCCGCGCCAACGGTCGCAATACCAGCGGCACGAAGACCGGCAAGAGCATCAGCCCGGCCACCCAGCGGAATGGGCCGTGCGCGTCGAAGCCATGCGTTTTCGCGAAACCGGCGAGCTGATTGGGCGGCGCGGGCCGGTCCCAGACGGCGACCATGGCGATGGCGATGGCCAGTCCCCAAACCGCGAAAGCAATCGAGAGCAGCAACTCGCGACGCGCGGTCTGCGCTGACACGGACTGCGACGTCACGCCGCGTCCGCCTTTTCGAGCAGCCAGCGCACGACCAGCTCTTCCGCCCAGTACTGGCAGCGCCACGGCGCATCGCCGCTGACGAAGCCGACGTGTCCTCCCGTCGGTGTGGTGCGGAAGTCGACGGCAGCGGCGGCCGCGGCTTTCACGCGCGGCAGGACATCCGAGGGCAGGAATGGATCGTCGGCGGCATTGAGCGCGAGCGTTGGGGTGGTGATGCGGCCGACGAAGTGGATCGAGCTCGAGCGCGCGTAGTAATCATCCGCGCTGGTGAAGCCATGCAGCGGCGCGGTCGCAGAGTCGTCGAACTCCACAAACGTTCGCGAGCGCAGCACGCGCGGCAGATCGAGGAGCGGTGCGATGTCGGGCCGCGAGACTTTTTTCTTGAGCGTGGCCAGAAACTGGCCGACGTAAAAGCGACCCGTGGCGGAGCGGTCGAGCAAGCGTGCTCCCTCGCCGAGATCGTATGGAACCGAGAGCGCCGCGGCGGCGGCCACGAGCGATTGACCGGGATGCTCGCCGAGCCACTTGAGCAGCACGTTCCCGCCAAGGGAACCGCCGAACGCGACGAGACGCTGCTGTGGCATGCGCGCGGCGAGCATTCGGGTGTTGAGCATGCGAACCAGGAAATCGAAATCGCCCGTATCGCCTGAGTGATAAAAACGCGGACGCCGGTTCGGCAGCATGCGCGTGATGCTGCGCGGATCGCGCGCGCAGGAGCGGAAGTTCATCGCCGTCGCGGAGTAGCCGTGTCGCGCGATGACGGCCAGGATGCCCTGGATGTAAACCGAGGCCGAGCTCCCTTCGAGTCCGTGCATCAGAACGAAATGCACAGGCGCAGGCGACGACGCATCAAGGTGATCAAGCACCAGCTCATCGCCATCGGGTGTCTCGATGCATTCGCGACGCAACGACACGAGCCGGCGCGGACGAGAGATCCGTCCCCACACCGTCTGAAAGTGCGGTCCGGGTAGGAACCAGGCTGGTGCGAAGTCATTCATGATTCGAATTGAGAATGACAGCGTACCCAATTCTCAATCCTCAATTCTCAATTCTCAATTCCGTCTCTCGTTCCGAGTCGCCCAGAGGTTAGGCTTGCGAGTGATCGATGCTCATTTTCGCCACATTGCTTCTTGCGCAGACCGCGGCGGCTTCCGAGACCATTACCGTCACGGCCACGCGCACGGAGACGCGGGTGGCGGAGACGCCGGCCAGCGTGGTGGTGCTGTCGCGGGAGGCGTTGCAGGAGTCGGAGGCGCTGACCTTGGATGACGCGCTGCGACAGGTGGCCGGATTCGCGCTGTTCCGCCGTACCGGAAGCCGCGTGGCCAATCCGACGGCTCAGGGGGTGACGCTGCGCGGCGTCGGTGCCAGTGGCGCGTCGCGGGCACTCGTGCTGGACGACGGCGTGCCGCTGAACGATCCGTTCGGTGGCTGGGTGTACTGGGGACGCGTTCCGCGTGCGGCGCTCGATCGCGTGGAAGTGTTGCGCGGCGGTGCGTCCGATCTCTATGGCAGCTCGGCCATGGGAGGGGTGATTCAGTTCGTGCGGCGGAAGGCGGCGGGACTGGACGTCGACGTGTCCGCCGGATCGCAGGAGACGGCCACAGGATCGATCTTCGCTGCGTCCGATCGCGGCGACTGGAGCGGAAACATCGCGGCGGGCTTTCTCTCCACCGCGGGATATGCATTGGTACGTCCCGAGCAGCGCGGTGCTGTAGACCTGGCCGCGGATGCGCGGCATGCGACGCTCGACGGGACGCTGCGCCGTGGAAGCGCATTTCTCCGCCTCTCGCACTATCGCGAGTCGCGCAGCAACGGCACGCCGCTGCAGGAGAACGACACGACGCTCCGTCACGCTGCCGGTGGTGGCGACATGGCGCTCTTCGGCGGATCGCTGGCTTTGCGCGGCTACGGCAGCGATCAGGATTATTTTCAAACTTTCACCGCCATCGACGCCGATCGCAATGGCGAGCGGCTGACGGTCGAGCAGCGCGTGCCCTCGCGCGGGATCGGCGGCAGCGCGCAATACACGCGCGCGTTCGGAACGCGGCACGTCATCGTCGCCGGTGCCGAGGCGAAAGAGGCGGAAGGCGTGAGCGACGAGCTGCGCTTCACGCCGAACGGCACGTTCCGCGTCGAAGCAGGCGGACGGCAACGCACCGCGTCGGCGTACATCGAAGATCTCTTCGCCGTTTCGCCGTCGGTCACGGTCGTCGCTGGTGTCCGCACCGATGGGTGGCGGAACGAGGGTGACGGTGGGCGTGCCACGGAGGTGCAGCTCAATCCACGCCTGTCCGTGCTGTGGCGTACCGGCGACGCGCTGTCGCTTACCGCATCGGCTTACAGCGCGTTCCGAGCGCCGACCCTCAATGAGCTCTATCGCGGCTTCCGGGTCGGCAATGTGCAGACGCTGCCGAATCCGGCTCTGAAATCGGAGGAGCTGACCGGTTTCGAGCTTGGCGCGCGTGCCAGCAACGCGCGGCTCACTTTGTTTTTTGCGAACGTGACCGACACGATCGCCAACGTCACTCTTTTCCTGTCTCCCGAGCTCATCACCCGTCAGCGTCAGAACCTCGGGCGCACGCGATCCGTCGGCGCGGAGCTCGATGCGGAATGGCGTTTCCGCGACTGGCGCACATCCGCCGGCCTCCTCGTCGTCGATGCCACGGTGCGCGACGGCGAGCTGCGCGGCAAACGCGTGCCGCAGGTGGCGCGCGTCCAGGCTACGGCTCAGGCGATGTGGAAACGCGTGGGCGCGCAATTGCGATGGTCGTCGAGCCAGTTCGATGACGATCGCAACGAATTACCGCTCGACGGCTACCTCGTGGCCGATCTCACCGCGTCGCATCCGATCACGACCGCGTTCGATCTCACCTTTGCCATCGAGAACATCACGAATGAAGAAGTCGAAGCCAGCGCCACTCCGGTGGTCACCCTCGGCCAGCCGAGGGCGTGGCATGTCGGATTGCGCTACGCGCGCTGACTTCACGTTTTGGAGTGCGGTGGCCGCAGCCGCCGCTTTTGTATGTCCCCGCGCCGCACGAACATAAAAAAGCGGCAGCTGCGGCTGCCGCACTCCAAACAGTCGATAATCGCGCGTATGGCGTGGCGCATCGAGAAGCAGTCCGACGGAAAGTTGGCGATTTTCTCGACGCGGTTGCATGACTACATCGTGATCGATGCGGATGCGGCGGCGATCGAGGAGATTTACGCGGAGAAGGGAGTGGCGGTGTATCTCGCCAGCGCGCGGGCGCAGATGGCGAAAGAGATCGCGGTATCGCCTGAGGGCGAGTCGCTGATCGAGGCCAGTCGCAAGCGCGGTGCGACGCCGAAGGAGCCGCCGGACCCGATCGGCGCCACAGGATTCACGCGCGAGTAGCTACACGCGGCGCCGTTTCGTTGCCGGTTTTTTCTCGGACTCTTCCCACGCTTCGACGCCGGGGACGGTACAGCGGGGGACCTTCTCGCCGAGGGTCTCTTCGATCTTGCGGACCATCGGCAGATCCTGCCAGGTAGCGATCGTGGCCACGATTCCTTTGGCGCGGCCGCGGGCGGTGCGGCCCGCGCGATGAACGTAATCCTCGACGTTCTCCGGGATGTCGAAATTGATCACGTGCTCGATGCCGGGGATGTCGATGCCGCGGCCGGCGATGTCGGTGGCCACGAGGATGCGATGCTCGCCTTCGCGGAACGTCTTCAGCGCATCGACGCGCTTGTTCTGCGACTGATCGGCGTGGATGCGCGCTACCGGATGACCCTTTCGGTCGAGGACCGCGTAAAGCCATTCCGCGTCGATCTTGCGGCGCGTGAAGACGAGCGTCGAGCCGAGCTCCTGATCGAGCAGTGCCAGGAGGCAGTTGCGCTTGTCCGCTTCTTTCACGACATAGACGCGATGCGTGATTCCTTCCGCCGCGCCGCCGACCGGCATGATGTCGATGCGCACCGGATCGCGCATGAAATCGCGCGCGATCATCTCGATCGAGTCCGGCATGGTGGCGGAGAACATCATGGTCTGGCGATCGCGCGGGAGGCGGCGCAGCACGTCGCGGATCTGCGGGAGAAATCCGAGGTCGAGCATGTGATCGGCCTCGTCGAGAACGAGGATTTCCACCTTCTCCAGATTCACCGTGCGCCGGTTCACGTGATCGAGAAGACGTCCCGGCGTGGCCACGACCACGTCCGGATTGGCGTGGAGCGCGTCGAGCTGCGGCTTCATCCGCACGCCGCCGATGAGGCAGGCGGTCTGCAGGTTGTGGTTCTTGCCGAAGAGATCGAGGAACGCTTTGGTCTGCAGAGCGATCTCGCGCGTGGGGGCCATGATCAGGCCGCGCACGCCGCGGCCGTGCGTCAGGCGCTCGGCCATCGGCAGCACGAATGCGGCTGTTTTTCCGGAGCCGGTCTGGGCGAGCCCGATGGCGTCGCGGCCGGTCAGTGCAGTGGGGATGACGGCGGCCTGGATGGGAGTGGGATGGACGAAACCGATCTTCTCGACGGTGGCCAGAACCTCCGGCGACAGTCCGAGGCTGGCAAACGTCGTGTCGTTGATCGTATCGACGGGGTGCTGTGGAATCGCTGCATTGAACATGCTATCGAAAGACTCTCATATAAATGCCGGCATTGAGGACGAGCACGAAGACGCCGATGGCAATCTCGTGCCCCCGCGTGAGGCCGGCGGGGTAGATGACGGGCATGATGTAGTGCGCTACGAAGCCGCCGCTGTAGCCGGCCCGTCCGGCCTGCTGCAGGAAGTAGTTTTCCCACTTCGTGAGCGGACAATACCAGCTGAACCACTCGATCAGCACACCCCACACCGCCGCCGGGAGATGAATCCACATCAATTTCGGCCATCGCAGCACCAGAAATCCTCCGAAGATCACGAAGAGGATGAAGGCCAGATGCAAGAGGGCGATCGTGGTTGCGGCGAGGTGGTAGGTCATGCGCGGCTTCATTGTTGGCGAGTCTCAAAGTCTCAAAGTCGCAAAGTCTCAAAGGATAACCGGCGTGCGCCCCTTTGCGACTTTGCGACTTTGAGACTTTGAGACTCCCTATAATGCCTCGCGATGAAACGGTCCTTGCCGCTGGTTCTCTTCCTCCTGGCCTCGGCATGCGCATCGTGGCGCAAGCCGGCTGAGCCGGTCCATGTCGTGATCGTCGGTACCACGGACGTTCACGGATGGTTCAACGGTCACGTCGAAACGCCGCCGGACGGCGGAGAGGGCGTGCTGTGGGGAGGACTTCCGGTGTTGGCCACGCACGTGGAGGCGCTGCGCGAGCAGCATGGTGGCCGCGTGCTGCTGGTCGACTCAGGGGATATGTTCCAGGGCACGCTGGAGTCGAATCTATTCGAAGGCGAGGCCATGGTGCGCGGCTACAACGCCATGGGCTACACGGCGGTCGCCGTCGGCAATCACGAGTTCGATTTCGGTCCTGTCGGTCCGGAGCCGATTCCGCGCAGCAAGGACGATGACGAGCTGGGCGCGCTCAAACGCAACGCAGCGTTGGCGGCGTACCCATTCCTCTCCGCGAACATGATCGAGAAGGCCTCGGGGCAGACTCCGGCCTGGGCGAAACCGTCCACGATGGTGCGTGTGGGCGGAGCGCGGATCGGCATCATCGGCCTCTCCACTCCCGACACTCCGGCCGTGACCATGGCCATCAACGTCGAGTCGCTCTCCTTCACCGATCCGGTGGCTGCGACGATGGCGGAAGCGCGCCGGTTGCGGGAGCAGGGTGCCGATGCGGTCATCGTGATCGCGCACATCGGCGGCCGCTGCACGGACATGAACAACGAGCACTCGCTCGACAGTTGCCAGACGCAGGCGGAGGCGATGCAACTCCTGCAGAGCCTGCCGCCCGGCACCATCGACGCGTTCTTTGCCGGCCATACGCACGCCAACATGCGGCACTACGTGAACGGCATCCCGACGGTGCAGGGACAGGCCTTGAGCCGCGAGTTTTCCGTCGTCGATCTCTGGATCGAACCCGCCAAGGATCGCGTCACGAAGAGCGAGATGCGCAAGCCCACGATGATCTGTTCGTTCGTGTACGAGGGAACGGATTCATGCGATCCGCGCACCGCTGCCAAAGGAGCGAAGCTCGTCCCTCGCGTCTTCGGTGGCGAGACGATGACGGCCAATGCGCGCGTGGCCGAGGTGCTCGATCCGTATCTGCGCCGTGTGGCCGCGAAGCGCGACCAGAAAGTCGGCATCATCACGACAGCGACCTTCACGCGCACCTATGGGGCGGAGTCGGCGCTTGGAAGTCTGCTCGCGGATGCGCTGCGCAAATCGGCGGGTGCGGACGTCGGCATCATCAACTCGGGCGGCATTCGCTCCGATCTGCCTGCGGGCGATTTGACCTACGGCGACATCTTCGCCGTCAGCCCGTTCGACAACTATCCGACGATGGTGATTCTCACCGGCGCGCAGCTCATCGACATCCTCCGCGCCACCACCACCGGGCAGCGCGGCATCATGCAGGTCAGCGGTCTGCGCTACACGTTCGACGCCGCGAAGAAGGGAACGGACCGCTTCGTGAGCGCCACGCTCGACAACGGCGACCCGGTCGATCCGGAAAAGCTCTACACCGTGATCATGCCCGACTTCATCGCCGGCGGCGGCGACGGCACGAGCGAAATCATGAAAGGCGTTCCCGCCGACCGCATCCAGACCTCCTTCGCCACCCCGATCCGCGATGTATTGATCGAACAGCTCGCAGGTGCGGAAAGCGCACTCGAGCCGAAGGTCTATGGACGGATCACGGTGCTGAACAGGCCGGCGAGGTAAGAGTTTTTCGCGAAGACCGCGATCAGGCCGCCGTCGCTTCGCGCCGCCGGATCCTCTTCGCCACCACCCACAACCCCCACACCAGCAACGCCAGTGCGATCGGGACGGCCAGCGGGACGAAGATAGCCAGCACGGTAAGCGAGAGCGAGATCACGTCTTCGATGAGCGAGAGGATCGGGTTCGCGCAGCCCAGCGTTGCTGCGGACGAGGCTACGCGCGTTCCTGCTTTCAACGTATGGAAGCCGAGCGAGGTCGGTGCGCCGATCATGATGCCGACGACGGCAGCCACGGTCGGGTTCACGTCCGCGCCGGTGAGTACGGAGGCGGTGGCCACGGTTGCGGCGAGCGGGCGGACGAACGTGCCGATCGAGTCGAGGAAGTGATCGACGGCGGGCACCTTGTCGCCGACGATCTCCACGATCGAAGCGATGATGAGGACGATGATGGCCACATCGGACGAGAGCCAATCGAAGCGCTGACCTAGCTCGATGCCGGCGATCTGAAATCGCGCCGCCGCGGACAGCAGCAGCAACGGCAGAAAAGTATTCAACCCCGTCGACGCGGAGAGGCCGAGGCCGAGAAGCACGGCGAGGAGAATGGCGGTTGGTTCCACGTGTCTATGTTACGTCGGGGCGGGGGTGAGGTTTCGGACTTCGGGAAGTCGCAAAGTCGCAAAGTCTCAAAGTCGCAAAGGCCCACCCGCCATGGCCCGGTTCTAACTTTGAGACTTTGAGACTTTGAGACTTTGCGACTTCATGACCCCCAACTCCATCTGCTTCTCGAGAAACTCACGGAACGAAATCCCCACCACCGCCAGTTCCTGCGGGACGAGGGAGCTGGTGGTGAGGCCGGGGAGGGTGTTGGTCTCGAGGAAGTAGACGCCGTCTTCCGCGGCCACGAAATCGCTGCGTGAGTAGCCTTCGCATCCGAGGGCGATGTGCGCGGCGAGCGCGGCCTGCTGCGTTTCGCGTGCGAGACTATCGGGGATCACGGCCGGGCAGATCTCACGCGTGCCCTGGCCGAGGTACTTGCCTTCGTAGTCGAACGTGCGATCGGCATCGACTTCGATCTCGATCACCGGAAGCGCAAACGGTCCGTCGCCGTGATCGAGCACGCCGACCGTGAGCTCCCGGCCGCGGATGAACTGCTCGACGATGTACGGGATGCCGAGGGCGGCGATCTGCGCGACGACCTCTTCGAGATTGCCGTCGCGGCTAAGGAAAAAGAGACCGCGGCTCGAGCCTGCGGCCAGCGGCTTGAGGACGATGCGCTCGTGACGCGAGAGCAGGTCCGCGACGACGTCACGCACCGCGGACGCATCGCGAGCCACGCGCGACTCGGCCACGCGTACGACACCCTTCACGAGCTCCTTCGTGCGGTCCTTGTCGAACGCCGTTGCGCTCGTTGTCGCACCGGAGCCGGTGAACGGCAGGCCGCGCGCTTCGAGCAACCGCTGCAGCGTGCCGTCCTCGCCGCCCGTGCCGTGCAACGCCAGCAGAAACACAGGGTCGTCGACCGGCAACGTATCGAGCGCCTGCTCGATGTCGGGAAAGATCGCCGGACGCGACGGGATGAAGTCGGCTACGAACGGCCGCTCGTGCGCCAGCACTTCGCGCACCGCCACGTCATGCACGGCGCCATCGGGCGCCTGAAACCAGGCCAGAACATTTCCATCGACAGAGCGGAGAACGTTCTGCGCCGAAGCGACCGAAACATGCCGCTCGTCGGACGTCCCGCCGAAGAGAATGATCGTTTGCATGTTGCGCGCGAGTGCAAGCCGGCTGCCGGAGGGGATTGAGGATTGAGGATTGAGGATTGAGGATTCGCAAGTCAGCCTCGGACAAATCCTCAATCCTCAATCCTTCATCCTCAATCCGTTTCAATACTTCTGCCCACACTCCGGACAGAACTTCGGCGTTCCCTCGGCCTGATGGCCGCATTGGGCGCAGGCGGTCTTCAGGGCGAGCGGAGCGCCGCAGTCGTGGCAGAACTTGCCGCCCTGCGTCTTCGCGCCGCACTCGCCGCAGACGGCGCCGCTGACGGTTTTGACGTCGCGCTGTTTCGTCCAGTCGACGGTGCGCGCTTTCTCATGAACCTGTTCGCGCGCGGCCTCGGCTTGCGCGGCGGCCATTTCCTCATCGAGATCAGGCGCGCATGATTCGCAGAGCCCGGCCTTCTTGTTCCAGCACACTGGCTGACAAACCCAGTTGCCGCAGCGCGTGCATTGCTTGAACGTCGGCGCGATCTCCGCGACCGCTTCCTTCAGTGCCGCATCGTGCGCCGGTCCGCCCACGGCGCGCTGAACCTCATATGCGCTGTCGGCCACGTTGCCGAACACGCCGCCGAACAGACTCCCGGCCACGCGCGCCGCCGACCCCAGCATCCCCATCTTCGATGTCTGGAACGACGACATGTACCCGTTGCTGCACTTCTCGCAATAGAACTTGAACTGATAGCCGCGATCGGTGGAGAGATCTTCGTGATTGCCGGTGAACGGAATGGGGGCAGGCATGGGAAATAGCTTAGCATCCCGCTCTGCTGATTCTGCTAGCATCCGCCGCCAAACGTAAGGAGAAAATCATGCGCAAGTTCCTCATTCCCGCTCTGGCGCTCATCATCACGACGAGCGCCATTGCACAGGTCAAGACGCCGCGGACGAGTCCGTCGGCGACTCTCATGCAGACCGTCGGTCTCACCGACGTCACCATCAAGTACAGCCGTCCCGGCGTGAAGGGCCGCGCCATCTGGGGCGAGCTCGTTCCGTATGACAAGGTCTGGCGCACCGGCGCGAACGAGGCCACGACCATCACCTTCAGCGATGACGTGACGGTGGAAGGTCAGAAGCTGGCCAAGGGTATGTACAGCCTGCACACGGTGCCGGGCAAGGATCAGTGGGCGGTCATCTTCAACAGCGTGGCCGATCAGTGGGGCAGCTACAGCTACGATGCCGCCAAGGATGTCGTGCGCGTCAACGTGAAGCCGGAATCGGCGGATCACATGGAGTGGATGAGCTTCGGGATCCCGGAGATGACCACCGACACGGCCAAGATCGTCCTGCGCTGGGAGAAGATCAGGGTGCCGTTCACGATCAACACCGACTCCACCGCACGCACGATGGCGTCGTTCAAAACCGCCCTGAGCCCGGACTGGCGCACGCCATATCAGGCCGCCAACTTCGCGTTCGACAACAAGGGCGTGGCCACCGATCAGCAGATCTCGGACTGGCTCGACAAGTCGCTTGCCGTCAACCAGAACATCGCCAATCTCTGGCTGAAGGCGCGCTATCTGGAGCGCCTCGGACGCAAGGCCGATGCGATCAAGGCCGGCGAAGCAGCCATCGCCGCCGCCACCCCGCAGCAGGCGGATTTCGCCAGCGAAGTGAAGCGGAACGTCGATAACTGGAAGAAGTAACCGGATTGAGGATGCAGGATTGAGGATTGAGGATTCGACGGGGCGAGGAGTTCATCCTCAATCCTCGATTCTCAGTCCTCAGTCCGTCTCGCCTACTGCTACTCGCGGCGGCACGAACATCTGAATCGTCAACGCCGCTCCCACCCCCACCACACAACCGATCACGTTCCACCAGAGCCAGGCGATGTCGGTGAATTGCCAGCAGAGGAGGACCGTTGCCTCGGCGATGAGGGCACCGTAGAACACGGCCGTTGCGCCGACATGCTTCGCGTAAAACGCGACCAGGAAGATGGCCAGCATCGTTCCGTAGAACAGTGAGCCGAGGACGTTCACGGCCACGATCAGTGAGCCGAGCTGGTTCGCGAAGAGTCCGAAACCGATGCAGAACGCGCCCCAGAAGACGGTCATCCATTTCGAGACCACGACGTAGGCGTGATCGTCGAGATCTTTGCGAACGTGCCGTTTCCAGACATCGATGACGCTCGTCGATGCCAGGGAGTTGAGTCCCGATGCCGTGGCGGACATCGCGGCGCATAGGATCGCGGCGAGCACCAGTCCGACCAGACCCACGGGCAGATTCTGCATGATGAAAGTCAGGAAGACGTAGTCCGTGTCCACTTTGTCTGCGCGCGCATCGTTCTTCTTGATCAACGCCAGCGCGGTCTTGCGCGTTTCGTCGCCGCGCTGTTGCAGAACCTGCAGCTCGCTCTTCTTTTGCGCGACCGAGGTCGCATCGCCGGATTCCATCGCCGTGACGAGTTGCATCGCGGCTTCGCGCTTGGCGGTGAACGTCGACTGGTGCGTGGCTTCGAGCGCCTGGAACTCCGCGGCGTGGACGCTGGTGCGCACCTTCCCGGTCTGCACGGGATTGAACGTCAGCGGCGGCGCGACGAACTGGTAGAAGACGAAGACCATCGCGCCGGCGAAGAGGATGAAGAACTGCATCGGCACTTTCACGAGGCCGTTGAACAGCAGGCCGAGGCGGCTTTGCGTGATCGTCTCGCCGGTGAGGTAGCGCTGCACTTGCGATTGATCGGTCCCGAAGTAGGCCAGCGCGACCATCAGTCCGCCGAAGAGGCCCGACCAGAAGTTGTAGGGCGTCGACAGGTCGAAGTTGAAGTCGATGACGTTCATGCGGCCCATGTGGCCGGCCACTTTCACCGCTTCGGTGAAGCCGACGTTCTCCGGCAGCGAACGGATGGCCACGGTCATGGCGATGGCCATGCCGCTGAGCGCGATGAGGAGCTGGTGCGTCTGCGTCCAACTGACGGCTTTCGTGCCGCCGGAGGTCGTGTAGATGATGACCATCACGCCGATGGCCAGCGTCGTCAACTGGATGTTCCATCCCAGGACCAGCGAGACGATCAGTGCGGGAGCGAAGAGCGTCATGGCCGTGCCGAGGCCGCGCTGCACGAGAAAGATGATCGCGGTGAGCGTGCGCGCGCGATTGTCGAATCGCTTCTCGAGATATTCGTACGCGGTGAAAACTTTCAGCCGGTGATAGATCGGGACCGCAGTGACAGCGAGAATGACCATCGCCACCGGCAACCCGAGGTAAAACTGCACGAAGCGCATGCCATCGGTGTAAGCCTGCCCCGGTGTCGACAGAAACGTAATGGCGCTGGCCTGCGTGGCCATAACCGAAAGCGCCACCGTGTACCACTGCATCTGCCGATCGGCGAGCAGGTACTGCTCGAGCCTCCGCTGCCGGCGGCCCTTCCAGACTCCGTAGATGACAATCGTCGCCAGCGTGGCGATGAGGACGATCCAGTCAGCCTGCTTCAATGGAACGCCCTCGTGAGGATGTAGAAGAGGACGACCTCGGCGGCGAGCATCAGCAGCACCGCCGAATAAAGGCGGCGCCACGTTTTCAGGATGGGGGGAGGAGTTTCGTTCGTCATGGTTGTGTGGACGTGGACTTGGTGGACGTTGTGGACTTGGTGGACGTCGTGGACTTGCGTGGCGGTCCGTCCACAAAGTCC
>JALYJW010000032.1 GCA_030775085.1 Acidobacteriota bacterium | reverse complement strand
GTATGCCCTCGCGCGGAGTGAAGATACAAAAGCGGCGGCTGCGGCCACCGCACTCCAAAACGTCAATCGAAGTCGTCGTAAATTGTGAGCTTGTCGATCTTCATGCGGTGGACGGTTTCTGCGAACGCGGGAGACGCGGTCGAGGCGAACCAGGACGCGGAACACCAGCGATAGTTCATCGCATCAGCGACCAGGCGATGATGAACAGCGTTTTCGTGCGTGTACTTCAGCCGCGCAAGCCAGGAACGCTCGTAGGTCAACTGAATGTCGCGGAACTGATACCAGACCTGCCTTCCCTTACTGCCATCGCGACGATTGATGGCAATCGCTGAATCGACGTACAACCTGGTCAGCATGCTTTTCAGGCGCGATCCCTCGCCGGCTGAGGCAACGAGGTGATAGTGGTTGGAGAAGAAGGACCACGCCTGCAATGCAACGCCATGTTCTAGAGCCTTTTCAAAGAGCATCTCTTGCAATGCATCGAGTGCGCGTGGTGCGCGAAAGAAGTGTTGATGATGCAAGGTCGCGCCGGTAACGAAATAGATGCCGGCCTCGCCGAAGCGATGGATCGGAGCGTGCGGCCAATCAGTCATGAGCCGAGGATCCCTCGGCTTTGCCAACAAGGCGCAAAGTTCTACCGCGAGTGGTTTCTACCCAACTTCGACCGTCGCGCGCGTTGAGATCGATCCCGCTTGTTCGAACCAGGTCACGCGGTTGGCCACGCAATCGAATTCGATTGCGTGGCGGCCTTTTTCCAGCGGGGGCACGATCCCGTGCACGGTCGTCTGCGTGCCGGGGGCGAGGCCGTCGGTTGTCAGGGTCCACCATTCGAAGTCGAACTTCACGAGTTGGTCGTCTCGATAGAGGTGGGAGCCGAGAGAGACGCCGCCGATGGTGGATGCGGAGGGGAGCCAGAATGAGGTGCCGATGTTTTCGACGGTGGCGATGAAGGGGATCTCTTCGCCGGCGGTTGCGTGTGGCGGGAGGTGGACTTCGATGCGGCAGAGGAGGCCGCGGGCGGTGCGGCTGTCGAGGGATTCTTCGCCGCGTTTGTGGAGCGTGAAGGTGCTGACATCGGTGAGGAAGTCGCGCATGCGGCGCGCGGCTTCGCGCAAGGGGGTTCCGCCTCTCAGGAGTTCTTGAAACTCGTCGAGCGGCACGTATGTAGGCGCGCCGGTGAAGATACCCATGCGCAGATCGTCGAAGCCTGCTTCGCGCGCGACTTGCCAGATGTGCGGGACGTCGACGTCGTTCTCGAGCACGCCGTAGACGCGCATCTCGAACTGTGACTGCGGCGAGTGCGAGTGGTGCGGACCGGGCTCGGAGAACGCCGCCAGACCGCCGGGACGGAGGATGCGCGCGAATTCGCGAATGACTTGATCGGGGTTCGGCGCGTGATGGAACGCGTCGAAACAGATCACGCGATGCACCGTGGCGTCGGGGACGTCGAGGCGATGTCCGTCGTACAGGAGGTATTGAATATCTTCGACGGCTCCGATCGGCGGATGCTTTTCAATGGCCTGACGGGCGATGCGCAACGCGCTCGACGAGACATCGCAGAGGATGACCTTGCAGCCCAGTTGCAACAGCGCGCGCGACAGCCAGCCGGTGCCGCCTCCGAAATCGAGCACGGTCATGCCGGGCGCGAGATGCATCCCATGAAGGATCGTGCCGAGGGAAATCAGCATAGCGGGAGAGTCGGTGGGACTGGCGAACGGCTTGGCCAACTGCGTGTCCGCGGAATCGAGACCGGCGAAGTACTGCTCGGCGCGAACGTTCAGTTCCTCGATTGTCGTTGCGCGGATCAAATCGCCCGGGAAAATGTAGTCGGCGGAACGCGCGGCCGCTTCCGGCGGCGGAGGTGCGATCACGTCATTCGGCTCCATGTCGATCGCCGCCTGCGACTCCGGCTGTACGGCGCGCGCGAGGATGCTCGCGGTGGTCAGCTCGTTTTCCGTGGCCATATCGATGGAGACGATCTCCATCCCGCTCTCCTGAAGGGCGAGGGCGATGGCGTCGAGTGAATGCACGTGGACCGTCGACACTGGTGCGTGACGCGGCCGACCCTTGGCGGCGTTGGCGATTGCATTCAGAGCGGGAACGCTGGCGCGCAACGCGAGCGCGGCGCGAGATAGCGTCGAGCGCGTCGATCGGAAGGGGAGATCGAGATAGAGATACCCGCCGCGACGGACTCTTGTTGCGAGACGGCGCACCGTCGCTGCGCCGTGTGTCGCCGGGATGTGCTGCATGACGCGGACGGTCGTGACGAGATCGAACTCCTGCTCGTCGAGCGAATGCTCTTCGAGAAAGACGGCAGTTCCACCGCTACGCGCGGTGTTCTCCGCGGCCAGCGCCAGCATGCGCGGCGAGACATCGACTGCGGTGACAGCGATTCCGCGCCGCAGGAACGCCGGAATCAACCGGCCGGGACCGCAGCCGTATTCGAGCACGCTGTGCAGCCGCGCATCGCGGTCTGCGGCGCGAATCGAGCTCACCAATCGTTCCACATCGGCTTCGCCCAATTCGAAGAACGGAGCCGGGTTTTCATTCATGCGCGAGGCGAGAAAGCGAGGCTGGCTCAGGACGGAATAGTAGGGCTCGGCTTCGGCAGCTCGATCCCAACGCCGGCGGGAATCGTGGAGAAATTGCATGGGCACGCGTCGCGGACGATATCTCTTTTTCCGGCATGCGTCCGGCATTCATCGGGAGCAGGAGGACTCAATCCATGGCGGCGCGAGCAATCTGGAAAGGGGTCGTGAAGGCGGGAACGCAGAGCGTGCCGGTGAAGCTCTACTCCGCTGTCGTGCAGGAGCGTTCCGTACATTTCCGGCTGCTGCACAAGACCGATCACGCGCCGGTGAAACAGCAACTCGTCAGCGCCGAGACGGACGAAGTGGTCGAGTACGAAACGGTCCGCAAAGGCTTTCCGCTGGAGCACGGCCGGATGGTGCTACTGGAGAAGGAAGAGCTCGAGGCAATCGAGCCGGAAGACTCGCGCGACATCGAGATCACGCGCTTCGTCAATCCTTCCGACCTCGATCATCGGCTTTACGAGCGGCCCTATTTCTTGGGGCCCGACGGGAACACGAAGGCCTACTTCGCCGTGGTGGCGGCGTTGGAGCGCAAGAAGAAGGAAGGGATTGCCCGCTGGGTCATGCGCGACAAGGAGTACGTCGGTGCGCTGCGTGCGGAGAACGGCTATCTGATGTTGATCACGCTGCGCCACGCGGACGAGATCATCGCTGCGGACGCGTTGAAGCCACCCGAGGGACGAGCGCTCGAACAGCGAGAAGTGAAGATGGCCGAGCAGTTGATCGAAGCGTTGCACGGCGCGTTCGATCCGTCGCAGTACCGCGACCAATATCGCGCGCGCGTGCTCGATCTCGTCGAGACGAAAGCCGCGGGACGCAAGCCGAAAGTCGTCGCCTTCCGGCCCAAGAAACAGAAGGAAGATCAACTCGCCGATGCGCTCCAGGCCAGCCTGGCCGGCATGAAGACATCGAAGAAGAGGAAAGCTCATGCCTGAGGAAGACGATTTCGAACAACCGAGTGGACTGCGGCCGTTCTGGTCGGGACAGATTTCGTTCGGACTGGTGTCGGTACCGGTGGCGCTCTACTCCGCGATTCGCTCCGGCGGCGTGCCATTGCGGATGATCGGTCCCGATGAGGCACCGGTGCGCCGCCGTTACATCTGCTCGAAGGACGAGAAGGTGCTCGACGCCGATGACATCGTGCGCGGCTACGAGATCGAGAAGGGCAAGTTCATCGTCGTGACGGACCAGGAGCTGGAAGCGCTCGAGCCGCGTAAGTCGCGCGAGATCGACCTGCAGCTCTTCGTCGACCGGCAGGAGATCGATCCGATCTACTACGACCGCGCTTACTTCCTCGTCCCCGCCGGCGGCACGAACAAAGCCTACCGGCTGCTTGCTGAAGTGATGGAGAAAAAAGATCAGGCCGGGATCGCCACGTTCGTGATGCGAGGCAAGGAGTACCTCGTGGCCATCATCGCGGAGAACGGCATTCTCCGCGCCGAGACCCTCCGCTTCGCCAGCGAAGTTCGCAAGCCGGATGACGTCGGCCTGCCCGAGCCGGTGAAACCGCTCGCTCCGGCGGTGAAGAAGTTCGAAGAACAGATCACCAAACGGGCGAAGAAACTCGATCTGCACGAGCTCAACGATGATTACGTCGAGCGACTCGAGAAGCTCGCGGCGCAGAAAGAGAAGAAGAAGGCGGACATTGTCCGCGCGCCGGTTTCGGATGAAGAAGAGGCCGGCGGAGAAGTGATCGATCTGATGGCGGTGTTGAGCCGCAGTCTGGGCAAGGCCGCCCGCGCGAGCGCACCGAAGAGGAAGCCGGCGCGGAAGGCTGGGGCGAAGAAGGCGGTGTCGAAGAAGCGGGCGGCGGGGCGGTGAGGCGGGCTTTCTCCGCGCCGCAGCGCTTTGGAGTGCGGTCGGCTTGCCGCCGCTTTCCGTAACGTGCAACGGAGCGCACCTGCCACGCTACCCAAAGCGGCAGCAAAGCCGCCGCACTCCAAAGCGCTGCGGCGCGGAGAAGGAGAGTTGTGCGACGATAAGCCGGCAAACGAGGGAGAAGCGCGTTTGAATAAACCAATCATCGGAATCGGATCGGACGTCCTGCAGGTCGAAGGCGAGCGCGATCGGGCGTTTGTGTATCTCACCTATGTCGACTCGCTGCGGCGCGCGGGCGCGGTGCCGGTGTTGATTCCGCCGCAGCCGGAGAATGCGGCCGAGCTCGTCGAGGGGCTGGACGGGATTCTGCTCGCCGGTGGCGAGGACTGCGATCCGGAGCTGTACGGTCAGGAGCGGCACGAGAAGGTCGTCGATCTCATGGACACGCGCCGTCAGTCGAATGATCTGACGCTGGCAAAGATCGCGCGCGATCGGGGGATCCCCACCCTCGGAATCTGCCTCGGCCTCCAGATGATGAATGTGGCTGGCGGCGGGACGCTCGTGCAGGACATCGAGTCCGGCGTCGAGACCGAGATCCAGCACGCCAGCATGCCCGAGGACCGGGTGCGGCACGATGTGATCATCGAGCAGGGGACGAAGCTCGCGTCGATCGTTCCGGCCGCGGAGCTGAACGTGAACTCATCGCACCACCAGGCGGTCGGCACGGTTGCGGAGGGATTGCGCATCACCGCGCACGCGCCCGACGGCATCGTCGAGGGGCTCGAGGATCCGAAGCATCCGTTCTACATCGGCGTGCAGTGGCATCCGGAGGACATGGCGGGCGAGGGCTCGGCCAGCACGTTGTTCGGGGCATTCGTCGATGCCGCGCGCCAATACGCAGAGCAGAAACACCAGGAGACGAGTCGGCAGTCGGCAGTCGGCAGTCGGCAGTAGGCCACCGCCCGCCTTTTACACCGTGGTGGTGCGGGGATCACTGCCGACCGCCGACTGCCGACCGCCGACTTACAAGACGACTCATCCTCGACTCCGTTCCGTTGCGCCGCTTCGGAATAGGGGTATATCGCCTCTCGTTCACGACGCCCGGAGGCTCAGGCTTTGATCCGAAGAATTCTTCTCGCTGCAGCGATGACGCTCGTGCTCGCTCCGCAGATGTTGGCGGGTGGCACAGGTGGCACGTGGCTCAAGACGGTTGCTGCAGCACAGAAGGTGGCGAAAGAGAAGAATCAGCTCATCCTCGTGGACATGTTCGCGGAGTGGTGCGGCTGGTGCCATCGGTTCGAGCGCGAGGTCTTTCCCTCGAAGGTCTTCCAGGACGCCACAGCCGACATGGTCCTCCTCCGCCTCAATACTGAGGACGGGAAAGAGGGGACGCAGATGTCGCGCAAGTTCGGCATCACGTCGCTGCCTACGTTTCTTCTGCTGACGCCCGATCTCACCTCGGCAGGCATGATCCGCGGCTACGCGCCTCCCGAGCCGTTCGTGAAGTCGCTGAAAGAGACGCGGAACAGCCACGTCGAGTTCAGGAAGCGGCTGAAGAACGAAGCCAAGCTCGACTACTTCCAGCGTCTCAATCTCGCCAAAGAGCTCAATGCCCGCGCCGATTTCGATGGCTCCGTGTTGCGCTTGCGGAAGCTGATGACGGAGAAGGGCGTACCGGCCGCGGTCCGCGATCAGGCGTACTACGAACTGGCCCTCGCATTCACGATGCAGAACAAACTCGCCGAGGCCCAGAAAACGATCCGCGAGCTGCTGATGTTGAGCCGCGCCGGCGATGCGGTGGAGCGTGCGCGCCTGCTCCTCGGGCAGATCTACATCCAGCAGGGCAATCTCCTGCTGGCGCGCAATGAGTACCGCAACTTCAAGGACCTCTACCCGGAGTCGCCGCTCCTCGGCAACATCGAGCAGGTCCTGGCGGAGCTCGAAAAGCGCGTTCCGGATTGAGCCGTCTGTTTCATCAATCAATGAACCGACTTGCATTCGCAGTCCTGACGTTCCTCTTCGCCGTTCCTTCCTTCGCTCAGTTCGGTTTCTCCGGCGCGGATTCCGGCCCGAAAGCCACCATCGAAGGCTCGCTGCAGAAACGCAGCGGAGACGAGGTGGAAGGAACGATCGTGGCCACGATCGCAGCCGGATGGCACGTCAACTCCAACACGCCATCCGAGGAGTACGCGATCCCGACTGTGCTCGAGATCGATTCCGCCACCGCGGAGCTCATCGGGCAGCCGGTCTATCCGGCGCACGCGATGAAGGCCTTCGAGTTCACCGGCGGCAAAGAGCTGGCGGTGTACGACGGCACGTTCCCGATCAGGTTCCGCGCGAAGCTGAAGCCGGGCGCGACGAAGATCGGCGCGACGCTGCGCTACCAGGCATGCAGTGATCGTGTCTGTCTGCCGCCGAATCGCGCCACAGTTGAGATCGACGTGAGCAAGATCGTTGCGTCGACGGCTTCCGCGCCGCCTGCGTCCGGAAACTTCACGCCGCTGTCGGCCGCACCGAAGGGCGCGCAGGCGAAGAAGCCGCTGCTGTCGAGCGACGTGGGAGGCACGCTGGCCTCGCGCGGATTGCCTGTCACGTTGCTGGCGATCTTCATCCTCGGATTAGCGCTGAATCTCACTCCCTGCGTTTATCCGCTGATCCCGATCACGATCGGCTACTTCAGCCAGCAGAGCGGCGCAAGCCGCGGGCGCCGCGTCGCGCTTTCCTCGCTCTATGTCCTCGGCATCGCCATCACGTATTCGGCGCTCGGCGTCTTCTCGGCGCTGTCGGGAAAGCTCTTCGGCGCGTGGTTGCAGCATCCGGGCGTGCTGATCTTCTTCGCGCTGCTGATGCTGGTGATGGCTTCGTCGATGTTCGGCGCCTTTGAGCTCACGGTTCCGCAGTTCGTGACGCGCCGTTCCGGCGGCCAGGCCGGACTGGCTGGCGCTTTGACGATGGGTCTGCTGATCGGGATCGTCGCGGCGCCGTGCGTCGGACCGTTCGTAATTTCACTCATCGCGCTGGTGAGCAGTCTTCAGAGCCCGATGCTGGGCTTCCTGATGTTCTTCGTCCTGGCCCTCGGACTGGGACTGCCGTATCTGTTCCTCGGCATCTTCTCCTCGTCAGCCACCGCATTGCCGCGCTCCGGCATGTGGATGGTTCAGGTGAAGAAGGCGATGGGCTTCATTCTCATCGCGATGGCCTTCTACTTCCTCCGGCCGTTGATCGGAGATCTCGCCTTCCAGTACGGCGTGGCCGCCAGCCTGCTCATCGGCGCCGCGTTCGTGCTCTTCTCGAAAGCGCAGGGCGCGCAGGTATGGCGCGTCGGAATCGGCGTGTTGCTGCTCGTGGCGGGGATTGCCTTTGCGATTCCGCGAAAACATGAGGCGGCCGTGCAGTGGGAGAAATACGACGCCTCGAAGCTGGCAGCCGCACGTGCGGCCGGCAAGCCGGTGGTGATCGACTTCTACGCCGACTGGTGTCTCCCGTGTAAGGAACTGGACGCGAAGACGTTCAGCGACCCCCGAGTCGTGAAGGAGCTCGATCGCTTCGTGCGGTTGAAGGCGGACCTCACGGCCGCCGAGGATGCCACGACGCAGGAACTGACGAAGCAGTACGCGATTCTCGGCGTACCGACGATCGTCTTCATCGAAGCAGGTGGCAATGAAGCTGCGGCAATGCGTCTGACCGGCTTCGAGCCGCCCGACGCCTTTCTGAAGCGCGCGCAGAGTGTGAAATAGAAATCATGGCTGACCTGACATCGAAGCAGCGACAGTACCTCCGCGGACTCGCCCATCCCCTCGCACCCATCGTGCGCGTGGGCAAAGCCGGCCTGACCGATTCCGTGATCGCGGAGACGAAGAAGTCCCTCCACTCGCACGAGCTCATCAAAGTGCGCGTCGAAGTTGACGAAAGCGCGGAGCGGAAAGCGCTCGCAGCAAAGCTGGCCGAAGCCTCGGACGCGCAGCTTGCGGGGACTGTGGGGAAGGTGGCGATCCTCTATCGCGCCCGCGACGAAGAGCCCGAGATCAAATTGCCGTAAAACACTTTGGAGTGCCGCAGCCGCACGGGCGGCGGTGATCGGAGTGCGGGCTGGAGTGGACGGAGTGGACTTGGTGGACTGAGTGGACTTCAGTGGACACCCAGTCAACGACGGTCCACTACGTCCACCAAGTCCACCAAGTCCACAACGTCCACCGAATCACCGTTTCGGCGAGCCGCCTGTTTGCGCCGACGGTGTCGTGGCCACGGTCGCGACGACTGGCGCGGGTGTGACGACGGGCAGCGCCTTTTCCTTATCGGCCGGTGCATTCGGGCCGGGCAGGCGGAAGACCCAGGTGGCTTCGACGCGCTTGCCGGTCTGGAGTTCCGTCGCCCAGACGACGGCGCGGTGGTATTTCGACTCGAGCGTGCTGATGGCGTTGCGCAGACGGAGCGTGATCTCGCCGCTGCGGGCGTCGTACGAATACGGTGTTGCGGCGCCGAGGCTGAGCAGGGCCATGCCGACGGACTTCGGATCGAGTGACTGGTAGCCGGGAATCTTCGCCGAGATGGTGGTGATGCCGGGATCGATCCCGATGCCGGGCTTCGGGGTCATCTCGGCGAGCTGCATCGGCGTCGCGCCGAGATATTTGCGGAAGGCGGCGAAATCCATCTTGTCGTCGATGACGAAACGCCGCATCTTCAGTGGATCGCTGCCCTTCTTCACGCGACCGAAGTCGCAGGTGAGCGCGGCGAGGTAGCCGGCCTTCGCGGCTGCCGCGGCGACTTGATCGTCATAATCGCCGTACGGATAGGCGAGGTACTGCACCTTCTTGCCGGATTCTTTCTCCAGGATGCGGCGGCTTTCGGCGAGCTCGTTGCGGAGCCAGGCCGCATACGCGTCGTCGCTCATCGACCGGTGCTTGCGCCGCGTGAGGTAAGGATGCGTGAGCGCATGGCTCTGGATGTCGACACCCGCGGCGGCCATTTCGCGGATCTGTGCCCAACTCAGCGCGTTGGAGGTCTTGCCGATGATGTTCGGATAAATGAAGACCGTGAACGGAAATTTGCGCTTCTGCAGCTCGGGGAACGCTTCCGTGTAGGTGCTGCGCCAGCCGTCGTCGATGGTGATGACGATGGCATTCTTCGGCAGCGATTTGCGGGTGCCGGACACGTATTCGTACACGTGGCGCAGCGGCACGACGTTGTAGCCGGTCATTTCCAGATAGCGCAAGTGCTGGCGGAACGTCTCGCGATCGATGTGCATCCGCGGCGCGGCGGGAGCCTCGACGATGTGGTAGCAGAGCACCGTGGCGGTGGGATGATCGCTGCGATCGCGCTTCTGCGGACCAGCAAGCGCAGCGACGGAAATGAGAAGAAGGATCGAGGCCGTTATCGCGCGCCGCGCGGTCATGGTGCTCCCGTTCTGCAAGAGATCGAAACTGTGTTTGGGCGTCGGTGCAACATCAATGCCCCTCGAACGCGCATGAATGTGGACCGCGCGGACATTGTAAACGTCTCCGGGGAATCCTCGGCGCGAATTGACGGTTCGGCCCGCGTACACTAGAGTCACCCCTCTTCAATTCGGAGGCTTCTCCCACCCATGGATCGTCAACACCGGCATGACCTCAAGCATGACAAGTTCGTCGATGAGATCGGCGCGCTGTCATCCCGCGCTCGCGACAACCAGCGCCTGCTCCTGATGCTCGCCGGCGGCCTTCTGGCCGTCGCGGTGATCGTCTACGGCATCTTCTTCTATCGCAGCAACCGCGAAGACAAGGCCCAGGAAGTTCTGGCCGTTGCGATCGAGACCTTCGATGCGCCCGTCGGCGATGTGCCGCCGGAGCAGCAGGCCACACAAACCGGCCCGCGTTTCAAGACCGAGCCGGAGAAGACGGCCGCGGCCGAGAAGCAGTTCAAGGACGTGCAGGCGAAGTACTCGGGCAGCGACGCCTCCGATGTGGCCGGGCTCTACCTGGCCCGCATCGCCGCGGCGCGCGGCGACGTCAAGACTGCGCAGCCGCTGCTCGAAACGTTCGTCGAAGACCAGAGCGATCACGTGCTCGCCGGCGGCGCCCGGTTCAGCCTCTATCAAATGCGCATCGAAAACGGCGATGCCGCCGCGGTGGCCGTCGAGCTGAACGCGGAGCTGGCCAAGCCGGAGCCTGCGTTGCCCGGCGACTCGCTGCTCGTGCTCCTGGCGACAGCCTACGAGAAGCAGGGCGATGCCGAAAAATCGCGCGAAGCCTACCGCCGCATCACCACCGAATTCCCCGAGTCGCCCTACGCCATGGACGCGCAGCGGCGGTTGGGGGCTTAGAGCGAGTCGGCGGTCGGCAGTCGGCGGTGGGCAGTAGCAACGGCGTTGCGGTTCGCGCTTTCTCTACTGCCGACCGCCGACTGCCGACTGCCGACTCGACATGCAAACTCTCTCTCTCCTGACCCTCGCCCTGTGGCTCATGGCCCTCGGCAGGACGATTCTCAATCTCGCGCTCGTCCCGCGCCTGCGCGGCGGGTCTGACCCCTGCCCTCTGCCCTCTGCGCTCGGCCCTCCAAAGCTCGTAACGGTAATCATCCCGGCGCGCGATGAGGAACGGATGATCGAGCGGACGGTGCGGGCCTTTCTGGCGCAGAGCTGGCCGGCGCTGGAGATCGTGGTGGTGAACGATCGCTCCACCGACTCCACCGGGGCGATTCTGGCGCGGTTGGCGGAAGAGAACAGCCGGCTCATCGTGATCGACAACGAAGAGCCGCCTCCGGGTTGGCTCGGCAAGCCGTGGGCTCTGCATCAGGGGAGTCTGCGTGCGCACGGTGAATTGCTTCTGTTTGTCGATGCCGACGTGATCTATGCGCCGGAGACGGTGGCCGCCGCCGTCGCGCATTTCGAGGAGCGCGGCGCGTCGATGATCGCGCTGTTGCCGCACTTCGAGACGCGCGGGTTCTGGGAGCATGTGGCCATGCCGAACCTGGCGTTCTTCGCCTTCACCGTCATGCCGCTCTGGCTCAGCAACCGCACGATGATTCCGGTGCTGGGGATGGGCGGCGGGACGGGGAACCTGATCCGGCGCGCCGACTACGAAGCGGCCGGCGGGCATGAGGCGCTGAAGGATTCCGTCATCGATGATGTGGCTCTGAGCCGTCTCATGCGCCGCAGCGGCCGCCGCACGGAAATCGTCATGGCCGACCATCTGGTCTCGGTGCGGATGTACGAAGGCCTCGGCGAGGTGATTCGTGGTTTCACGAAGAACGGTTTTTCCGTCGTGGGGCGCAACTATCTGACCCTGGCGATTTTTCTCACGCTCGGGTTCGTGTTGCACATCCTTCCCTTCGGGCTGGCGCTGGCCGGCGACGTCCTGAGCATTGCCTCGGTGGCTGTGCTGACGCTGACGCGCGTAATCCTCTTCGCCTCGCTCCGATACAGGCTCGACAATGCCCTGCTCGGGCACCCGCTGATGATCGGCGTCTGGCTGGTGATCATGCTGCGCTCGGCCTGGTACACCGGAGTCCGCCGGCAATTGTTGTGGCGCGGGCGGACGTACGACGCGCGCGCCACCAAGTTCGGCGGCCGGCAGCGTTAGTTGGGCTGGCGGCTGGTCCGGCGAAATATGATAGATTTCCAGCGGTTCTAGCACCTCTACGATGTCCAAACCCGCCGAGCGTTACGCGCAGATTCTCGATCAGATCATCGGTCCCTTCGACCTCAGCCACGATTTCGGGCGCAAGGGTGCCTACGAGGCTGCTCTCGAGTACGCGCGCCAGAACCTGACCGAGGACCCGCACTGCAATGAGTTCCTCCTTGCGGCGGCCAAGCGCCTCGGCTTCGCGGCGGTGACGCGCGAGAATCTCGAAGGCCGCGTCAAGCTTCCGAAAGATGCGTGGCTCGATCTCTGGATCTCCGACGAAGACGACGAAGTGGCGCTCACCGGAACGCGCCAGGGCATTCAGTACCTGATCGACCTCCTCACGCAGCTCCGCGACTCCAGCGATCCCGAACAGCACATCCACCTCGACCGCGGCTCGCTGCCGATGACCGAGAACTCCGCGAACCTCGTCCTCTTCAAGGAAGAGGAGACCTGGTTCACCGGTGAAGCCGCCGAAGGGATGCAGGACTACCCGCAGCGCGAGATCGACCCCAAGACCATCTACGCCATCCAGTTCATCCACTACCCGCCGGAAGACCTCCCCATCAGCGCGCACAAGCTGTACCGCGTGCTGAAGGTCGAGGAAGAGGCCGGCACGCCGGCGTCCATCAAAGAATTCGGCGAAGGCACCGAGAACCGCTACCACCGCTTCACCTTCATCGCCGACAACGACGATCGCTTCACCTACACCTTCCACCTCGACGACCCGGCCGTGAACTACTTCACGCACCGCGAGATCCTGTCGCTGGCGATGAAGTCGGTGTAGAGAGTCTCAAAGTCTCAAAGTCGCAAAGTCTCAAAGTCTCAAAGGGCGCGCCTGGTACCTCTTTGAGACTCTGCGACTTTGAGACTTTGCGACTCCAGTCCCTGCGCTAAACTCCCGCTCATGATCCAACAGCTCACCATTCTCGGCACCGGGACGATGGGACGCGGCATTGCCTATCTGTCCGCCGTGGCCGGCTACGATACGGTGCTGTTCGACGCGGATCCGGCGGCGCTCGACGGTGCGCGGGCGGCGATCGAGTCGATGCTGCGCAAGGGTGTGGAGCGAGGGAAGGTCACCGAGAGCGCGGCGGCCGAGGCGATGGCGCGCGTGCAATTGGTTCCGGACCTGGAGCCGGCGGTGAGCGGCGCGGATCTGATCATCGAGGCGGTGCCGGAAAGCCTGGAGCTCAAGGTCGAGCTGTTCGGGCAGGCCGATCTTTTCTGCGGTCCCGACACGATCCTGGCCACGAATACGTCCTCGATCTCGATCACGAAGCTTGCTTCGCACGTCGAGCGCCGCGATCGTTTCGTGGGGATGCATTTCTTCAATCCGCCGCATGCGATGAAGTTGATCGAGATCGTGCGCGGCGATCGCACCTCGGACGCGACGATCCAACAGGTGCGCGAGATCGCCGAGAAGATGGGGAAGACTCCCATCGTCGTGCGCGACAGCCCCGGCTTCGCCACCTCGCGACTGGGCGTGGCCATCGGTCTCGAAGCGATCCGCATGTTCGAAGAAGGTGTGGGCTCGGCCGAAGATATCGATCGGGCCATGGAGCTCGGCTACAACCATCCGATGGGACCGCTTCGGCTCACCGATCTCGTCGGCCTCGACGTCCGCCTCGGCATCGCCGAATACCTCGCCTCCACGCTCGGTCCCCGCTTCGAGCCGCCGCAACTCCTGCGCGACATGGTTGCGCAAGGAAAGCTGGGGCGGAAGACAGGAGAGGGGTTTTACCGGTGGGACGAGGAGTAGTCGCAGAAACTCTGAGACTCTGGGGCGAGGTAGTTTGCACACTCTACGCGACGGGCACGCGGCGGCGGCGAGACGCCGGCGTTCCGGCGCGTGAACGACGGTCGCGAAGCTGGGTGCGTTGCGCGCTTTGCCGTGCGGAACGCCGGCGTCCCGCCGGCTGGCTCGGTGGCGTCCCGCCGCCGCGCACTCGCGATGAGCGTGCCGATGGGGTCCGTTCCGTGTTCAGCGTTCCGTGTTCGCTCTCGCGTCTTCCGCCTTACAATCGCCCACCAACTCATGCGCGATTTCGTCCTCCTCCACATCAACGGCGTTCCGCACCGCATCGGCGGGGCGCGGGCGTTTCAGACGGTGTCTCGATTCTTGCGCGAGGATCAGCGCGCGACCGGGACGAAGATCGTCTGTGAGGAGGGGGACTGCGGGGCGTGTACGGTGCTGATCGGGCGTCGCGAGAATGGTGGGCTGCAGTACAAGGCGGTCAACTCGTGCATCCAGTTCGTGTTTCAACTGGATTGCGCGCATGTCGTCACGGTCGAAGGGCTGACGCCGACGGGCGAGCTGACGCCGGTGCAGGAGGCGATGGTTCGTTGCCATGGCGCGCAGTGCGGGTACTGCACGCCGGGGTTCATCATGGCCATGGCCGGGATGTGCGAGGAGAACACGACCGACGCGCGACGCGCGCTGACCGGGAATCTCTGTCGCTGCACCGGCTATGAGTCGATCATCACCGCTGCGCGAGAAACCGTGGATCAACCCAAGATCGAGTCGCTCTACGCGAGCGCTCCGATTCTCGCGGCCATCGCCGAGGTCGAGCGCGAGCCGGTAGCGTTCGACAATTTTGCGAAGCCGCTCGATCTGCCTTCTGCGATCGCGTTCAAGCGTGAGCATCCCGATACGGTGATCGTGCAGGGCGCGACGGACTTTGGCGTCTGGCGCACGAAGCGCAACTTCACGCCGACGGCGGTGTTGTCGCTCGATGGGATCGACGGGCTCTCCGACATCACCGTCGACGGCGACACTCTGATTGCCGGCGGCCGCGTTTCGCTGGCGCGTTTCGAAGCGGCGATCGGCGAGCTCGTGCCGTCGATGGTCGAGATCATGGATCGCTTCGGCTCGCCGCAGATCAAGAACGCCGGCACGCTGGCGGGCAACATCGCCAATGCATCACCGATCGCCGATACGCTGCCGTTTCTCTTCGTCACGCAGGCCTCGCTCGAGCTCACCGGCATCGACGGCGCGCGCATGGTTCCGATTGCTGATTTTTATCTCGGCTACAAGAAACTCGATCTCCGCCCCGACGAGATCATCACGCGCATCCACATCCCGCTGCCACGCGACGGCGAGACGCTGCGGCTTTACAAGATCTCGAAACGCAGCCATCTCGACATCTCGACGTTCACCGCGGCGATGCTGATGAAGAGGGTGCCCGATACGAATAGTGGCTCGATCGACTCGATGCGCATCGCCTACGGCGGCGTCGCTCCGGTCGTTCTGCGCCTGACGAAGACCGAAGCGTTCCTGGCCGGACAACCGTTCAAGCTCGACACCTTCATCGCCGCCGGAGAGATCGCCCGCGACGAGATCGCGCCGATCTCCGATGTCCGCGGATCGCGCGAGTTCCGCCTGCAGTTGGCGGAGAATATTCTGAGCAGGTTTTTTTACGAATGCGCGCCGCGAGGTGCCTCATCTACGTAGGCAAAGACATTCCGCACGACTCCGCCCGCGGTCATGTGACCGGCGAGTCGCTGTACATCGACGATTTCCCGCCGATGCCGGGGGAGTTGCTGGTCGATTTCGTCTGGAGTCCGCTCGCGCATGCGCGCGTCCGCTCGATCGATTTCGCCGGCGCGGCGGCGTTGCCGGGCGTGGTGGCGCTGTACACGCACGAGGATCTGATCCACAACCGGCTCGGGCCGATCATTCATGACGAGCCGCTGCTGGTCGAGGATGTCTGTACGTTCATCGGACAGCCAATCGTGGTCATCGCGGCGGAAACGCGCGCGGCGATCGCCGCGGCGAAGCGGGCCATCAAGGTCGAGCTCGAAGAGTTGCCGCCGATTCTCACGATCGATGAGGCCATCGCGGCGCAGAGTTTCATCGGCGAGCCGCGTTACATTCGCCGCGGTGATGCCGATGCTGCCATGGCCTCGGCGGAGCACGTTCTCGAAGGGGTGTTCCGCAACGCGGGGCAGGATCATTTCTATCTGGAGTCGCAGGCGGCCATCGTCTATCCGGGCGAGCATGGGCAGTTGACCATTCATTCGTCGACGCAGCACCCAACCGAGGTGCAGGAAGTCATCGCGCATCTCCTCGGATTGGACATGAGCCAGGTGGTGGTCATCACGAAGCGCATGGGCGGCGCGTTCGGCGGTAAGGAAGCGCAGGCCACGCATCCCGCGGCAATGGCGGCGCTCGTGGCGCGCACGACGAAACGCCCCGCGCGCATCGTCTACGACAAAGACAGCGACATGCACGCGACGGGCAAGCGCCACCCGTTCCGCAACGACTATCGCGTCGGCTTCACGCGCAGCGGCGAGATCACGGCGTTCAAGGTCGACTTCTACTCGGACGGTGGCGCATACGCCGATCTCTCGCCCGCAGTCATGGCCCGCGCGATGACGCACGCGGAGAACGCGTACTTTCTCCCGAACATCGAAATCCGAGGGACGGTCTGCCGCACGAACCTCCCTCCAAATACGGCCTTTCGTGGATTCGGCGGACCACAGGGCGTCGCCAATATCGAGAACGTGATGGAAGAGATCGCGGCGTTCCTGAAGAAGGACGCGCTCGACGTGCGCCGCGCCAATTGCTACGGCGTCGAAACGCGCAACACCACGCCCTACGAACAGGTCGTCGAGCGCAATACGCTACCGCGGCTCTTCACCGAGCTCGAAGCGAGCACCGACTATCGCGCACGCATGGACGCCATTCGTGCATTCAACGAAAACTCGCCGACGCATCTCAAAGGGCTGTCGATGACGGCCGTGAAGTTCGGGATCTCGTTCAACACGAAGTTCCTCAATCAGGCCAATGCCCTGGTCAACGTCTACCTCGACGGCAGCGTGCAGGTCTCGACCGGCGCGACCGAGATGGGGCAGGGCGTGAACACGAAAATCCGCCAGCTCGCCGCCGACACGCTGGGCGTTCCGCTCCAGCGCGTGATTGTGATGCCGACGTCGACGGAGAAGAACAACAACACATCCGCGAGCGCGGCTTCGAGCGCCGCGGATCTCAACGGCAGCGCCACCGTCGATGCTTGCCGTCGCATCCGCTCGCGCCTCGACGAAGTGGCCGGCCACTATGGCCAAACGCTGTCATGGGAAGCGTTGGTGAAGCTCGCTTACCAGGACCGTGTCTCCCTCGGCGAGCGCGGGTTCTACGCCACGCCGCGGCTGGACTGGGACTGGGCGAGCGGCCGCGGTTCGCCGTTTCTCTATTTCACGATGGGAACCGCGTGCGCCGAGGTGCTGATCGATCGGTTTACCGGCGACTTGAAAGTGCTGCGCGCGGATGTGCTGATGGACATCGGAACTCCGATCAATCCCGGCGTCGATCGCGGACAGCTCGTAGGCGCGTTCATCCAGGGCTTGGGCTGGGTGACGACGGAAGACCTGCGCTACACGCCCAAAGGCGAACTGCTCTCGCACTCGCCGACGACCTACAAGATCCCCAACATCAACGACCTGCCCGAGCAGTTCACGATGAATTGGATCGAGCACGACAACCCGATCAACGTGGCCGGCAGCAAAGCCGTCGGCGAGCCGCCGCTGCTGATGGCCATCTCGGTCTGGTGCGCCGTCAAGCACGCACTCGGATTTGTGTCCAATGGCGACATCGCGAAACTGCGGTTGCCCGCGACGAATGAAGAGATTTTGATGCGGTTGACGGAGTATTCGCGCCGGGCGGTGGCGGCCGGATGAGAGTCGCAAAGTCTCAAAGTCGCAAAGTCTCAAAGGACGCTCCGCGTTGGCGACGAGTGAGCAACAGGCGGAGCCCTTTGAGACTTTGCGACTTTGAGACTTTGCGACTTCGTCTTCGGCACATGAGCGAACATCAATGAACTACACACTGCAAGAATGGCTCAATCTCGCGTTCCGCTGGACGCACGTGTTCGCCGGGATCATGTGGGTCGGCGCGACGTATTACTTCACCTGGCTCGACCGGCGTTTCCATGTCATGGATCACAAACAAAGCGATCCGGACGAAGTGTGGATGGTTCACAGCGGCGGTTTTTACGTCGTCAATAAGACCAAGAGTCCGTCGCCGTCGCATACGCTGCACTGGTTCAAGTGGGAAGCGGCGATCACCTGGATGAGCGGTCTGCTGTTGATGATCCTCGTTTATTACCTCGGCGGCGCGCTCGTCGACGGTGAACCGGGCAAGCCGTCGTTCGCAGTCGCCGCGGCCATCGGCATCGGCGTGATGTTCGTGGGCTGGATCGTCTATGACGTGCTGTGGCTCTCGCCGCTCGCGAAGAACGAGCCGCTGGCAATCGTGATCTCGTTCGGACTGCTGGTCGCGCTGGCGTGGTGGCTGCCGCACGTGATGAGCAACCGCGCCGCCTACATCCACGTCGGCGCCGTCCTCGGCACACTGATGGCCAACAACGTCTGGACCCGCATCATCCCCGCGCAGAAAAAGATGGTGGCCGCCGCGCGCGAAGGCCGCGAGCCCAATCCCGTACTCGCCGAGCGCGCCAAGTTCCGCTCCAAGCACAACACCTACCTCGTGATTCCCGTCGTCATGATGATGATCAGCAACCACTACCCCGTCGCCCTCTACGGCCGCGCCGACAACTGGATCGTGTTGTCGGTTCTGACGCTGCTGGGTTGGGGGATCGCGCACATCGTTCGGAAGCAGTAGCCGCTGAGAGTCGCAAAGTCTCAAAGTCGCAAAGTCTCAAAGGAGAACCGCGCGACCGATATCTTTGAGACTCTGCGACTTTGAGACTTTGAGACTCCATGAAAACAACACTGAACTCCCAGGAACTAGACAACCTCTCGAAGCCCCTGAACGCTGCGCTAATCCCCTTCATGCGCCGCTTCCCCGGCGATGCCGGCGAGCGGCAGCCGGTGCATACCGTCTATGGCGGTGCGCATTTGTTCAAGTCCGACACGGCGCGCAAGCTCGGCGAGAAGGCGCGGCAGGTGCTCGATGAGCATGGCGTCGATCCGTTCGTGTTCGGTCGTGCCATCGGACTCGAAGACGCGCATGCGGAGATCATCTGGCAGCGCGTGATCGAGAAGCTGCAGCGCGAGCCGGTGGAGGATTTCCGCGTCGACTTCGAAGACGGTTACGGCAATCGCTCCGATCCGGAGGAAGACGGCCATGCCGAGGCCGTGGCACGCGAGCTGGCTGAAGGGATGCGAAACGGAACATTGCCGCCATTCATCGGCATCCGCATCAAGCCATTCTCGCAAGAGCTCATGCGCCGCGGCCTGCGCACGATGGACATTGTCGTCAGCACCCTCCTCAGCGATACCGGCGGCAAGTTGCCGGACAACTTCGTCATCACGTTGCCCAAGATTCAACTGCCCGAGCAGGTCACGCTCCTGGCCGATGTCTTCGACGCCATGGAGCCGCGCCTCGGGCTCGCACCGCACACGCTGCGACTCGAGTTCATGATCGAGACCACGCAGTCGATCCTCAGCGCGCGCGGCGAATCGAACCTGCCGTTGTTCCTCGACGCCGCCCGTGGACGCGCCGTGGCCGCGCACTTCGGCACCTACGACTACACCGCCAGTTGCAACATCACCGCGGCCGAGCAGCGCATGGACCATCCCTCGTGCGACTTCGCGCGTCACATGATGCAGGTCGCCTATGCGGGATCCGGCCTATGGCTCTCTGACGGCGCGACAAACGTCCTCCCCGTCGGCGACCGCGACACCATCCATCGCGCCTGGAAGCTGCACGTCGACCACATCCGCCACTCCCTCGTCCACGCCTACTACCAGGGCTGGGACCTTCACCCCGCCCAACTCCCCACCCGCTACGCCGCCGTCTACGACTTCTTCCTCCGCGGCCTCAAGCCCGCCACGGAGCGCCTCCGCAACTTCATGGAGAAAGCCGGCCAGGCCACCCTCGTCGGCGACGTCTTCGACGACGCCGCCACCGGACAAGGCCTCCTCAACTACTTCATCCGCGGCATCAACAGCGGCGCACTGACCGAGGACGAAGCATTGGCGACGGGGCTGACGCTGGATGAGTTGCGGTCGCGGAGCTTCGTGAAGATTCTGGCGGGGAGGCGGGGGAGGTAGCTCTCTCGCGTTTGTCCCGGAGGGACAGCCAGAGGGTAGCCGGTGGCGGAGCGGTTTTTGCGACTCCACCGGATAGCAGGTAGTTGATGTTCCGCCCCGGCAGGGGCGGCAGACAATGTGAACGGAAACCTGTGTGCATCGGCGTTCTGCCGCCCCTGCCGGGGCGGGAACTGAACGCATGCATTTGTCCGGTGGCGGCGCTCGTTCCTCGCTTGCCACCGGCTACCCTCGCGCTGCCCCTCCGGGGCAAGTTCTCTGATACGTCGAATACCCAAAGGATCTGAGCCGCGAATGCGCCGGACTCACGCGGGATGTTCGCCATCCATCCATTAGTTCGAGAAGAACCGCGCTTGAGGGACTCGCGCAGCGCATCTTCAATGACCGCGGTGAGGGTCCTGTCGTTCGCATACGCATCAGAACGTACTGAGTCAGGCATCAATATGTCAACACCGCTCATATCGCCGGCAAATGACGGAATCCCCACCGAACTCCAGCGAAAACGAAACGCTTCCCTCGGTTCCATCACTACCCAATAACTACCCGCGCCCAAGGTGCAGGTAGGGAATGGTGCCGCTACGGCACTCCTTCATTAGAGAGGTAGGTCAGATGCGGTCCGGCGGCCGGTGTTTCCTCGCCATCATGGGAGTCTGCGCAATGCTCTGCACGGTCGGGCCGGCGCGGGCGGCGCCGGCTCCGGAGCTCGGCTCAGCGGCGAGCTTTGCCGTCCTCGGCGGAACCGCGGTGGCGAACAGCGGCACGACGCGGGTCGTCGGCAACGTCGGCGTCAGCCCGGGGAAGGCCGTGAGCGGCCTTCGTTCCGAGGATGTGTCGGTGGGCGACATCTACCGCGATGACGCGGTTGCCCGTCGTGCGCAACGGGATGCCGGCGCGGCCTGGGATGAGCTCGCGCGGGGAACGTGTATCGAACTGACGGTTCTCGCCGGCACGATCCGGCCCGGCGTCTACTGCGTCGCGTCGTCCTCCATGCCGTTGTCGGGCACGCTGGCGATGGATGCCGCCGGTGACGCCAAAGCAGTGTGGATTTTTCGGATGAGCAGCCTCACCACCGCCGCCGGATCGTCCGTCATCACGATCGGCGGCGGTCAGGATCGCAACGTCTTCTGGCGCGTCGATGGCGCAGCCGCACTCGGCGAGCGCACGGCTTTCGTCGGAAACATCCTGGCGTCATCGAGCATCACTCTGAAAACCGGCGCGACGTTGTCGGGACGAGCTCTGGCGCGCAACGGTGCCGTGACGTTGGACAGCAACAAAGTGTCGGCCTGCTGCGAGCCGGTCACGCTTGTACAGACGAGCCTCCCGGATGCATCCGCCGGCGCGATCTACCGTCAGAAGATCGACGCCAGCGGCGGTGCAGGCGAGTACACATTTGCAAAAATCTCGGGATCGCTGCCGGAGGGGTTGACGCTTTCGGTCGACGGCATCGTCAGTGGAACGCCGGTCGCGCGGGGCGGCTACCCCATCACGGTGATGGCCACCGATCGTAACGGTTGCTCGGGCGCGCGTGCGTACACGATCGTCGTTGGTTGCGCGGGCGCGATTTTGCTTTCTCCCGGGGAGCTTCCCGGTGGAACGGTGGGCAGCGATTACAAAGCAATCATCAAAGCCACAGGCGGGACCGGCTCCTATGCGTTCAGTGTGGGTGAGACGAAACTGCCGCCCGGACTGCGCCTGACAGAAACCGGTGATGATGCAGGCCTGCTGTCCGGAACGCCGACCGCGCCAGGACCATATACATTCACAGTGACGGCCGAGGACACAGTCACGCACTGCTTCGGCAGCAGGACCTACACCGTCACGATTGCGCCGATCATCTGCGCGCTCACGATCGCGCCGGATGCTCTGCCCAATGCAACGCTGGGCATGCCATACAGTGAGACGGTCATGGCCAGTGGAGGCTCTGGATCGTATGTCTTCACTGTGGCCGGGTTGCCTGACGGATTGCCGCCGGACGGATTGTTGCCCGCCGGTACGATCGCCGGGACTCCGACGGTCGCTTGTCTTCACGAAGTCACAGTGACCGTGACCGATACGATCACCGGCTGTTTCACGAGTCGCAAGTACACGCTGGCGGTTTGTCCGCTCACACTGAGTCCATTGACGCTGCCCGATGGAACCGTTGGGATCGAATACCCGCCGACCACAATCCGTCCCGATTGCGGATCGGAGATCTATACCTTCGAAGTGACGGAACCGTATCCTCCGGGCCTTACGCTGCCACCGGAGATCTCCGGAGCTCCGACGACCGCGGGCAGCTACACGTTCACTGTGACCGGACGCGACTCGACGACAGGCTGCATCGGTAGCAGAACGTACACAGTGAAAATCTGTCCGAAGATCACGATCCGGGCCTCACTTCCGGACGGAGACGTCGGTATTGATTACGGCGAGACGATCGTGAGCGGCGGCAAGCCGGATTACACATTCGACGTGCGCTCCGGATCGTTCCCTCCCGGCCTCGGCCCGCTTCCTGATGGCACCCTCGGCGGAACACCGACCGCGGAAGGCCAGTATTTTGTGAGGATCCGCGTGACCGATGCCAACGGTTGTACGGCCGAAGGCGATGTGGAGATCGAGATCGACGGCGCTCCACCGATGGCCGGGCCGGTCGTCCCCTTGTCGGGCTGGGCGATGACGTTGCTGAGTGTCGTACTGGCGATGGCTGGGTTTTTCGCGATCCGGAGGTCATGGTCGACATGACAAAAGAGCGACAGAACGGTCAAACGGGAGACAGCGCGGAAGCGGGCGAGATCCCGAAGTCCGCAATCGTCTGTCCTGAGTGCAACATCTCTCGGGAACGGAGGGAGTGCCTCACCTGCGGTGAATCGATGCCGACGTCGGCGCGCTATTGCAACCAATGCAAGTCCTATCGCGATTGGCGGCGTTTCATTCCAATCACGAGCGTGGCGTACTCAGGGCTCAGCACGTTGTTCGCCGTTCTCGCGTTATTCATTACGCACTATGCGAACTTCCAGAACCGTGAGTCGAAGACTTCGATCTCTTTCACCGGCGCGGATGCCAGTATCGTCTACATACACGTCTTGAATACCGGCAGGAAGCCGTCCACGTTGCGAGCGTACCGGTTGAAGTTCGACAAATTGCCGATCGAGACGGCGCGCCTCGTCCTAGCCGGCGACGGCCACGAAGTCAAGAGTGTAATTCCGGCTGGCGGTGAGGCGCGCATCGGCCTCCGCGTGAGTGGACTCATCCTGCGCGACGATCCGACAGAGAAACCGTATTCAGCCGCGGAGATCAATCAGATTGTAGACGCAGAGCAGGTGACGTTGGAGATCGACGTCGAGGAGTCCAACGGCTCCTTCGTGCGATCGGTCAGTTTCGAAGCATTTCAAATCCGCGCCCTGATTCAGAACAAGTTGTCCCACGCCGGGGAGGGATGATGTCGAACATTCGGTGGTTTTTCGCGGTGGCGTTGATCAGCATCGTGCCGGCCGTTCGTGATTTGGCCCAAAGCACGACAAAAAAGTTTGAGATCACGTTGACTGGTGTCGATTGTGCGAAGGCAACGGAGGTCTTTGTCGTCGCCGATGGCAACGATCGAACACAGATGAATGCGACAAGGAACCAGAGCAATCCGTGTCGATGGCACGCCGAGCACAGCGAGCGGCCATTCCCGATTTCGCGAACGCGCTTTAGCCTCCGCTTTCGGGGGGCACGCAGCGGGTGTCGATACGCTGTCGAGATTCCTGACGAGAAGCTCGAGCCTGTTGGCGCTCTTACGTTCGTCTATTCGCAGAATCACGCTCGCGATTTGGAGATCGCCATCGATTCGGCGAAGCTCCACCTGACCTATCTGCGCCATTTGCCTGCTGACGAGACGGATCAGGACAGCGTCGAGTGCCGTGAGCACGCGTGGGTCAAGGGAACTGCAACGCTAACCGACGTCCTCCTGGACGATGAAACGCTCCATCTGTACATCGGTTTGGCCGCCAAGCCGCTCGACGCAGGATGGATCAGGTTCGACGATGCGTTGCGCCAAGTGATCCTCCGCGACGCAGGGAAGAATCGTTCGACAAAGCTCGGCCCCGACGACCTTGGAGGAGCCATCGTGCGGGAGATCGCGCGCCAGGAGACCGATGCCCCGCCGTATGTCTCCGGAAACGAGGCGCAAACACTCGCCGCCGAGCTCAGAAAGAAGGGATTCAAGAACCTTCAGTTGAAGGTGAAGAAGTGATGAGTCGCGCGACGCTGTACGCAATCGCCACCTCGTTGCTTACCGTTGCTGCTACGGCGCAGCCGAGCTCGATCTACGATGTCGATGACTTCGTCGTTCCGCGCGATCGAGGCGGAGTCGTGTTCATTTCCAGAATCGTGGTGGGTGGTGCCTTCAACTTTGCCGATCGATACCGGCCCCTTCATCAGAACGTCGGTTTCGTTTCCATCGCGAACGCGCTCTATTGGCGCGATTTTCAATTCGACTACAAGCACAGTGAAGTCCGTGGCAAAGAGAGCGGACCGGTGGTCGTGCACGTCTGCAGCGGTTGCGACGAGCCCATCTACTTCCCGACGCCGCCGTCGCGGGATTCCACACCGGCGGCGCCGCGTCCGGGCTCGAAGGACTCTTTGCAGTTCGCCTGGTATCGCCGCTCGGGCAAGACGACTCTTCGTCATCGCGCGACGTGGACGTATCAGGACGTCGATACCGTCGTCCGCTCCGCCGCCACCGACCGAGTCCTATCGCGGCTTTCCGGCAACGAACAGTCGTTCGGCCTGGAGGCCGATACCCTCGTTCGCCTCGGCGGCCGGCGCATCTTCGGCCTGGTCGCTTTTGCGCGAACCGTTGGTTCCGGAATGCCCAGCAACAGAGCCCGGAATGAGCTCACCTACACGAGCCATTTCCCTGCGAAATCCGTCGGCAGCCTTCTGCTTCGAGGCAAGCTGACGGTCGGACGGGTGTCCAGCCAAGGCGGTACTGCGCTCAACGTCGTCAATCCGGTGTTCGAGGCGTATTGGCAGGATCGTGTCACGCACACGAACATCCACCTCGTGTGGAGTCCGCAAGTCACGAACAGCGGCGCGGAGGGCTGGAAGACGAACCATCAGCTCGCAGTATTCGTCGACCGCGCGCTCTTCGTGAAACTGTTCGGACGTGCACCTTCTGAATGACCGTTTCAACTCCCCCGATACGTCGAGTATCCGAATGGGCTGAGCAGTAGCGGCACGTGGTAGTGCTGCGTGATGTCGTCGACGCGGAAGACGATCGTGGCTTCGGGGAAGAAGCCGGTGGGGTTGTAGGTGCCGGTGTCGAAGACGAGGCGGTAGGTGCCGGGTTTCACGCGGTCGGGCTCGAGGACGCGGGCGCGGCCGTCGTCGTCGGTGACTCCGTCGAAGAGGATGTCGCGGTCGCGGAAGAGGGTGATGGGGACGCCTGCGGCGGGGCGGCCTTTGGCGGTGTCGAGGATGTGGGTTGTGATTCCGGCCACTCAGTTCTCCTTCAACGTCACACCAATTTTTCCAATCGCAACGCCGTGATCTTCACATGTTCCTCGGCGGCGATTCGCAATTCCGTTTCGCGATCATTCTTCAGCCGTTGCTCGAGATTCTCGCGCATTTCCTCGGCGCTCTTGCCGGTGGCGCAGATGAGATAGACGAAGCCGAATTTCTCTTCGTACGCGCGGTTGCCTTCGGTGATGGCGCTCATCGTTTCACCGGTCGCGGTCTGCGTTCCTGATTGTTCCTGCGATGACCATCCCGGTTTGCGCTCGCCAATGCGCGGATGCGCGGCGAATGCCTCCAGCCAGTCTTTGTCATCGAGCGCGACCCATACCCGCTCGGCGACGTGCAGCAGGCTTTGCCATGAATCGAACGGCCGCTCTGCGAACGTGCGCAGCGCCCACTCTTTCGACGCGCAGACTTTCAGCAGCTCGCGCGGATGAAACAGCGTGTTCACGCGATGCACGACGGCCGCGCGCCGTCCTTCGACAGTTGCTTTGCCCCAGACGCGCAGACGGCTGACGCCGCCGTCGGGATAGACGTTCATGCGCAGGTGCGTGAATGGGCCATCGCTCACGAGCTCGTCGATGAAGTAGTGGCGCGTGTGCGCCTGCAATTTTGTGCGCGGCAAAACATCGGACCAGATTTCAGTATTGTTCGCGGCAGGGCTCGAACCCTCAATCGACACCGTGTCGGGATAGTTGCCCTTGAAGTGATTCGTATCGATCTCGATGCGGCGCAGGTGGCCTTCGGCGGCCAGCTTCACGATCACCCAGTCGTGGCCGGGGCCGCGGCGGCGGCGCGTTTCCCAGCCGTCGCTCATGTTGTGCGCGCGGCCGGGCATGATCAGGTTGTGCTTCGGCCCGAAAAACATGTCGCTGCACGTGAGTACGTCGCCGCCGTTCTCCGCCGCGGCGAGATCGATCTCGTTGCCGAGACCGCCGATGAGCCGCCACTCCGGTACGACCTCGCCGTGGACGCGCAGCCGCGCCACGCCGCCGTCGGGAAAGATGTTGAAGCGCAGATGCGTGACCGCGTTGCTCTTCTCGATCGTGAATTCGTTCTCACTGTCGCCCTGCAGCGGCGATTGCGGAAGGAGCTCCCGCCATTCGGCCGCGAGCAAGTCATCCACCGAGGCATCGGTGCGCACCGATGTGGCTTCGATCGAGCACGACGCCGGATAGTTGCCGCGGAAGAAGGCCGTGTCGACGACCACTCCGCGCACGACGCCGCGTAGTCCCAAACGAATGATGGCGAAGTCATGGCCAGGCACGCGCTTGCGACGGCTTTCCCAGCCATCCATCCACTTCCCGCGGTCGGTGTACTCGTGCTCTTTCCAGACCGGCTTCGAGGGCTTGAGAAGATTTTCCTTCTCGGCGAAATAGTCGTCGTTGGCGTACAGAACGCTGCCGCCGAGGCGTTCCGAAGCGAGATCGAGCAGGTCTCTCACGGCGTGGAGTTTAGGCGGAAAGGTTCCGCCCGCCAACCCAGGCCGCCTTCACCACGCCGTGCAACTGTGCTCCGAGGTACGGTGTGACTTTGTGTCGATGGCGAATGATCTCGGGGGTGACTGTGAAAGTCTCGTCTGGATTCCAGACCACGAAATCAGCGTCGTTGCCGACCGCGATCGCGCCTTTGCGCTCGAGCCCTGCCGTGCGCGCTGGGCCGGCGCTGCACCAGCGGACGAGGTCGTCGAGGCCGAAGCCGCGTGCGCGTGCGTTCGTCCAGACGATCGGCAGGAGGAACTGCAGCGACGCGATGCCGCCCCACGCGTCCAGGAAATCGCCGCGTTTGAGCTCCGGTGTGCAGGGCGAGTGATCGCTGACGATCATGCTGATGAGGCCGGAGCGCAGTCCGTCCCAGAGCCGCTCGCGATTTTCGTGCTCGCGGATCGGCGGCGCGCATTTGTATTCGGTGTGTCCGCGGGGGACCGACTCCGCGTCGAAGTGCAGATAGTGCGGCGTGGTTTCGCAGCTCAGCGGCAGACGTTCTTCCCGCGCGCGGCGAAAGATCTCCAGCGCGCTCGCCGAGGAGAGGTGGACGACATGCATGCGCGCGCCGGTATCGCGGCAGACGCGCAGCAGCAGCTCGATGGCCGCATCTTCCGCGGCGTTGGGACGTGAGTGCAGGAATGTCGTGTAATCGTTGGCGTCGCCGTGAGGCTCGTGGAGATGTTCCGGCAGCTCCGCGTGGACGAGCAGCGGCGCGCCGGTAGGCGCGAGCTCTTGTGCGGCCTCGCGGAGCTGAGCCTCATCGACATTCGGGAAATCGTCGACGCCGGAATGGACGAGAAAGCACTTGAAGCCTCGCGCTCCCGCTTCGAGCATGGGACGCAGCTCATGCGTGTTGCCCGGAACCACGCCGCCCCACAGCTCGACATTCACGTCGCCATGCGCGACACGCTGTTTCGTCTCGAGCGCGGCGAGCGTCGTCGTCGCGGGAATCGAGTTGAGCGGCATATCGATGATCGTGGTGATCCCGCCGGCCGCGGCGGCCGCGGTTGCGGTGGCGAAACCTTCCCACTCCGTTCGGCCCGGCTCGTTGACGTGAACGTGCGAGTCGACGAGTCCCGGCATGATCACGTGATCGCCGTAATCGATGTCGGCGGGGCCGTGTTGTTCAATCGCTGCGATGCGAGAACCGTCGAGATGGATCGTCGCGGCGACGATTCCGGCGGGAGTGACGACGCGAGTCGAACGGATGCGCATTGGTTTGAGTAGCATACTGAAGCCGATGACCACCTTCTTCGAAGCGCAGAATGATCTGGCCGAATCCGGCGCGCCTTTCGTGGCTGTCACGGTCGTCGACACCATGGGGTCGACGCCGCAGGATCGCGGGGCGAAGATGCTGGTGACGGCCGCCGGACGCGTGTTCGGGACGGTGGGCGGCGGCAAGATCGAGGCGCGCTCGATCGAGCAGGCGCAGAAGATGCTCGGCGACGAGGCCGAGCCGAAGACGCGTTTTTTTCAGTGGTCGCTGGAGAAGGACATCGGCATGACGTGCGGCGGGACGGTGCGCGTCTACTTCGAAGCGTTCAACGTCACGCGCTGGAACATTGTCGTGTTCGGCGCGGGGCATGTCTCGCATGCGGTCATCGACATTCTCTTGAAGCTCGATTGCCGCATCACCTGCATCGATCACCGCGAGGAGTGGCTGGCGCGCGTGCCGAGCTCACCGAAGGTGACGAAGGTCCTCGCCGCCGACATGCCGTCGCAGGTGGCGTCCATCGCCGAGGGATCGTTCGTGTTGCTGATGACGATGGGCCACACCACCGACAAGCCGATCCTGCTCGAGATTCTCCGCACCCGCACGTTCCCGTACCTCGGCGTGATCGGCAGCAATGCCAAAGCGAAACGGCTGCGGCAGGACGTGATCGATGCCGGACTGCCGCAGGAAAGCACGAAAGCGTTCCTCTGCCCGGTGGGGCTGGAGATCGGATCGAACCATCCGCATGAGATCGCCGTGAGCGTGGCCGCGCAACTGTTGCAGGTGCGGGGCTAAGTGGTTTTCTCTCGCGATGATGCCCGGCCTCGATTCTGCAACGCGGTATCGTGCGAACAGACTCGACTGTTTTGAAGGAAGTGTGATGGCTGTACGAAAGAAGAAGGACTCGGAATCCGGCAACACTGCAGAGGAGCCCGCGAAGAAGAAAACCGCTACGAAGAAGAAGGCGCCCGCGAAGCCGGCAAGCGAGAAAGTCAAAAAACGCACGACGACGAAAAGCCGCGCCGAGGCTGCGATCGAGGAATTGCAGGTCGTTGGCGCCGACATCATTCCCAGCGTGACGATCGAGGTGGAGGCTGGAGCGTTCGAGCCTCCGGCCATTCGCGAGCACACGATCGATCAAATCGAAACCGTCGCCGATGATCGTGCGGAGTCGCTGCTCACCGAATGGGACGTTCATCTGTTCAACGAAGGGACGCATCACAAGCTGTGGGAGAAGCTCGGCAGTCACATCGTGCCGGGCGGCGTGATGTTCGGTGTGTGGGCGCCGAATGCCGATCGCGTGAGTGTGGTTGGCGATTTCAACGACTGGAACAAGGCGTCACACCCTCTGCGTGCGCGTGAGGGCTCCGGCATCTGGGAAGGCTTCATCCCGGACCTCGGGCGTGGCGCGACGTACAAGTACCACATCGTTTCGCGCAACGGTTATCGCGTCGACAAGGCCGATCCGATGGCCGTGCATCACGAGGTGCCGCCCGCAACGGCGTCGAAAGTGTGGGATCTCGAGTACACATGGAATGACGGCGATTGGATGCGCACGCGCCGTGAGCGCAACGCGTACACCGCGCCGATGTCGATCTACGAAGTTCACCTCGGATCATGGCGGCGCGTGCTCGCGGACGACGGCAAGACGCAACGCTCGATGAGCTATCGCGAGATCGCACAGCCGCTCGCCGATTACGTGAAGCGGATGAACTTCACGCACATCGAGCTCATGCCGGTCATGGAACATCCCTTCTATGGCTCGTGGGGTTATCAGGGCACCGGCTACTTCGCGCCGACTAGTCGATACGGCACGCCGCAGGATTTCAAGTACCTCGTCGACGTGCTGCATCAGAGCGGCATCGGCGTGATCATCGACTGGGTGCCGTCGCACTTTCCGAGCGATGAGCACGGGCTGGGATACTTCGACGGCACGCATCTCTACGAGCATGCCGATCCGAAAAAGGGATTCCAGCCGGACTGGCAGTCGCTCGTTTTCAATTACGGCCGCAATGAAGTGCGAGCGTTTCTGCTCTCGAGCGCGTTGTACTGGCTCGATGAGTATCACGCGGACGGATTGCGCGTCGATGCTGTGGCCTCGATGCTGTATCTCGATTACTCGCGCAAGGCCGGCGAGTGGATCCCGAATGAATTCGGCGGACGCGAGAACATCGAGGCGATCACGCTGCTGCGGCGCTTGAACGAGGACGTCGGCAAAGTCCATCCCGACGTGCAGGTCATCGCCGAGGAATCGACGGCGTGGCCGATGGTCTCGCGCCCGACCTACGTGGGCGGACTGGGATTCGGCATGAAGTGGGACATGGGCTGGATGCACGACACGCTGCGCTACTTCGCGCGCGAGCCGGTCTACCGCAGGTTCCATCACAACGACGTCACGTTCCGGATGATGTACGCCTTCTCGGAGAACTTCGTGCTGCCGCTGTCGCACGACGAAGTCGTCCACGGCAAAGGCTCGCTGTTCGGCAAGATGCCGGGCGACGAGTGGCGGCGCGCGGCCAACCTCCGACTCCTCTTCGCGCACATGTATGCGAACCCGGGCAAGAAACTGCTGTTCATGGGCGGCGAGCTGGGACAGATCCGCGAGTGGAATCACGACGCCAGCCTCGATTGGGAGCTGCTCGAGAATCCCGTTCACGCCGGCATCAACCGCTGGATGGCGGATCTCAACAAGGCCTATCGCGACATCCCGGCCATGCACGAGCTGGACATGTCGCAGGAAGGCTTCGAGTGGATTGACTGCTGCGACACGGAGAACAGCGTGGCCAGTCTGATGCGACGCTCGAAGACGCGTCCGGACGAGATCGTGGTAGCGGTGATGAACTTCACACCGGTCCCACTGCACAACTACCAGATCGGCGTCCCGCGCGGCGGCCACTGGTCCGAGATCCTCAACAGCGACGCCGACACCTACGGCGGCAGCGGACAGGGAAACATGGGCGGCCTCGACGCCGCGCCGATCCCGCTCCATGGCCGCCGCTGGTCCGTGACGATCACGCTGCCTCCGCTAGGGGCGGTGTTTCTGATGTCGGACGGGGCAGGGGATTTGTTGGAAGTCGAAGCAGTTGAAGCTGACGATTTCGCGGAGGTTGCTGAACTTAGCGCGAGAGCCGCCCCTCACCCTAACCCTCTCCCCGTCGTTGCGGGGAGAGGGGACTGAAGCACCCCCCAAGTCCCCTCTCCCCACGGCGGGCTTCATCGCCGAGGGGAGAGGGCTAGGGTGAGGGGCGGCTCTCGCGAAAAACGGAGATCACTGATTGCCTGATCACGCAGATATCGACGCGCCGCCGGCCGGCCAGCAACAGCATCCACCCGCTCCCATCGGGATCGCACTCGGCGCGCATGTGCTCGACGGCAACCGTTGCGAGTTTCGGGTGTGGGCGCCGGGGCACGAGCACATCGAACTGCACATCGTCGCGCCGGCTGAGCGTCGCGTGTCGATGACGAAAGACGCGGCTGGCTATCACTCGTGTGTTGCAGATTGCGCCGAAGGGACGCGGTATTTCTATGTCGTCAACGGTCACGATCGTCCCGATCCGGCGTCGCGATTTCAGCCCGAGGGAGTGCATGGTCCGTCGGAGGTCGCCGGCAGCGATTTCGAGTGGCATGACGATGGTTGGACCGGTATCGCCATCGGGGACTATGTCGTGTACGAGCTGCACATCGGCACGTTCACCGACGAAGGGACGTTCGATGGGGCGATCGAACAGCTCGACGATCTGAAAACGCTCGGGATCACCGCGGTCGAGTTGTTGCCGGTGGCGCAGTTTCCCGGCACGCGGAATTGGGGCTATGACGGCACCTATCCGAATGCAGCGCAAGCATCGTACGGCGGTCCGCGCGCGCTCAAGCGTCTCGTCGATGCCTGCCATCAGCGCGGACTGGCCATCCTGCTCGACGTGGTTTACAACCATCTTGGACCGGAAGGGAACTATCTCGCGCAGTTTGCCCCCTACTTCACCGACCGTTACAAGACGCCGTGGGGGCTGGCTCTGAATTTCGACGGTCCGCGCAGCGATGACGTGCGCTGGTACTTCATCCACAACGCGCTGCAATGGATCGACGAGTTTCACATCGACGGCTTACGCATCGACGCCGTCCACGCAATCGTCGATCATTCCGCCGAGCCGTTCCTGCAGGATCTCTGCGAGGCGATCCATCAGCGTGCATCCGACCTCGGGCGAAGAATCTATCCGATCGCGGAGAGCGATCTGAATGATCCGCGCGTGATCACGCCCAAGAAGTCATTCGGCCTCGGGTTCGATGCGCAGTGGGCCGATGATTCTCATCATTCGTTGCACACGCTGCTCACCGGCGAGCAGGACGGCTATTACGAAGGCTTCCCGCCCAAGGTCAGCAATCTCGCGCGCGTGCTGACCTCCGGCTATCTCTACACCGGCCAGCACTCGACGTATCGCGGCCGCAAGTACGGGCTGGATCCGAAGACGAAGGACGGCGCGAAGTTCGTAATCTCGATGCAGAACCACGATCAGGTCGGCAACCGTCTGATGGGAGAGCGCATCACAACACTATTACCGCCGGAGAAAGTGCGCCTCGCAGCGGCGTGTACGTTGCTCGCGCCATTCGTGCCGATGCTGTTCATGGGAGAGGAGTACGGCGAGACCGCGCCGTTCCAGTACTTCACCTCGCACTCCGATGCCGATCTGATCGAGGCGGTGCGCAAGGGACGCCGCGAGGAGTTCGACGACTTCATCTGGGAAGGCGAGCCTCCCGATCCGCACGATGAAGAAACGTTCCGCCGGTCGAAGCTCAATCACGCTTTGAGCGAGCGCGAGGAACATGCGGCGATGTGGGAGCTCTATCGCACGCTGCTCACGCTGCGCCGCGATACGCCGGCGTTGCGCAATCTCGATCTCAGCGTCGTGCAGACGCACGCGGACGACGAGCGCGGCGTGTTGTTCGTGCTTCGCGGTGCTTCGGTGCTGCTCGCCTTCAACTTCAGCGAGACGTCGCAGTCGATGACGTTGCCGTTCGCCGGCGCATGGCAACCGCTCCTCGAGACCGGCATCTCGATCGCCGGCGCAACGATCACGATGCCGCCGCTCTCGTTTGCAGTTTTCGGAGCGGCGTGATGGCCCGCGTGCCCGTCGCGACGTATCGCCTGCAGTTCAACGCGCAGTTCACGCTGCAGGACGCGCGGAAGATCGTGCCGTATCTCCATGAGCTCGGGATCAGCGACGTCTACGCCTCGCCGCTGTTGCGTGCGCGCACGGGGAGCGCGCATGGTTACGACGTCGTCGATACCGGGATGATCAATCCGGAGCTCGGGACGCTGGATGATCTCCATGAGTTGCGCGGCGAGCTCGATCGTCACGAGATGGGCCTCGTGCTCGACATCGTTCCGAATCACATGGCCGTGAGTCACGAGAATGCGTGGTGGATGAGTCTTCTCGAAAACGGTCAGGAGTCGCGTTTTCGTCATTACGTCGACATCGACTGGCGCGAAGGCAAGCTGCTGCTTCCGATCCTCGGGCAGCCTTACGGCGCCGCGCTCGAAGCGCACGAGATTCGCCTCGGATTCGATGTGGACGGGTTCTTTTTCACGTATTACGAAACGCGCCTGCCGCTCGCGCCGATGTCCTATCACCTCGTGTTGCGCCAGTCATTGAGCGAACTGGCCGAGGAGAGTGCGGCGATCGAGATCCGCGACCTCGTGCAGAACGACAGCGTCATCGCCAACAGTCGCTTTCTCAAGGACGCGCTCAGCCGCGTGCGCGACCAGTCTCCGGCATTTCGCGATGCACTCGAAACAGTCATTGCACAGCTCAACGCCGACCCCGATCAGCTCGACCGCCTGCTCGAAGCGCAAGTCTATCGGCTCGCGTACTGGCGCATCGCCGCCGAGACCATCAACTACCGGCGGTTCTTCGACGTCACCGATCTCATCGGAGTCCAGGTCGACAACCCCGAAGTGTTCGAGATGCACAACCAGCTCGTCTTTGAGCTCATCGCCGAGGGAGTGGTGAGCGGATTGCGCATCGACCACATCGACGGACTGCGCGATCCGGTGAAGTACCTGGCCATGCTGCAACTGCGTCTGGGCGATCCGTTTTACGTCGTCGTGGAGAAGATTCTCGAGGCGGGAGAGACGCTGCCTTCGTCCTTCCCTTGCGCCGGGACGACCGGATACGACTTCATCGATGCGGCGAGCGCCGTGTTCCTCGATCCATCGGGACTGGAGAAGCTGGCGGATGTCTATCGCGTGTACACCGGACTCGAGTCGTCGTATGACGATGTCGTGTACGAGCGAAAGAAACAGGTCATCGAGCAACTCTTCCAGGGCGAGATGCGTGCGCTCGGCGGATCCCTCGGGCGGCTGGCCGCTGCCGATCGCAATGCGCGTGATTTCGCGCCGACGGAATTGCTCGCGGCGCTCACGGAAGTCACGGCCTGCATGCCGGTCTATCGGACGTACATCCGCGAAACGGGTGTAAGCGACGACGACCGGGCGTTCATCCACTGCGCCGTCGCCGAAGCACGCATTCGGGCGACTGCAGTGGACGCGCGCCTCTTCGATTTCGTCGAGCGCGTGTTGTTGCTCGACCCTCCGGCTTACATCAGCGAGGCGCGCGAGCAGTGGCTGGCTCTGGTGATGCGTTGGCAGCAGTTCACCGGTCCGATCATGGCCAAGGGAGTCGAGGACACGGCGCTCTACAACTACAACCGCCTGATCTCGCTGAATGAAGTGGGAAGCGATCCGGGTCGTGGCGGTTCCTTCGATGCGGTGGCCCAGTTCCACGCGCGCAATGAGCACATCGCCCGCGACTGGCCGCACACGATGAACGCCACGTCGTCGCACGACACCAAACGCTCCGAGGATGTGCGGGCGCGGATTCACGTACTCTCCGAGATCCCCGAGGTGTGGCAGCGCGAAGTGCGTCGTTGGACGAGGTTGAATGCGCCACTGCTCAATGGCCGCGTTCCGCACGCAAACGACCAATGGCTTCTCTATCAAACGCTCATCGGTATGTGGCCGCTCGACGAGAGCGAGCTGCCGGATTTGCCTGAGCGCTTGCGCGTGTATCTATTGAAGGCAGTACGCGAAGCGAAAACGCGGTCGAGCTGGCTCGCGCCGGATTTTGATTACGAGCAAGCGTTGCAGGACTTCGCGTCCGCCGTTCTGAGGCACGAACCGTTTCTTACGCCATTCCGCCGTTTTCAGCGACGCATCGCCTTTCACGGATTGCTCAACTCCCTGGCGCAGGTCGTGCTGAAAGTGTGCAGCGCAGGCTTGCCTGATTTCTATCAAGGCACCGAGCTATGGGATTTCAGTCTCGTCGATCCCGATAACCGCCGTCCTGTCGATTACGAAAAACGCAGCGCGCTGCTCCGCGACCTGCCGTCGCCGTCAACGTTGCTCAAGCGTTGGACCGACGGCCGCGTGAAACTCTTCGTCACCCAGCGCAGCCTCGCCGCACGCGCGCACGGCACCTACCGTGCCGTCGCCACCACCACACCCAACGCAATCGCCTTCACACGAGGCGACGACACGTTGATCGTCGTCCCGCGCCTCACCACGCAGATCATCCAACCGCCTCGCCTTCCCCTCGGCGATGTCTGGGCCGATCACTCGCTCGACATTGGCGGCCAATGGCGCAATGTCTTCACGGATGAGGTCATTGAGGGTGAACGGCTGACGCTAAGAGAAGTCTTTGCAGCCTTCCCTGTGGCGATCCTGGAACGGGCGTAAACTCTCCGCATGGCACCCCAGACCTCGACCCGGCTGACTTACGAGGACTACCTCGAACTGCCCGATGACGGGAAGCAGTACGAGCTCATCGAGGGGGAGTTGGTATTGAACCCTACGCCCATCACGCGGCATCAACGGATCGTCTTCAAAATCGCGATGCATCTCCAGTTGTACTTCGATCAACATGGCGGGGGTGAAGCGTTCATCGCTCCACTTGATGTCGTGCTCGCCGATGACGTGGTCCTAGAGCCGGACGTGATGGTCGTTCTCAGCGAGCGCTTCTCGATCATCGGAGAGAAAAACATTCAAGGCGCGCCGAACATCGTGGTGGAGGTCCTCTCCGAGAGCACACGCAAGTGGGACGAAACGGTGAAACGCAAGCTCTATGAGCGTTTTGGCGTCGACGAGTACTGGATTGTCGACCCGGTCATCGACGTCGTGAAGATCCATCGCCGCAGCGGTGTGTCGTTCGTACGTGCAGCCGAGATCAGCACGGAGAGCGGCGGCGAGATCACATCACCGCTGCTTCCCGGATTCGCGCTCGATGTGAATCTCGTTTTCGAAGCCTGATTGACACCGTGGAACGCCGGCGTCTCGCCGGCTGGCCCGGCGGCGTCTCGCCGCCGCCGCGTGCCTGTTGCGACTGCGTGCCCGCTCTCGCGTCGTAACGGTCGCGCGTAACGGAACCGGCTGCATTTCGTACTTGCCCACTCTTCGCGACCTCCACGCGGCGGTGGCGGGACGCCACCGGGCCAGCCGGCGAGACGCCGGCGTTCCGCTGCGCTTTCGCCAGGCCCTTGTACGGGCGGCATCAGGCGCGGCCGGTGATTACCGCCAGTTTGCGCAATCGCGCGGCGTCTTCGCGGGTCAGTGCGCCTGCCGGGAGGCGCCAGGTCCAGTTGCCGGTTTCGGCGCCGGGGGTGTTCATGCGTGCTTCGTTGCCAAGACCGAGAATGTCCTGGATTGGGACGACGGCGGTTTCGGCGACGGATGTGTAGGCGGCGCGAATGAGTCCTGCGGGCACTTCGTCCGCGTTCGTGCAGCCGAGGTAGGCCAGGGCGGCTTCGCGCTCATCGTCGGTGGCGCGATCGAACCAGCCGCGCGCGGTGTCGTTGTCGTGTGTACCGGTGTAGACGACGGTGTCGGGATCGAAGCGGTGCGGCAGATGCGCGTCGCCGTCGCTGAAACCGAACTGCAGGATCTTCATGCCGGGCAGTCCGATGGCATGCCGCAGATCGTGAACGTCCTGCGTGATGAAGCCGAGGTCTTCGGCGATCAATGGCAGATCTCCGAGACCTTCGCGGAGTGCGTCGAAGAGCGCGATTCCGGGTCCGGGCATCCAGCGTCCGTGCATGGCGGTGGGCTCCTCGGCGGGGACTTCCCAATACGCGGCGAAGCCACGGAAATGATCGAGCCGCACCACGTCCGCGAGCCGCAGGTTGGTCCGTACACGTGCCACCCACCAGCGGAACTGCTCGTCGCGCATGACATCCCATCGATAGAGCGGATTGCCCCAGCGCTGCCCTGTGGCGCTGAAGTAGTCGGGAGGCACGCCGGCCACCACGGTTGGCTTTCCGTCGTCGCCGAGTTGAAAGAGCTGCTGATTTCCCCAGACGTCGGCGCTGTCGTCGGCGACATAGATCGGAACGTCGCCGATGATGCGGATGCCGCGCGCGTGTGCGGCTTCGCGGACCAGCGACCACTGCGCGAAGAAGAGGAACTGCACGTACTGCCAGAATTGGATCGTGGCCGCGTTCTCGCGGCGCGCGCGCGCCAGTGCCCGCTCATCACGCTTGACGAGCGACGGCTCCCAGAGCCACCACGGCGCGCCGCCGGATTGCGTCTTGAGCGTCATGTAGAGCGCGTAGTCGGTGAGCCATTCCTTTTGTTCAGGCGCGTGGACGAACGCGTCGAACGCCGCGTGCAACTCCTCGCTCGCGCCATCGATGAAGCGGCGCCACGACGTTTGCATCAGCGCGAACTTGTATTCGGTCACGCGCTCAAATTCCACGTGCTCATCGGAGAAGCGAGGCGCCTCGGCGACGTCTTCGGGCGCGAGCAGGCCGTCCTGCAAAAGCCGCTGCGGCGAGATCAAGAGCGGATTGCCGGCGAACGACGAAACGCATCCGTAGGGCGACGCGGCATAGCCCGGCGGATTCAGCGGCAGCACCTGCCACAAACGCATCCCCGCGCTCTGCGCCCAATCGAGAAACGCGATCAGCTCATCGCCGAGCTCCCCGATCCCGTTGCTGCCCGGCAGCGACGTCGGATGGAGCAGAACGCCGGCGGCGCGTCGCGCATCGGTAGGCGGGTTGACGGACGTATGCATCGCCGCCGCATGGTAAACGATGCGAGGGAGAGCGCTACGCGAGCACCTCGACCAACTCTGCCTTCTCCTTCCGGCCGGCTCGGGCTATTCGCGAGCGGTACAACTGCACGAGGTAGTCATACAGCACGAGCTCGTGCTCGGGTCCGGCGGAGCGGGTCAGGCGGTTGACGAACATGTGCGCGAGACTCGGGATGATGGCGTCGATCGGGAACTGCAGACGACTGCGCCGCGCCAGTAACTCACGCACCACGGGAACGTTCGCGGCGGAGCGGCGTTCGAGCGCGGGGATTTGCGCAGCTTCGTCGAGGAGGCGTTGGAGCCCGTTGCGCTCGGGACGGAACCGATCGGCCAGGCGGTCGCGAAGAGCATCGTATTGAAACTGGCGGGCGAAGGAGTTGCGGCTCGCTTCCGCGAGGCGGAGTCGCGCGGGGAGGTCGTAGCCGAAGTCGGCGTAGAGCGCGTCGATGCCTGCGAGCATGAGGCGCCAACGTTGGTGAGAGCCGGCGTCGCCGCTGCAGGATTCGAGAAGCGACACCACGGCTTCGCTGTCGCGGAAGAAGATCTCTTCCGCGAGCTCGATCGCTTCGGGGCCGCCGTAGCGCTCCACCTCGCGTTCGTACGTGTCGAACTGCACTTTCCAAACGGCGCCGGTATCGACGAGGCGTTGGGCGGCGGTCTCGAGCAACGGCTGCACGCGCTCGCGCAGCATCAGCGGATCGCCGTGGAAGCGAATGCGTAAATGCCAGTTCGGATCGGCGTAGCGGATGAAGAACCATCGGCGTGCCGCGCCGCTCGCCACCGCGTCCGCCGCCAGCGGCGCGATCTCCTCGGCGAGCACGCGGTCGGCCGTCGCAGTCCCCGTGTAGACCTTCGCGTACAACCACTCCGAGCCCGGAGGAAACGTGCGCGCGATCAGCAGCGACGGCGCTTTTCGTTCGTTGAGAGACACCGGTGCCGCGACCGGCCGCCGCGTGAACGGCACGATCAGCTCGTGAAAGAAACGGCCTTCCGGCCCTGCCGCACACAGCGCGTCCGGCGCGGGGTAGAGCTCGGTGAGTGTGATCTCCTCGCGATTGCGCACGAGGTCGATCACGGCATCGAGCGCCAGTGCGTTCTCGAAATCGACGAGCAGTTCGTTGTCTCCGTCGGAGAGCACGACGTACCGCGGCATGCGATGCGTCTCGCGAAGACGCTGCGCCAGACGAAAGCGCGCCGTGCCCGTGGCGGATCCGAGCGGGCGAATCTCCGCGGCGTTCACCTTCCAGCGTGCGCGCGACAACACGACGCGACCACTGACGACGCGCGGCAGAAACGGCGCGGCCTCGAGCGCGCCCCAATCCCATTGCATGCCGGCTCCGCGCTGCATCGCCGCCAGGAAGCGGTAGACGCCGAGCGTGCCCGAGGTGTTGTGCGCGGTGCTGAGACGCGGAATCACTTCGCGATCGAGACTGCGCGAACGGAGGCGGACCTGATCTCCCGAGACCGTCACGACGAGATCGTCGATCGGAACCTGCCGGTCGCGCGGCGCGCCGGAGCGGCCGAGGAACGGGATCTCGTATTCGCGCAGCACGGGACGCGCGAGGATGTTGCCGAGCCGTCCGGCCGGCAGATGGACGATCTCCGCGAAGACCGCACCGGGACGAAGCGCTTCCTCCGCCGCGACGTGTTTCGCGACGCCTTCGCGAATCGCATCGTCGATATGACAGAAGCGCCCGAGCATGCGCGCGCCCGACGGACCCATCCCGCCATGCACGAGCAGGCGATAATCACCGCGCTCCACCGCCTCGGACGACGCGGCCGCGAGCACCACCATGGCGTGGAACGCATCCGGCAGCGGCGCGCGCTCCGGATTCTCCATCCGCTTCACGTCCTCTTCGCTCAGCGCGATCTCGCTTCGTCCTTCGGCGAGCGCCCGTGCGACGAGTTGCAGAAGGATCTGGTCGCTGTTCTCCCATCCGAGGCGCATCCGATCGCCGCGACGTTGCATCGTCAGGCCGGACAAGAGCGGCGACGCTTCGGCGCCGGCGTTGCCGGAACGGTCGAAGCCGATGCCGTTTTCTTCGTCGAGCACTTCGAACAGCGGCACCTCGCGATCGGAGCCGTAACGGTCCACGAACGCGCTGCGGAATCCATCGAGCGCACGCTCGACACGCGGACGGGAAACGCGATGGAGGACTTCGACGCCGCGCAGAATCCCGGCGATGACCGATTCGCCGATCACGAGCTCGCTGGCGGGCTTCATCAGATCGACCTGGAACAACCGCGACAACTCCACCGGGACGCCGAGGGGCTCCAGCTCGCGTGCGAGATCGCGATAGAGATCGGGAGATGAGCCAATGTGCATCGCGTCGATGGCGGCAAGCGCGCGCTCTGCCTGCGTCAAGCGCGTGCGCGCATCGCCGGAGGCGCGCAGCGGTTCGAGTTGCCGGAGCAGGCCGGCCGTGCTTTCTCCGCCCGTGACCGGAAGCTCGAGATCGGGAACGAGAAGCTGATTGTCGACGAGATCGTGCAGGAACGCCTGCGCATCGTCGAGCGTGATTTCGCCATCGGGATCGCTGGCCACTAACGCCGTTGCGAGATCGTGCAGACGCGCTCCGTTCGCGGCGCGCTGCAGTGTCTCGCGCAGCGCGTCGAAGGCATCGAATGCGACGAGGTGATACGTGCGCAGCCGTCCGTGTACGCGCGACTCCGCGCAGCGCAGACGTCCCGCCGCTTCGTAGAGACTCGAGTTGGGACGGAACAGCAACTCGGCGCGGACATCCGGATCGCGCGCGAGGTGCTCGCAGAGCGCGAACAGATAATCCATGTCGAGGCGGCTGTGACGCTGATATGCGCCGCGCTCCGTGAGCGCGATCCGTGTGTGCTCGCCGACGCGTCCGGCGGTGCAGCCGGAGAAGAGTCCGAACGGCGTGGGCCGCGAGACCATGCGCAGGAAATAGCGCAAGAGCCCTTGCTCGGTGCGTTTCCCTTTCTTCGATTCGGGCTCGCGCCGCCACTGTTCGATGCTGTCCGCGAGATCGGGCGATGCGAGAAAGATCGCCTCCGCGATCTCGGGGCGTTCGACGACCGCTTGCAGCCGCGCGCGCAGCAACGCCCGATCGTGCGCGAGCGCGGCGTCGAGCGTCGAATCTTCGGCGTTCGGCGAATGCAACTCCTTGCTCCACGCCTCGAGCTCCTCCATCGGGAGCAGCGGCGTGCGCATTACGACGAGGCCGGATGGGATGAAGTCTTTCATTGCGCGCTCACTCCGTTGCGCGGCGGAACCGCCACGAGCAGCACGCGATCCCACACCGGCTCGATATTCGTCACCGCGGCGAGAAGCGCGAGGCCGGTGCCGGCGGCGCCGCTCAGAAATCCACGCTCCGCTTTCCAGACGCCCGGCCCGGGCGGATCGACGATCCAACTGAGGTATCCGGCGATTCCCTGGCCGGGCCGCCGCATGTCCAGCGCGGTCTGGTACCACGTCAACGCGGAGTCGCGGATCTCCTCGTCACCGGTGGCCTGGTAGATGCGATTGAAGAGATGCGCGATTCCGGTTGCGCCGTGGCAGAGGCCCACATCGTTGGCCTTCGTCTCCTCGAGAGTCCGTCGCGCGGCGATCCGTGCGATCGCGAGCGCTTCCTCCTGCCAGTCCGCGCGATCGAAGCTCTTCGCGGCGGAAAGAAGCACGGCCGCGATGCCGAGGTCTCCGTAGCACCATGCCGTGCGCGTTGGCCGCGGCTCGCCGTCCAAAGGGATGTGCGCCGGAAAGACCGAGCCTTCCATCGACAGGTTCTTCTGTTGGAGGACCCACTGCACCGCATCATCGGCAAGGCGCGGAATGCGCGCATCGTCGAAACCCTCGCGCCGGGCCGCGGCCAGCAGCCCGATGACGCCCGGGATGCCGTGCGCCACGCCGAGGTTGTAGCAACCGCGCGGCATGTTCTCGCGTTGCCAGTCGGGCAACCATGTGGGATCGGTGAGCCACACTCCGGACGCGTCGCGTGAAGCGTCGAGAAGATCGATGATGCGGCCGAGCAGCGCCGCGGCGCCGGGATCGGGAAGCCGTTCGACGAGATACGTTCCGTAGCCCGAAAGTCCGGTGAGCAGTTCGAACGGAATGCTCCCCTTCGCGTCCGACAACATCCGGCCCAGCGCGTCATCGAGATCGGTGGCGAGATCCGCGTCGCCTTCGAAGAGCTCGCGCGTGAGATGCATGACCACCCAGCCGATGCCCAAGAATCCAGTGGAAAGCGCCGGCAACAGATCGCGCTCGGATACGGCGGTCATGCTCTTGCCGAGCGCTTCGAGCGCGGAATCCGCGGCGCGCTCGCTTCCGCCCGCGGCGTGAAGATACGAGAGAAACAGTGCGATTCCGGCGTCGCCTCCGGTGATGCCCGGACTCGGCAGCCGCCCGTCGGGAGAGGGCTGCGGAAGATCTTCGATGAGCGAGCGCTCGATCTCGGCGATGGTCTTCCAGCATTCGCGGGTCGTCTCCGCGCTGGCGATCGGTTGCCACATGGTCTGGTCCCTCTTTCCGTGGAAAACGGGCCGGGCGCGCGCGCACCCGGCCGTCCTTGTGGCAGCGCTTAACAGCAGTGATGGCCGTTGGTGGCCGTCAGGCAGCTTCCGCCCGTGATGCAACTGTCCGTCGGACAGTCTTCGCAGTAGGAAGCACCGGTCTCCTGACAGGTCGCCGTGTGGCCGCCGACCACGGTGCTCAGGTCGCGCTCGGAGAGGTTCCGCAGCGTTTCTTTGCTGAGCGTGAGCTTGGTGGTGATCTGCTTCTTCATGAGATGTCTCCTTGGATCGCGGTTATGCGTGCAAGCCTGGCCTCGACCCCAATCTGGGCGTGGGCTGCGCGCGGGTTTACGGGGGTCGCTTCAGCCGCGCTCTCGAGTTGCGCGGCGACAAGTTGGCGATAGAGACCGTCGCGGAGCACGAGCTCGGCGTGCGTGCCCGATTCGACGGTGTGGCCCTGATCGAGGACCAGGATGAGGTCCGCGTCGCGGACCGTGCTCAGTCGATGCGCGGCCACGATGCGCGTGGCGCGCAGACCGCGGAGATTGCGCTGGATCTTCTGCTCCGTGATCGCGTCGAGTGCGCTCGTGGCTTCGTCGAGGATGAGCACTTTCGGACGACCGACCAGCGCACGTGCGAGCGCGATGCGCTGCCGTTGTCCGCCGGACACCGACGATCCCGAATCGGCGAGGACCGTTTCGTAGCCCATCGGCATGGCGGTGATCTCGTCGTGGATCTCGGCGAGCTTCGCCGCTTCCACGATTCGCTCGAACGGCAGGTTGGGGTCTTGTAGGGCGATATTCGCGCGGATGCTCGTGCCGAAGAGATACGAATGTTGCGGCACGTAAGCGATCTGCGAGCGCAGCCACTCGCGCGGATATTGAACGAGAGCACGGCCGTCGTAGAGCACCCTTCCGGATTCCGGCGTGAGCAGACCGGCGAGCAGTCCGGTCAGCGTCGACTTGCCGGAGCCCGACGGACCGACGATGGCGATCAGCAAGCCCGGTGCGACGTCGAACGAAGCATCCGCGAGCGCGGGGGGGACGAGCATTCCGTAGCGGAACGAGACGTCCTCGCACGTGATGCGCCCCGCGAACGACGCGGGCTCCGGCAGATCGCGTCCCTGCGGCTCGACCGGCGTGGCGAAGACATCTTCGAGACGTTCCATGTAGCTGCCCAGCAACTGAAACTGCGCCGCGTTGCCCACCAGCGCGGAAAGCGGCGCCAGGAATCCGGCGGAGAGCGCGGCCAGCGCGAGCATCGTGCCGAGGGTGAGATCACCTGACATCACGCGCGTGGCGCCGTACAGCAACACGATGACCGGCGAGGCCACTGCCAGTCCGTCGAGCAGCGCGCCGACGAGCGCGTCCAGACGACCGCGCGCGAGCGAGACGTTGAGCTGCCGTACGAACAGGTGCGACCACGAGTCGACCGCACGCCGCTCCGCGCCGCACGCTTTCAGCGCCTCGATGCCGGCCAGCATCTGCACCTCGTAGCTCTGCGCCGCCGCCTGCGCCTGCAGCGATTCGGCGGTGAGGCGTTGGCGGCGTCGCAACGCTCCGGCGAGAATGGCCGCTCGCAGCACGGCCAGCACCGCCACGACCGCGCCGAGGCGTACGTCGGCGATGAGCAGCAGCACGAGGTAGAGCACGACCATCAGTCCGTCGAGCGCGCCGGAGAGCACGGACGTAGTGAGCGTCTCGCGGATGGTGGCGTTGCTGTTGGCGCGCATCAGCAGATCGCCCGTCGAGCGCTGCTGGAAAAACGAGAACGGCAACTGGACGAGGTGCTGGAGAAAATCGGTCGTCAGTTGCGCGTCGAGACGAGTGCGTAGCCCGAGCAGGATGTGTGCGCGGATGAAGGTCGCCAGCGCCGAGAAACCAATCACCGTCGCCGCGCCCGCCGCGAGAATCCAGTAGAGCCGATGGTCGCCGCGCGGAAGCACGCGGTCGATCAGCACTCCGGTCAACAGGGGAAGCGCGAGCGCGAAGAGCTGCAGCAGAACCGAGAGCAGGACGATGCGCACCAGCGCGGCGTCGTGTCGCAGGACGCGCTTGAGGTAACGGGCGATGAGCGATGGACGTTGATCGTCGCCGCCCGGTTCGAATTCCGGGCCAGGCTCGACGATCAGCGCGACGCCCGTGAGTGCGCGATCGAGCTGCGCGCGCGTCGCGAAGATCCGGCCTTTCCCGGGATCGAGAACCCAGGCGCCTTTTTTCTCCGCGCGCTCGAGCACGACGAAGTGGCGGAACTCCCAATGCAGGATGCTGCCGGGATCGAGATAGGCGAGATCGTCCGGTGTGCGCACCTGCACGCCGCGTCCGCGCAGGCCAAAGTGCTCCGCGGCGGAGAGCAGGCGTTGCGCGTCGACGCCGTGACGAGAGAGGCCCGTCACCTGGCGCACGTCTTCGAGCGGCACGCGCTTGCCGTGCATCGCCAGCGTCATTGCCAGGCACGCGGCGCCGCAATCCGCGGCGGCGGTCTGCGCGACGAACGGAATGCGCTTACTCATCGAGCGCCTCCTTCAGCGATGGCGCGAGCGCGAAGAGGAGTCGTTCCGATCCGAGGTGCATCTCCGCTTTGCCGCGTGTCCCGGTTTGGCCGCGCGGCAGCTTCGTGGTGATGACGATCGTCTGCGCGCCGCGCTTCTCGGCGGATTCGATGCGGAGCGGCTGGTTGTTGAAGCGCAATTCCATTCCGGGCTGGATGCGTGCGTCCAGCGCGAATGTCGCGACGACGGCGCCGTCGCCGCGCACGAATGCGTTGGCCGTCTCGTAGTGCCGCACGCGCACGAACGCGAGCGCGAACAGCACCGCTGCGAACGTTGCCATCGCCAGCCACGTCGCGCGTTTCGTCCACGCAGGATCGAGCCGCAGCGGCTCCGGCGCACTCGTCGCCGGCTGTTCCAATTCGCGCAGCGCGCGGTGTCTGTACGGTCCCTCCGTCTCCTCGGCGTCGAGGAGCCATGCCGCGACGTAGGGACTGGCGTGCGCGGCGATCGCTTCCATCGCCGCGATCTCCAGCGGCTCGAAGGCGCGTTCGTTTGCGGTTCGCAGCGCGACCAGCACGGCCGTCACCGCCCCACGGCTTGCACGGATCGGAACGCCGAGAAAACGATCGGTGGGCTCGCCGTGCGGATTGTCGAGATCGGGATCGAAACGGGGATCTCCGCCGAGCCGCGGCAGGCACACCGTGACGCCGCTGCGCAGGATGAAGCTCACCAGACCGACCGCGGCGCTTTCGCCGTCGGCTGATTCGCCCGGCACCCACAACGCCTGACGCTCGCTGTCGAAGAGCACGCAGCGGGTGCGCTGCGCATCGACGGCATGGCTCGCGGCGGAGCGCAGCGCTTCGGCGAGATCTGTGACGTTCTGCGCGAGAGCCATGCGGCGCAGATCGCTCGCGCCGAGGAAACGATCGAGCGAAACGTCAGCCCTCTGAGGGGACAGCGCCTTGTCGATCAGCGCCGCGAGATCGCGCGCCGGCAATTCGCCGCGCGAGAGATAGAAAAGACGGTCCGCGTCGATGAGCTCCTGGAAATCCGCCAGCCGATCCTCATCGGCGATGGCGATACTCGCGCAGACCGTGCGCGGCGCCTCCTGCATGACGCGATCGAGAACGGCTCGCAACTCCTCGGCCGATGTGCCGCGTCCGAAGACGAGCACGGCGCGCTCATGCTCGCGGATTTGGGCGATCCGTTCCGCGTCGAGCGACGACTCGATGCGGAACACCGCCCGCGTACATCCTTCCGGCTGAGACGACTCAGCCGCAGGCGACTCCGAGCCCTTGCCAGAGCCATGACCTGGAACGAGACTCCCGCGCAAACCATCCAATGGTTACACCGCCCTGCTCTCGTACGTCTTTGGAGCGTCTGTTGGAACGCCAGTAAATATAGACGTACAGACGGAGGATGGGCGTTACGGATACACGAACAAACTGCAACGGAGTTTTTTCCGGCTGGCCGGAAACTCAGGCCGCGGCGATGGAGAGTTTCTCGCCGAGCTTGTCGAAGAGCTCCAGCCATTCCCGCGATGCGGGACTGATCGTCGCCGAGGCTTCGATGGCGGGGCGGACGGTGGCGCGCAAGCGGTAGTAGCGGTTCTGCGCGCGGCGCAGGTCGATGGTCAGTTTCGCGTCGCGGACGAGCGTGACGATGGCGTCGAAGTCTTCGAGGCGGTCAGGATCTTCGGGCCGCTCGCGGAAGCGTTCGGAGGCGCGCTCGATGGCGTTGGTGAAGGCCATGAGCGTCGTTTGATCGAGCGTCACGCTTTGTTCGCGGGCTTCGCGCAGGAGTGCTTCGATCTCGGCGGGTGCGAGGTCTTTCTCGAGCAGACGGCGGACCTGCTGATTGAGATCGAACTCGGCGGCCGTGCGCAGCACCTGCGGCAGCGGGATGCCGAGGCTGTGATGGAAGCGCATGAGCGGATCGTAACGCTCGTGCAGTTGGCGGAACGCCGACTCGGCCTCGCCCAGCGTGGCTGCGATCAGCTCGTGCATGACGCGCCGCAGCTCATCGCGGAAGAGCGAGCGAATGGAGATCGGCGTCTCGCCGAAGTGCGCATCGAGAAGGCGGATCACGCTGGAGATCCCGCCCGGCTCCATGGCCTCGATCAGCGCGCGGCGTACATCGTCGTAATCGCTCCGTGGAGTGCGGACGCCGCCGGTCAGCTCCGTCTCGCCGAGGTGCAGTGCGGCCAGCTCGAACGACGCCGACTCGCGCGTGATGATCGAGCGCACCTCGATCGAGCCGATGGCCAGACGGGCGCGGCCGGCCTTGTGAATCTCCAGATCGCGGCGCACCACCTCGTAGCAATAGATACGCGCATTGTCATCGAACGTGTCGAACAGCGACAGCACGGCGTAATGCGCGGCCACACGTGAGAGATCGAGCGTGGCCGGGATGACTTCGCGCTCGTAGATCTCGCGACCGTTGCCGCGGCCGGGAACATTGCTGCGCGCGGGTTGGAGACGGCGCGAGAGCTCCGCTTCGAGTGAGCCGCCGGCGATCCGTTCCGCAAGCTGCACGACACGCCCCGCGTAGTGAAGCACCTGCACGGTCTCGATGCCGGAGATGTCGCTGAAAAACCAGCCGCAGCTCGTGAACATGAGCATGGCGTTGCGCTGCATCTCCATCAGCTCGAGGACGGAGACCACATTCGCATCCTCGTCCGCGTGCCGCGCCAGGAAGCGATGGACCGACTCATCGGAGCGGTCGAGGATCACTTCGATGTAATCCTCGCGTGCCCGCCAGGGATCGTGCAGCAACTGCGAGCCGTGGCTGGCGAAGATGGTGTCGGCTTCATCGCGCAGCCAGTTGAGCGCTTCGCGCAGGGGAGTGCGCCACTGCTGATTCCAGCCATGACTCGCGCCGGTGTTGCAGCCGCAGTCGCTGCGCCAGCGCTCCACGCCGTGCGAGCAGCTCCATGACGTGCGCTCCGCGATCTGCACTTCGTGCGTCGGCGGATGAGTGCTCAGATGTTCTCCGTAGTTCGTCAGTTTCGCCGTCCGCGTCTCCACGGAACTTCCGCCGCCGATGATCTGCAGTGCGTACGCGAGCGCCATCTCACCGAAGCGGTGGTGGTGACCGTAGGTCTCGCCGTCCGTGGCGATGTGGACGAGCTGCGGATGCTTGCGCGTGTCACTGAACGCGCCCAGCAATCGATGAGCGAGATTTTCTCCGCGGGCCAGAAGATGCTCGAAGGCGACGGCGCGCGAGATCGGTCCGTCGTAGAAAAAGATGGCGATGCTGCGGCCCGAAGGGAGGCGGCAGAGGTACGGCATGGTCGGATCGATCGCGCCACGAACCTGATGCCATTCGTCATGGCCGATGATTCGCCAGCGTGCGGCCTGATGCGGCTCGAGGATCGTGAAGGCAATGCCTGCCGCGGCCAGCGCTTCCAGCGACGCCACATCGGCCGCCGTCTCCGGCAGCCACATCCCTTCCGGCTTGTGGCCGAAGCGATGCTCGAAGTCGCGGACTCCCCAGTGGACCTGCGTGGCCTTGTCGCGATCATTCGCCAGCGGCAGGATGATGTGGTTGTACGCCTGCGCGATGGCGCAGCCGTGGCCGGAGTAGCGATCGCGTGAAATGCGATCGGCCTCCAGGATGGCCGCGTAAGTTTCGGGCGCGGACGTTTCGAGCCAGCTCAGCAGCGTCGGTCCGAAGTTGAAGTTGATGGTCGCGTAGTTGTTGGCGATGCGCAGGATGCGCTCTTTCGCGTCGAGCACACGCGCCGTGGCGTTCGGCTCATAGCACTCGGCGGTGATCCGCGCGTTCCAGTCATGCCACGGAAACGCCCCGTCCTGCGTCTCCACCGCCTCGAGCCACGGATTCTCGCGCGGCGGCTGATAGAAATGGCCATGGATGGTGAGGAAACGCTGCCCCGTCATTGGGCGGCCATGCTAGCTCACGGGAGGTGGAGTTTGTGGACAAGTGGACTTTGTGGACTTAGTGGACGAAGTGGACTTTGTGGACGTGAGTTGTCCACCAAGTCCACTCAGTCCACTACGTCCACCAAGTCCACCCCGCTCACAGTTCCCTATGCCAGCAACCGATCCAGCCACGATTGCAGATGATTCATCTCCAGCGGCTTGCGCAGGACGACGCGGACGATGCCGGGGGATCGCTCTTCGACCAGCTCGTTCGGAATCTGTTCGGCCGTGGCGCTGGTGATGACGATGACGGCGGGCCGGCGGTGCAGGGTCTTGACGGTGCGATCGGCGGAGAGCACCTGCAGCGAGTCGAGGAAATCGATGCCGGTCATGTGCGGCATCATCACGTCGAGGATGATCACGTCGTAGCTCCGCACGTGGACGTGATGCAGCGCGTCCGCACCGTCGCGTGCGCTGTCGACATGCAGCGTCGAGGTCTGTTTCAGATATTCGATGAGGAGATGACGGACCGAGTCATCATCCTCCACGATCAGGACATTTCCCTGCGGCATGCAGGGCATCGCCAAAGCACGAATTCGGCCAGACCGTCAGCGACTCTGCGCCTGACGTACCGCGCCGGCGAAGCGCGTCAACTTCTCCCGATCGAGCCGTCCGTCCGTGCGCACGCCGCTGCAAATGTCGACGCCTGTCGCGCCGGTGATGGCGAGCGCTTCCGCAACGTTCTCGGGGCGAAGGCCGCCGGCGAGAAAGACCGGGACACCGGCATCGGCGCAGATGCGGCTGCTGATGCTCCAATCGTGAACGCGCCCTGTGCCGCCGAGCTCCTTGATCCGCAAGGCCGGGTTGCCCGAATCGAGCAGCAACGCATCGACCTCGCGCGCAACGGTCATCGCTTCGTCGTAGGACGCATCGCCGGTGACGTGGATGACCTGCACGAGCCGGATCCGCGGCAGCGCTTCGCGCAAACGCGCGTAACTTCCCTGCGGCAATGCATCGCAGAGTTGAATCGCGGTCGTACCGCAGCGGCGATGCTGCGCGATGATCGCCTCGGGATCGCACAACGACGTGAGCAGAAAGGTCTGTGCATCGACAGACGCCGCGATCGATGCGATCAGCTCTTCCTCGATCACCCCGGGACCACTCGGCATCGCCGACACCAGGCCGAGGATGTTCGCGCCGGCCTCGACAGCGATACGAGCCTCGTCGTGCGAACTGATGCAGCAGATCTTGATTTCCATCATGAATCAGTCGGCGGTCGGCAGT
>JALYJW010000031.1 GCA_030775085.1 Acidobacteriota bacterium | reverse complement strand
CGCTCACGCCGATCGCGCCACAGCAAAGCGACGCGCGCGATGACGAGCACCGCGAGCGCGAACCACAGCGGATCGGCGAAGCGGGTCATGGCGAACCAGTCCCCTCTCCCCGCCGCAGCCTCACCGCAATGGGGAGACCAGTCCCCTCTCCCCGCCGCAGCCTCACCGCAATGGGGAGACCAGTCCCCTCTCCCCGCCGCAGGTTCATCGCGGTGGGGAGAGGGTTAGGGTGAGGGGTCATTCTCGGGACGATTCTCGTTGCGTGAAGATGATCCGCGCGAGAGCCGCCCCTCACCCTAACCCTCTCCCCGCTCGTCGCGGGGAGAGGGGACTGGTTTGTCTGCCTCATCACGTGCGCGCCTCCGCCAGAATCAGCGCACGTTGCGCAACTTCCTCGAACTCCGCCATCGGTGTTCCGCGCGGTGCGAATTTCTCGACATCGCCGTGGCGAAGGATGTCCTCGGCGATGCGGTCGTGGCCGGAGAGGCGCGGCACGAGCTCGGTCGTGGTGAGCTCCTTGCCGAGGTGACGCGTGGCGGCGAGAAATGCACGGGTCTCGTCGGCGAGGGCGGCCCAGCGGCGCGGATGCTCGCGGTTGCGGCGCAGCGCGAGAACAGCATCGCGAAATCGTTCCTCGGGTGAGACAGCCGGTGACGGGACTGGCGCCTGCGCCGCGTGGCGCGCGCGCCACCACACCGCCGCCCAGATCGCCATCACCGCCAGCGCGGCAATGGCGATGGCGATGAACGGCGCGCGCGGATAGGGCACCTTCAGCGGCGGTGCGAGCGGCGCGGGATTCATCGAATCGTTCGGCGCGAGCACGGACGCCACCGGCACTTTCAGATTCGCGAAGCGGGTGCCTCCCACCGCGCCGCTCATCACGAATGGTTTCGGCGTGAACGTGCGCACCACGACGCGATTGCCCGCGCGCGAAACGACTTCGAAATCCGGCGATGCGTCGAGCACGACCGGCGCCGCAAACTCGATCGTGATCAGATCACCGACCTTCGGCGCGGAAGGCTGAATCGTGGCCGTGACCGCCGCGAGCACGAACGCCAGGACGTTCAACCCTCCAGCCTCCTGACGCGGCGCGAAGCCGCGCGCTGCTTGAAGAAACGCAGTAGCTCGCGGTCGTACGGGATGGCCGTCGAAATCGCGAGATGATCGATCCCGGCCGCGCGAAATCTCCGCTCGAGCTGGATGCGTCGCTGCGCGGCACGACGGGCCACATCGGAGCGACCGAGATCGACGAGACGCGCTTCCGCCGTCTCGAGATCAACGAGCCGCGCCAGACCCTGATCGGGGAATCGCTCTTCGCGCGGATCGATGATCGGCAGCGCGATCACGTCGTGCTTGCGATTCAGCCGGTTGAGCGGCCGCTCGAAATGCAGATCGAGAAAATCCGACAGCACGAGCACGACGGAACGCTTCACCGCCACACGCTCCAGAAAGCACGCCGCATGCTCGAGATTTGCCTCACCGCCGATTCGCGTCAGCGGACCGCGCATGGCCGCATCGACGGCCGCGCGTACGAGAACCTGCGCATGCGCGCGGCCGCGTCGCGGCGGAATGTACATCTGCGCGCCTTCCGCAAAGAGCAGCAGTCCGGCCCGATCGGAATTCTCGACCGCGGAGAATGCGAATACAGAGGCCAGCTCCGCCGCGATGTCGCACTTGCGCCAATCGACGGAACCGAAACGCATCGAGCCCGACACATCGACAGCGATCATCACCGTGAGGTCACGCTCTTCGACGAACTGCTTCACGTGCGGCACGCCGCTCCGCGCCGTCACGTTCCAGTCGATGGTGCGGATGTCGTCGCCCGGAATGTACTCGCGCACCTGCGCGAACTCGATCCCCTGCCCATGAAACGCCGAGTGGTAATCGCCTGCGAACCCCGCACGAATCATCCGCGAGGACAGCAGCTCGAGATCGCGCACCCGTCGCGCGATGGGCGCGCGGAGGTCGGGGGCGGGGTTGCGTTTGAAGAAGGGCATGGGGGTGTGGGGAGTCGCAAAGTCTCAAAGTCTCAAAGTCTCAAAGAGCTTCGCTTCTTGCCGCCTTTCCTTTGAGACTTTGCGACTTTGAGACTTTGCGACTGCCAGGTAGGACCTCATGGGACCGGCACGCTCGCCAGCACCTGATCGATGATCCGGTCGCTCGTCACCTGTTCCGCCGCGGCTTCGTAGCTGAGCACGAGCCGGTGGCGGAGCACGTCGTGAGCGACTGCTTTCACGTCTTCCGGCACGACGTACTCGCGGCCTTCGATGAAGGCGTGCGCCTTCGCGACGTGCGCGAGCGCGAGCGTGGCGCGCGGCGAGACGCCGAAGGAGATCTGCGAGACGAGCCCGGGCATGCGGAAGTCGGCAGGCTTGCGCGTGGCCGTGACGAGCTGCACGATGTAGCGGCCGATGCGCTCGTCGGCATGCACGCGCGCGGCGAGATGGCCGATGGCGCGGATCTCGTCGATGCCGACGATGCGCTGCACCGCAACGGGCTCGCGCATCGGATCGAGGTAGAGCGCGAGCATCCGCAGTTCTTCCTCGGCACGCGGATAGTCGACGCGCAGTTTCATCACGAACCGATCGACCTGCGCCTCGGGCAGTGCGTACGTTCCTTCATGCTCGATCGGATTCTGCGTGGCGATGACGACGAACGGATCCGGCAGCGGGTAGGTCGTGTCGCCGATCGTCACCTGCCGTTCCTGCATGGCCTCGAGCAGCGCGCTCTGCACTTTTGCCGGCGCGCGGTTGATCTCGTCCGCCAGCACCAGATTCGCGAAGATCGGCCCGAGCCGCGGATTGAAGGTGCGCCCGGCCGGGTCGAAGATCTGCGTGCCGGTGATGTCAGCAGGAAGCAGATCGGGCGTGAACTGGATGCGCTTGAACGACGCATCGATCGCGCCGGCCAGCGTCTTCACCAAGAGCGTCTTGGCCAGTCCGGGGAGCCCTTCGATGAGCACGTGTCCTCGGATCAGCAACGCGATCAGGAGCCGGTTCAACACCGCCTCCTGACCGATCACGGCACGGCCGACTTCCTTGCGAAGCCGGGCGATGGTCTGATGCGCGGTCTCGTTTGCCTGGGTCGTTGAGGCTTCAGTCATCGATGGCAGTTTATCCGGCCCGCCCACGGATAGAGAGTCTCAAAGTCGCAAAGTCGCAAAGTCTCAAAGAGCGCGGCAGACACAACCTTTGAGACTTTGCGACTTTGAGTCTTTGAGACTCCTGGTTTTCGCCAGGCGCGTGAGAGTATCGGGAATGTGAGACCGAAGAAAAAGTGGGGCCAGAACTTCCTGCGCAATCGGGGCGCGGTGGAGAAGATCGTGGCCGCGGTCGAGCCGGAGCCGGGCGATGTCGTGGTCGAGATCGGTCCCGGCGAGGGTGTGCTGACCGCGAAACTCCTCGAACTGCCGAACCGGATCGTGGCCATCGAGATCGATCCCGATCTCGGCGCAAGGCTGCGAGCGAAGTTCGGTGACAGGCTCGAGCTCAGAAACGAAGATGCCGTCGACGCACCGCTGCCGGACACGGCCTATCGCGCGATCGGCAACCTCCCCTACAACGTGGGCACGCCGATCCTCCGCCGCGTCATCGCCGACCCACATTGCCGCCGCGCCGTGTTCATGCTGCAGAAAGAAGTGGCCGATCGCGTGTCGGCGAAACCGGGAAGCGATCCGTACGGTTACCTGACTCTCTACGTGCAGGCGTACGCGTCCGCGCGGCAACTCATGACGCTCGAACCGCGATCCTTCCATCCGCCTCCCAAAGTGCGGAGCGCGGTGGTCGTGCTCGATCCGCGCGACCCCGGCCTCAGCTCGCCCCGTGAACAGGTGCTCGACCTCGTCAGCGCCTCCTTCCGGATGCGCCGCAAGAAATTGGTCAACAACTTGACCGGCTGGAAAGAGCGGACACGCGAACAGGTACTCGAGGCCATGCAAGGCGCGGAAATCGATCTTGATGCGCGCGCGGAAACGCTGTCGCTTGGGGACTTCGATCGGCTGACCGCGCGGCTGACACCAATCCACACCTGAGCGATGATGCAGCCGTGACGTTTCGTGCTCACCCGATTACCGGCGACCCCATCGTCTTTGCTCCGGAGCGCAGTTCGCGGCCCAATGCGTTCGGTGGCGGCGGAGGCACGGACCGTTGTCCGTTCTGCCCCGGTCACGAATCCGATACTCCTCCGACGATCGCTTCCCACGGCGATCCATGGCGCGTGCGCGTGTTCAGGAACAAGTATCCGTCGGTGGAAAACGCCGAGGTCATCGTCGAATCGCCGGAGCACGACGCTACGTTCGATCGAATCGCACATGGTGAGGACGCGGTGCGCGTGTACGTCGATCGCTATCGCGCGCATGCTGATGCAGCGCACGTGTCGCTGTTCAAGAATGAAGGAGCTGGAGCAGGAACGTCGATCCCGCACATTCACTCGCAGGTCATGCCGTTGCCGTTTGTGCCTCCGCGTGTCGAGCGCGAAGGCAAGGCGTTCGCAAACGCGGCGCGCTGCCCGCTTTGCGAAACACTCGAAGCGCACGTGATCCGCGAGACATCGGCGTTCACCTGGCTCGCGCCCGCGGCGTCGTGCATGCCGTACCAGCAGTGGATCGTTCCGAAGCGGCACATCGCCGAGATGTCTCAGTTCGAAGCGCACGAGATCGCGGAACTAGCCGCGTTGCTGCGGTCGGCGGCGGCGGCGATGCTCACGCTCGGCGACTCTTACAATTGGATGTTCATGAACTTCCCGCGCCGCAACACGGCTCACTGTTACGTCGAGCTCTTCCCGCGGCTCACGGCATTCGGCGGCTTCGAGCTCGGGACGGGAACGTTCGTCGAGATCGTCGATCCCGGCATGGCCGCGCAGCGGCTGAACGCCGCCAGTTCGCAGTAGGCAGTAGGCAGTGGGCAGGAGAGCCCATCCCGCCCACGGTGTCTTGCTTCTGCTCCTGCCTACTGCAACCTGCCTACTGAACGGCCTACTGTTTCACGCCGAAGTAGCTCTCGAGATGCGCCTGCGCCTGCCGCAGTGCATCGTCCGGCGTGCGCACTTCGGCGAAGGCATCGCGCCAGATGTTGCCGACGCGCTGCATGTTTCGCTCGCGCAGGCCGAAAAGCACTTCGCGCAGTGCTTCGGTCTCCGGTGGCGTGAGATCGGTGCGGGCCAACTCGCGCTCGAGCAGGGACTGCGCGGCGCGCAGATCATCCTCGGCGCCGGCCGGTTGCGGCGTAACCGTCATGGCCGGAATCTTCATCGTGTTGGGGCGATCCATCGTCGTCCGATCGCTGAGCTCGCGCGGTGCGGTGCCGCTCATGTCCACGGCGCCGGGGAGCTCCTTCAACTGCGGGCTGAACTTGCCCATCATGAAGAAGAGCTCTTTCTCGTTCGCGAAGTTGCCGACCAGACGGGCCGACTTGGCGAGCTCGAGATGCTCCGATTCCTGGAGCATGATGAAGGCCCGGGCGCGGTCCTCGAGAGCGATCCGCTTCGCGTGAACCTTCCAGGCCGTGAGCGTGCCCTGGATGAAACAGGCCTGGCCGGCGCGGATGCTGACCGCCTCCACCGTCACGTTCTCCTCGATGCGGATCGATCCGTTGGTCGACTCGATCTCGGAGTAGACGCCGGAGTTCTGGATGACGAGATTGCCGGGGGTCTTGATGGAAAGTTGTCCGCTCGTGTTGACTCGGATCTCGGTCCCCCGAGGAATGATCATTGTAGGGAAATTCGCCTGATCGGTGGCTGCGCTCATCAACCCCTCCTCTTCACACTCCCACTGGCATAGCCGACAAAGGCCGAAGGCAACGGATCGAAATTCTTGTATTCCTTGGTCGTGCGCGCTCGCATGAGCAGCACGGCCTCGTTGCTCCACTGATGATTGAGGATATAGATGCGCGGATCGACCGGCGTGAACGTGCCGGGCTGTTCGAGATCGCTGCGCACTTCATAGTGCAGGTGCGAGTTCGTGCTCCAGCCAGTGGAGCCAACCGTGGCGATCCGGTCGCCCTGCTTGACCAACTGCCCGGCGCGCACATTCACACTGTCGCAATGACCGTAGATGGTGATGAAGCGGTCGGCGTGCTTGATCGTGACGACGTTGCCGAAACGCCACCAGGCCACGCTCTGGCGGATCGGATAACGGCCGGCGAAGGTGATGACGCCGTCGGCTGTGGCGTAGATCGGCGTGCCGGTCGGAGCGGAGAGATCGAGTCCTTTGTGAAAATCGCTGGCGCGCGTGAACGGCGAAACGCGATTGCCGAACGGGGAGGTCAGTACGAATTGATCCGGCGGCACCGGCAAGATGGACGGAGTGTGTCGCACGATCTCCGCATTCGCCGCTTCGTATTGCGCGAGCAGCTCGATCTGCAGTTGCAGCCGGCGCATGGCGTTCATGAGCGACGCCTCGCGGCGCCGGGCATCGTCGAGCGGTGCGTCGTCCGCACTTGCACGCGTGGGCGTGGAAAAACCGCCCTGCCCGAGTGTGCGATCGAGGCCGTAGACGGTGATGAGCTTTTCGACGCGGATGCGCTGCTCTTCCAGCGTCCGCTCGATGGAGCTCATCTGCACCACGTTCTCGCGCAAACGCTCCCGCTGGATGTCGCGCTCTTCGCGCTGATCGAAAAGGAAGTTGGTCTTGTAGGCGCGGCGGATGACCGTAGGAGCGGCCGCCATCGAGACGATGAGCCCAGACAGCAGAATCGACAGCGCGACGATTCCGATCACCACGCGTCGGCGATCGAAGAAAAAGTACCGTACGCGCCGGCGGATGTCGCTGGGATGGATCTGGATCTCGATCATGGCTCGAACCCCGCCTCTGGACAGCGCGCGGGTCGGTTAGTTTAGCACAGCGATGATGCACACGACCCGGTGCAGTTTGTTTCTCCGCGCGGCGCGCTTTGGAGTGCGTGTGGCTTGCCACCGCTTTCCGTAGCTTGGCAAGTACGGCTTCGTTGCGCGTTACCCAAAGCGGCGGCAAGCCGACCGCACTCCAAAGCGCGCCGCGCGGAGAGAGATCACAGCGCGATCCTGTCTCAGGCCTCGGGAGTCCCGGTCGCTCGCGCTCCGGCGAAGCGTTTGACGATCACCGGTAACAGAACCATGGCCAACACGAGCGAGCAGACGATGGCCAGACGCTTGAACGCGTCGCCTTCCGTCATCGAGCCGTTGAAGAGCGCGTCCGCGCAATACGTGAAGACGAACTTCGACGGTGCGATGCCGATGATCGTGGCGAAGAAGAAGTCGCGGAACCGGACGCCTGCGACGCCGGCGCCATAGTTCAGCACCGCGAACGGAATGCCGGGGATGTTGCGCAGGACGAGCAGCGACCGGAAGCCGGCATGGTCTACCTGCTTGATCACCATCCGCCCAACACGGCCGAACCGCTCCAGCAGACCGGCGCCAATGAATCTCCCCGCAAAGTAAGAAATGACGGCGCCGATCGTGCCGCCGATCATCGCGTAACAACCACCGAGCACCCACCCCCAGATGAAGCCCGCCGCGATGACGAAGATCGACGCCGGAATCGCCACGACACATCCGATCGCGTACACGACGATGTACACCAACGGCGCGTACCAGACACTGCGGATCTGATCGACCGCCGCACGAATGTTCTCGCGCGTGAGCTGATCGCGCAGCGGCGAAAGCCACAGCGCGATGAACGCGGCAGCAAGCAACAGCGCCGCGGCGATTCTGAGGATATTTTTTCGCGTCATCAGCGGTCGCGCCGCTCCACGCTAACGACGTTTCCATCGAGCTGCCCTGCCAGCCCGAACTGGCGCATGACCGTGCGAAGCGCAGTCGTACACGGAACATCACGGAAGTACACCATGCCCTTGCCTGACACGTCCGTGTCGATGAGCAGGTTCTTGATGCCGCACTGCTTCTGCATCGTCTTGAGGATGACGCGCACGTCTTCGTCCTTCGCGTCGATCGTGACCGTCGGTTCCGCCGCGAATGCGGAGCCGGCTAGAAGCACTGAGAGGAGAAGAGGCTTCATGTTACGACGCTGTATTTTCGACGATCATCGCAATCCCCTGACCGCCGCCGATGCAGGCGGAGGCGAGGCCGTAGCGCTGTTTGCGGCGGCGGAGCTCGTAGAGAACAGTCAGGAGCAGGCGCGTGCCGGAGGCTCCCAGCGGATGGCCGAGCGCGATGGCGCCGCCGTTGACGTTGAGCTTGTCCATGTCGAGGTTGAGATCCCTGGCCACGGCCAGGATCTGTCCGGCGAAGGCTTCGTTGATCTCGATGAGATCGAGGTCATTGATCGTCATGCCCGCGCGCTTCAGCGCGATCTGTGTGGCCGGCACGGGACCGATGCCCATGATGTCGGGATCGCAGCCGGCGATGCCCCACGAGACGATGCGGCCGAGCGGGGTCTTGCCTTTTTGTTTGGCCTGCTCTGCCGTCGTGACGACGAGCATGGCCGCGCCGTCGACGATGCCGGAAGCGTTGCCCGCCGTCACGAAGCCGTCTTTCGCGAAGGCAGGTTTCAGTTTCGCCAGCCCTTCCATCGTGGCATCAGGACGAATGTGATCGTCCTCGGTGATCTGCTCGCCCTTGCGTCCGACGGGAACCGCTACGATCTCTTCGCGCAGACGGCCGCTCTGCATGGCATCGGTGGCGCGCTGCTGGCTGCGCAGCGCGAACTCGTCCTGCGCCTCGCGCGAGATCTCGTACTTGCGCGCCAGATTGTCGGAGGTCTGGGCCATGTAGAGACCCGAGTACGAATCGAACAGCGCCACCATGAGGGAATCTTCGAGCGCGCCCTGTCCGAGTTTGAATCCTTTCCGCGCGCCGCGGATGACGTGTGGCGCCTGCGACATGTTCTCCATGCCGCCGGCCAGGATGGTCGTCGCTTCGCCAAGCTCGATCTGTTCCGCGGCGCTGATGACGGACTGGATTCCCGAGCCGCACAGGCGATTCACCGTCAGCGCGGGCACCTGCTTCGGTACGCCCGCCTTGAGGCCGACGTGGCGCGCTCCGTAGATCGCATCACCCGACGTCTGAAGCGCGTTGCCGACGATCACATGATCCAGTTCTTCGGCCGCAAACCCGCTGCGCGCGATCGCTTCCTTCGCCGCGATCGCGCCGAGGTCGATGGCGCTGATTTCGCTGAAATGCCCGTTGTACTCTGCCATCGGCGTGCGAGCGCCGTCGACGATCACGATCTCTTTCACTGGTCTTGCTCCTTCATGCCTGCGTGCTGAACGCGTTCGGCGCGAATCATATTCGGCATGCTGGACGGCGGCAGGCGAATCATCAGAGCGATGGCTGCGAGCTCGGTGAGCGTCATCCAGATGCTCCCCTCGATCCCGAACTCTCCTCCGGTTAGCAGGACCGACCCGCTCCCCACTTCGACGAGCACAGTCCGCATCGACTCGTAGCCGCTGACCTCATGACCGAGGATCGGGCCACTGGTGAGATTCCAGGCGAGATGAAGACCGATCGGAAACCAGAGACGGCCGTAACGCTCGTAAGCGAGGCTGAGCAGGAGCCCGCCGAGAAACACATTCACGAGCCCGATCGCGGTGGCCGAGGAGTTGCCGGCATGCAGACCGGCAAAAATCAGTGAAACGACCAAGAGAGCGAACGGGCGGTTCCAGCGCAACAACTTCTGGAACGGATAACCGCGGAAGAGCAGCTCCTCGTGAAACACGGCCGGGAGAAACACCGCCAGCAGCTCGAGCCAGGGAAATCCGCGTCCCGGTTCATGCCGTACGTTCGTCGAGAGCACGATCAGCGCGGCGCATCCGGAGATGAGCAGGAATCCCCACAACAACCCGCGTAGAAGCTCCGGAAACGCGAGCCGCGGCGGGACGAGGAGTCCGATGTTCCACTTCCCGCGCTCCCAAATGGCCACGGTGATGATCGTGGCGAGGCTGACTGCGATCAGATTGGTCCACTGGATGCCCGACTGAACAAGGGGGAAACGCGCCCATGTCCCAAGGATGAGTGTGGCAACATAGAAGGACACAAACGACAAGAGCGGCGCGAGGAGCTTGTCCGCGGAGACGGCGCGCTGCCGGAGTTGCGAGGAGAAGCCATGTCCAAGGTCACGAACGACATCGCCGCGTTGATCCTTCGTCTCGCCGCCGGCGCGATCTTCATCCCCCACGGCTGGCCGAAGATCGCCGGCGAGGGAGGCTCCGCCGCGTTCGCCGCCGACATGGCTGCCAACTACGGCATCCCCGCGTTCCTCGGCCACCTCGCAGCCTGGAGCGAGCTGGTCGGAGCCATCCTGCTGATCGCCGGACTTCTCACCCGTCTCGATGCGCTCCTCCTCAGCGGGACGATGTTCGTAGCCACGTTCATCGTTCAGCTTCCGGAAGCCTTGTACGAGGTTCCGGCCGGCGCAATCAAGAGCTTTGTGATCCTGCGGGCCATCGAGCTGCCGCTGGCGTTGTTCGCCATCACCCTGGCCATCGTCTGGATCGGACCGGGTCGGGCGTCGCTCGATCACCTGCTGCGCATCGAAGATCGCTTCTGCGCGCTGCTGCCAAAAAAGAAAGCGGCGGCCGAAGCCGCCGCGTGACTGAAGCGACGGGCTCTTCGCCCGTCTTTGCTGTGATCTTTTTTCGGAACGCCGCTACTGACTCAGTGCAGCCGCGGCCGGAGTGGACGTCGGATCCTCGACGATGATGCCGATGTTCTTCGCGCCGCTGGCGCGAGCCAGGTCGAGGAACTTGATCGTCGTGTCGTAGTCGACATCGCGGGAGCCGGAGAAGAAGACCATCTTCGAGGTGTTGCCCTTGAGGATCTCCCGAACCCGGTTCGGAAACTGCTGCATGGTCAGCTCTTCCTTGTTGATCATGGCCCGCTCGGCAGTGATGAGCCGCAGAATGATCTGGTCCTGCACCGCGGACGGAGGAAGGTTCGCGGGCGCTTTCGGCGGCACCTTGACCAGGTAACCCATCTGCACGACGGGCGAGGCCACCATAAAGATGATGAGAAGCACGAGCACGACGTCCACCAACGGTGTGACGTTGATTTCGGACTGTACTGATCCACTGCCACCGACTTGCATGGGCCTATACCTCCCCGGTCTTCTTCGGTTGACTGATCAGTCCGACGTCGTTGAAGCCGGCTTCGCGGCAGGCGCGCAGGACGTCGAGCACGTCGCCGTACTTGACGAGCTTATCGCCCTTGACCGCGATCTCGCGATCGGGTGTGCGCTCCTGAATGTCTTTCAGCGCCGACTCCACCTGATCCTTGCGAACGACATTCGGTCCCAGATAGACCGAGCCATCGGCCTTGACCGAAATCTGCAGCTGTTTTTCAGTGTCAGGCGTTTTCTCCGGTCCGTCGGTCACCGGCAGGTTCACCGGGATGCCTTTCTGCAGCATGGGCGTGACGACCATGAAGATGATCAGGAGAACGAGGACAACGTCCACCAACGGCGTGACATTGATGTTGTTGTTCAGTGGCGCGTGCGCCAGCTTGGTCAGGGAGCTACCCGACAGCTTTTTCATCGCCCACACCAACTTCCTTCATGAAGTAGATCGCCATCTCCGAACCCGAATTGGACATCTCGACGGTGAAGCGGTCGACACGGTTCTGGAAGTAGTTGTACGCCCACACCGCGGGGATGGCCACGAGCAGGCCGCCCGCCGTAGTGAAGAGGGCTTCCGCGATACCAGCGGACACGGAGGCGATACCGCCGCCGCCCTTGGCCATGCCGGTGAACGCGTTGATGATGCCGACGACCGTTCCGAACAGACCAACGAATGGCGCAGTGGCGCCGATCGTGGCCAGAACACCAAGGTTTTCCTTCAACTCGGCGACCGTGATCATGGCCGTACGGTCCATGCCCTGACGCGCGGCTTCGACCGCCAGCTCCGGATTGACGATGCGCTTGTCGCGGCGAGAGGCCTCGAACTCGAGAAGTCCCGCGGCGATGACCTTCGAGAGGTGGCTGTCCTTGTACTTCTTGGTCACCTCGATGGCCTGGGCGTAGTCACCCTTGGTGAGCAGGTTGGAGAGCGCGCCCAGCAGCTTGAGCGACTGGTTCTTGGCCCGCTGAAAAACGATGTACCGCTCGACCATGACCCACAGCGAGTAGATCGACATCAGACCCATCAGAACGATGACGATCCAGCCGGCGGCCGTCATATCGCGTAACATGTGTGCCATATCCATAAGATAGTTCCTCCTCGTGCGCCGCCGGCCCCGCCGGCACCGCCTGTTCTATTAGTTCAATTTGAAGTTGACGGTGAGGTTGAAAATGACGTCGACGGGCTGGCCGTTGAGCGTACCGGGCTTGAATCTCCACTTCTGGACTGCGGCCGCGGCGGCCTGATCGAGACCAAACGGCAGCGGCTTGAGAACCTTGACGTCACGAACGACCCCGTTCTTGTCGATGATGCACTCGACGATCACGATGCCGGAGATGCGCGCCTTACGGGCCACTTCCGGATAGTTGGGCTCGACGCGGCTGATGACTACCGGCGCCTTGACGTCGCCGCCGACACGCAACGGCGCGGTTTGTGGAGGAGGAGGAGCTTCGGTGACGACGCCACCGACCACTCCACCCACGACGCCGCCGAGAACACCACCCTCGACACCGCCTTCCACTCCGCCTTCCACACCTGCGTCGACGGATGCAGCCTCGACCACTTTGACCTGATCCGGCACCGTGGTCGGCGCCATTTCCTGAATGTCACGGGGAACTTCGACCGGCCTCACTTCCACCGGCTTCACCGATGCCGCCTTGGGCGGTGGCGGTGGTGGCGGCGGCGGAGGCGGAGGGGCCGCGGCCACCGAGTACTGGGCCACCTGCGCCGGCGAGTTCGAAGGGAACTCGACGTTCCAGACTGCTCCGAAGACCATCCCCACGATGACGATCACGTGAAGACCGAGGGAAACCGGCAGTGTCAGGTACTTCTGCACTCCGATTTTACGTTTCTTCGATTCGACGACCGTAGTTTCGAACATGGCGCTAGCTCTTTTTGCCGGCGGCGGCCGCGGCAGCGGCAGCCTTCCGCTTGTTGTTGATGGCCACGGCCATGCCGCGGATGCGATCGGCCTCGGCAACGAGCGCCTGTTGCTTCACTGGATCTGTCTCCAGAGGCGCCTGCTGCCGGTGCAGAAGACTGAGATAAACGAGCGCTTCGAAGTAATCCGTTTTCAGCTCGGAGGCACGAGTGAGCGCGCGCTTGCCCCGATCGATGATGGCCATGCGCTCGGCCATGTCGGCGGGCGGATTCTTGGCCACCTTCTCGTAGCAGACCACCCCGTACGTGTAGAACGCTTCGGGATTCTTGGAGTCGAGAAGCGTGATCTTCTCGTACCAGTTGAGCGACTCGTTGAAGTCGCCCTGCTTCGAGTAGAGCTGGGCCACCGAGCGCACCGCGGAGAGATCCGCCGGATGCGTCTTCAGCCACTCTTTGAAGTAGTTGATGGCTTCGGTGATGCGGTCGGCATTCAGGTAGAGGTTGATCAGCGCCTCGCGGGCGATGGTGTCGTCGGGCTTCTTCTTCAGATAGTTCCGAAGCTCCACCACGGCGGCGTCGGCGTTTTTCACGTTTTCCGGCGACTTATCCTCGGGGGAGTAAAGCCCAATCAGCGAGTAGCCGACCATGCGATCCAATTCGGGAAAACTCTCGGCGTCGATGTTCCGCGCTTTCCGATAACCCTGGAGCGCAGCACCGTAGTCTTCCTTCGAGTAGGCGTCGTTCGCTTCCTTGATCGCTATGCGGGCTTGCACCTTGGTGCAGCCGACAAGCGACAATGCGGAAAGAGAAAGTGCCGCAATGAGGCACAGCTTCTTCGTCATGTGATTCCGAACTCCCTGATGAGTGATCGCAGATCTGTGCAGCGGGGGCACGTCAGGCTGCTCCCGGCCCGCGTCAGGCAATGTGGCGCGAATATACAGATCGACCTATTCACCGTCAACAACATTGGTTGTCACCGAAACCGAAAGTTTTAGCCGGAAACTTTGCCCAAAGACAATTCTGGAACACGCGCCTCACCGGTTGGACGCCCACGCACCGCGAAAGGAAACCGGAACTTGCATTTCTTCACTCTATTCGATGACCTGAAAGGACTCGACGAGGTCGTACGACTTGTCGAGCGCCAGGTCCTTCATCCTGATGGTGATCGTGTAGCTGCCGGGCTTGAATGACGCCAGCGGAATGGCCTCTCCGATCGCGTAGTGGCCCTCCACTCCCTTCAGCGGCTGGACGTTCGCCACCGACGCTGCACCGCTCTTCTCCACCGGCGTGCCGTCCGCGGCCTTTCCTTTGACGCCGACCTTCATCGTGATCTTCGGCTGGCTCGTGGTGGCATCGGAGCCGGGGTTGCGCACCTCGACGAAATACCAGAGCTCGTCGGAGCGGCGGAACGTCAAATCACTCTTCGGTACGACCTTGATTCCGCCGAAGGCGAACGGATCGGTCGGCAGTTGCGCGACGCTCAGCACGTAGACATTGTTGGAAAGCATGAGCGCCGATACGGCAGGCGCCGCCTGATCGATTGGCTTCAGCGTCATCGGCTTCGAGATGACGGAAATGACTTTTCCTTCGCTGGCCAGCCCGAACGTGCCGACGTAGTCACCCGGCGGGACCTTCAGAGAGCGCGCATGGAAAACAGCATCGCCGGAAGCCGCCAGCGTGGCCGGCTCTTCGATCTCGGCCACGACCTCGCCGCCCGCGGAGTTTTGCACCGTGCCGAAGAACGTCACTGCAGCGCCCGCGGTGAGCCCGGCGGACTTCGGTGCATAGAGCTGGACCGGAACGAAGTACTCCCCTTCCGGCGTGACGAATTCGCCGTAGCTGAGGAAGAGCTTGTCTGAAGCTGCTTTCGCCGCGCGGGCGGCGTCGATGGCGCTCCGCAGCGCATCCGACTTGATCGGAGGAGCTGCAAGGGCGCTGACCGGAGCGGCGCCCGCAGCGGCTGTGGCTGCGACAGGTGCAGCGGCGGCGGTCGCGGTGAAGACCGGCACTTCCTTCAAGTCCGGCTGGGCGATGTAGCCGCGCGCCACGCGATCGAAGACCGCCGCGTAGTCGGTGCCGATGATGCGCTCCATCTTCCAGATGTTCGACGCGTACTGATCCGAGAACGCCACCTGCGCCACCGGCTGTCCGAGCGGGAGCTTGCTCCTGCTCTGCTCGTACTGCCAGGTCTCGCTCGGAGCGACACCCTGCACGGCGGTCGCGGTCATTTCAGTTGGCCGGGCGAACGACCCGTCCTGGGTCCTCACGCTCGTCGCGCCCTGCGGCCCACCCTTCTTCAGGACGGTCGGCGGCCCCATGATGATGTAGACCTTGCCGCGGTCCGTGGCCGAGCCGCGGAGCTGCGCCGTGGCATACGACTCATCGGCGTGCCTGATGCGCTCGACGATGCCATCGTGGAACTCGTTGCGAGCCGTGCCGGGCGACGGATCGCGACGCGCCCAGAAAAGGTCGATGAACGCCTTGGCCTGCTCGTCGGTGGTCACGGACCGCCACTGCTTCTGCTCATCCTTGGTCAACAGATACTGCGTCGGTCCCTTGGCGAAATCGGTGTTCTCTTTGGAAAGCGCGCCGAACGCGCTCCCGGCCAGAGAAAGAGTCAACAGCGCACCCGCCATCCATCGCATCTTCATCGGGAGATCTCCTTGGGTCAGTAAGTCGGCTTGAACTCTGCGGTGAGCTCGCTGATCACAGCCCACAGCTCGGGGAACAGCGGTTCGCGGGTCCCTGCTTCCAACTGCGCGGCTGGAACGCCTTTGAGTGACATGACTTTGTCACCAATGACACGGAAGGCCAGCCTCATATGGGTGTAGCGCCATTTGAGGAACGCCTCGTCGTAGTCGAGCATTGCCTGCACCAGACGGAAGAGCTCGTGATGCTGGCGGGGAGCACGCTCGATCTCCAGCACCGAAAGGGATCGGCGGGTGAGCAGCTCCTGGAATCGCGGCCAGAGCCGCTTGCCGGCGCCGAGGAGAATCTTGAATCCCGGCGACTCCTGCCCGCTGCCGCGTCCCAGCGAAGTCGTGCGCAGAACATGGTAGTCGGCAGGCGCCATGGTCTCGAGGATCACGATCTGTTCGCGCAGCAGATCGAGAATGAGCCGGCAGCGATGCAGCAGGTCGGTCGTCAGATGCACTTCATTGCCATCGAGATGCGTCGCGGCGCGCTCGATCTCGTAGTCGATGTGGTGGAGCCAGAGCTCGGCCGTCTGGTGCGTGACCTGGAACAGCCGCTCCTCCGGATTGGAGAGCTTGTCCACCGGCTTCTGCAGCTCGAGCAGCTCCGCCACGCGGACGTAGCGCTCGTAATCGGAATTGCCTTTGCCTTCGAGGATGGGACCGGTGTGTGGCATGCGCGGCGGATGATACACGGGGGCAGTCTGAGAGACTCGGCTACACCAGCTCGAGGATGTGTCCGAGCTTTCTCTTCTTCGTCTCGAGGTATTTCTGCGTCGTGGTCGAGGGCGCGATCTCGAGTGGGACGCGCTCGATGATCTCCAGGCCGAAGCCTTCGATGGCCACGAACTTGGCGGGGTTGTTGGTCAGCAGGCGAATCTTGCGTACGCCGAGGTCGCGGAGGATCTGGGAACCGGTCCCGTAGTCGCGGATGTCGGGAGCGAAGCCGAGCTTGGCGTTCGCCTCGATCGTGTCGTCGCCCTGATCCTGCAGCTCATACGCGCGAAGTTTGTTGATCAGGCCGATGCCGCGCCCTTCCTGCAGCAGATAGAGGATGACTCCCTTTCCCTCGTGCGCGATGAGCTCGAACGCTCGATCGAGTTGATCGCCGCAATCGCAGCGGCTGGAATGGAAGACGTCGCCGGTGAGGCAGGAAGAGTGAACGCGCACCAGGACCTCATCGCTCTCCTGGATCTCGCCCTTGACCAGCGCCACGTGCTCCTCGCCCGTGATGTCGCTTTTATAAGCATGAACGCGGAACTCGCCGTGCTCGGTCGGCAGCACCGGAGCGGCCAGACAGTGAACGTGCTTCTCCGTCTGCATCCGATACTTGATGATGTCCGCGACGGAAATGATCTTGAGACCGTGACGGACCGCGAACTCCTTGAGGTCCGGAAGCCGCGCCATCGTGCCGTCTTCGTTCATGATCTCGCAGATCACGGCGGCGGGCATGACTCCGGCGATCGTGGCCAGATCGATCGATGCTTCGGTCTGGCCGGCGCGCTTGAGCACGCCGCCCTTGCGTGCGCGCAACGGGAACACATGTCCGGGACGGGCCAGATCGTACGGCCGCGTCTTCGAATCGATGGCCACGCGGACGGTCTCGGCGCGATCGGCGGCGGAGATGCCGGTGGTGACACGGCCACGCGCTTCGATCGATACCGTGAACGCCGTGCCGAAGTTCGTGGTGTTGTTCTCGACCATGAGCGGCAGCTCGAGCTCGGCGCAACGCTCCTCGGTCAATGCCAGACAGATCAATCCGCGCCCGAACCGGGCCATGAAGTTGATGGACTCGGCGGTGACGCGCTCCGCGGCGATGCAGAGATCGCCTTCATTCTCGCGGTCTTCGTCATCGACGATGATGACGAGCTCTCCGCGGCGATAGAGCTCGGCTGCTTCCTGGACGGTGGTGAAGGGCATAGTTTTGAGTCGGCCGTAGCGAGTCGGCGGTCGGCAGTAGCACGATTGCTATGCAAACAGCCACATCATTCTAGCCTGTTGACGAAACGAAGCGGCGGTGGGAGTCGGTGGCCGGCTACTGCCGACCGCCGACTGCCGACCGCCGACTGTCTTATTCGATGACTGTGAACTTCTCGCTCAACGTGTACGACGTCTTCTTGATCGTGTCGATGACTTTGACGTTGAACGTGTACTCGCCCGGCTTGAACGTGGCGAGCGGGATGGCGTTGCCGACACCGTAATGGCCCGGCACGCCTTTGATCTCCATCGCGTCGATCTCGCGCGGCGGAGCGGGACGTTTGATCTTCTTACCGCCCGTTTCAGTCCCTTCCACGTCGATCTTGATCTGGAGCTTCGGTGTCACTGCCGTGGCCGGAGCATCTGCGGCGAGCTCGGTGAGGCCGGGGTTGCGCAGCTCGATGAAGTACCAGAGCTCATCGGAGGGACGAAAGGTGCGGTCACCCTTCGGAACGACCTTGAGACCGCCGAAAGCATGAGGATCGTTGGGTCTCTGCGCTTCGGCGAGCGGATAGACGTTGTTCGAAAGGATCAGCGGCGAGATGGCGGAGGCAGTCTTGTCGAGCGTGCCGGCGAGCTGCATCTCTGCGGAGGCCATCGACACCGGCTTGCCGTTCTCGGCCAGACCGAAGGTACCGCGATACTTGCCAGGTGCCAAGGCGCTGAGCGAGCGGTCGACGAAGAGATCCTCCTTCGAGGCGGTCAGCTTGGCCGGTTCTTCGAACGCGACGACATTCGTTCCTGCCTCGTCCTGCACGACACCAAAGAACGTAAGGCTCTGCGTTGCGCTGAGGCCGGCCGACTTCGGCACGTACAGCTGAACGGGGATGAAGGATTCGCCATCGGCCGTCACGTACTCACCCCAGGTCACAAAGCCTTTTTTCTCCCAGGGATTGCTCGCAGCGGCTTTCATTTCTGCGACGGCGGCTTTCAGCGACTCAGTGGTCAGTTCCGTCTGCACGGGCGCCGGAATGGCCAGCACCGGCATCGCCGCAGCGGGTGCCGCGGCCGCGGCGAAGTTGGGCGCGACGGTGAGGTTCGGCTGCGCCAACGAACGTGTGATCGCCTTTCGCTGCGCCGAGCCCACATCGGGACCCCCGCGCTCGAGCACGAAGTCGCTCTTGCCCTGCCGGTCGACGAATCGGAGCTGCGCGCGCGCCAGTCCAAAAAGTGCGCGGGCGTCATCGCCCTCGTACAACCAGAGCTGCCCGGCGGTCGTTTCATCGGAGCCGCCGATGGCATATGGATTGGCCGCGCTCGTATCCGAGGAAGTCGTGCCTCCGCCGGGCATCCCGGGAAGGGCCGCCTGTCGCTGACCGCCGGCGACCTCCACTTTTTTCGGCGGTCCAAACAGGATCAGGACCTTGCCTCGGTCCGACAACGCGCCGCGTTTCTTGTCGGACAGAAAGCTCTTGTCTGCCATGGCAACGCGCCGCTCGAACTCTTCGCGAAATTCATTGCGTGGTGTGTCGGGAGTGGCATCGCGGCGTGCCCAGAACAACGCCACGAATGCCTTCGCGTCGTCATCGCCGGAGATGTTCTTCCACTTCGCGGCCTCTTCCTTCGTCATCAGGAACTGCGCGGGGCCGCGGCCCCAATCGGAATACTCGGCCGACAACGCGAACGCGTTGAAAGCGAGGGTGGCCACGGCGATGGCCGACAGGCAGGTACGCAATTTCATGAAGTCTCCAGTCGCAGAATTGAGTCCGTTCCCGCAAAACGTGCTGCGGTCAGAGCTATTCCTTTTTGCGACTTCCTACTGCTGCTCGAAATTTTCCATCTCGTCGTAGAGACGGTCCATCTCCGTATCGATCTCTTCCTGGGCGAGGATGCCCTTGCGGACCAGCAAAGTCGCCAGACTGTGCAGCAGGATCCCGTTCTCGATGATCATCTGCTCGATCTGCTCGTCATCGTCCTCGAATTCCGCGCCGTTGTTGCTCTCGTTCTCGTCCATTCGTCTTCTCCTTCAGAGCGCGGAGCGCCCTCCTCACGTGTATCACTGGCCCCGCCCTACTGTCCACCCGTAAGATCCGCGCGTGTGAAACGAGCGGCGCCGGAGCGAGACGCTATCGGCCCCAGGCGCCGAGTTGATCCCACACACTGGTCGCCGCCGGCGAGGAAGCAACCTCGCTCTGCCTCCGCGGCGCGGATGCAATCGCGGCGGCGATGGCGGGAACGATCTCAGGAACGTGCGGTACGAGATCCGCTTCGTGATCGGCAATGAATCGCGTGCTGACTTCGCCGGCGCGGAAGGCGTCGTGCGAGATGACGCGGCGCAGCCAGGAGAGGTTGGTCTTCGTTCCGAGAATCACGTAGTCGCGCAGCGCGCGTCGCATGCGATCGATGCATTGCTCACGGTCTTCGGCGTAGCAGATCAGTTTCGACAGCATCGGATCGAACTTCACGCCGATCGTGGTGCCGCGCATCACGCCGGCGTCGACACGCACCCCCGGACCCGAGGGCTCCGCGTATTGCGCAATCGTTCCGCTCTGGGGAAGAAACCGATCGTCCGGGTCCTCGGCGTAGACACGCACCTGCATGGCGTGGCCGCGCTGCCGCAAGTCATCCTGCGTCCACGGCATCGGCTTTCCGGCCGCCACGTCAATCTGTGCGCGCACGAGATCAACGCCCGTCACGAGCTCCGTCACGGGGTGCTCGACCTGCAGGCGCGTGTTCATCTCGAGGAAGTAGAAGTCGCCTTCCGGCGTGACGATGAACTCGACCGTCCCCGCGTTGCGGTAGTCGACGCCTCGCGCAGCGGCAACTGCGGCGACTGCCATGCGCTGACGCAATTCGTCGCTGTAGCGCGGCGCCGGAGTTTCTTCGACGACTTTCTGATGGCGACGCTGGATGGAGCAATCGCGCTCGAAAAGATGGACGACATTAGCGCCCCCATCGCCACGACCGTCGCCGAAAATCTGAAACTCGACGTGACGCGGCTCTTCGATGTAGCGCTCGAGCAACAGCCGATCGTTGCCGAACGCTTTCATCGCTTCGCGCGCCGCCGATTCGATGGCGGGCTGCAGCTCTTCCGGCGCGCGGACGATCTTCATGCCCTTGCCACCGCCGCCGGCCGAGGCCTTTACGAGCAGCGGAAAGCCAATCCGCGATGCCTCGGCCGTGAGCGTGTCGAGCGACTGATCTTCGCCGTCGTATCCCGGCACCACCGGAACGCCGAGCGATTGCATGAGCTGGCGCGCCGCGGCTTTCGAGCCCATGGCCTCGATCGACGACGCTTTCGGTCCGACGAAAATGAGGCCGGCGTCCTCGCACGCCGCCGCGAGCTCAGCGCGCTCGGAAAGAAAGCCGTAGCCGGGATGCAATGCCTGCGCGCCCGACTTGCGCGCGGCGTCGATCACGCGTTCGACACTCAGATACGTGGCGCGCGCGTCTCCCCTGCCGAGGGAAACTTCGTCATCGAAGAACCGCCGGACGAAACGGACATCGTCATCCTCGGCATGGGCGAGCACGGAGACGATGCCCATCTCGCGACACGCGCGCGCGATGCGTACGGCGATCTCGCCGCGGTTCGGAACGATGAGCTTCTCGATCGGCATCAATTGGTAATCCAGGGCGCCAGCTTCTTCTCCAGAAACGCCTGCATGCCCACCTGACCTTCTTCCGAAACGCGCCGAGTGGCGATGGCGTCGATGGTGTACGGAATGGCGCCGGCGAGATCGTGCGAGGCGACGTGCGCGATCAGTTTTTTGCACTCGCGCACGGCCTCGGGGCCGGAGGTCTTGAGTTGCGTGACGGTTTCGTAGATCGCGGCGTCCAGCTGCGCGGGATCGTTCTCGACGACGCGATGCACGAGACCGATGCGCAGGGCCCGCTCGGCGTCGAAACGCTCGCCGGTCAGGAACAACGCGCGTGCGTTCGTCTGGCCGATCTTTGCAATCACGTATGGCGAGATGACCGCAGGCAGAATCCCGAGCTTCACTTCGGACAGGCCGAACTGCGTGGTGTTCGTGGTGACGGCGACGTCGCACACGGACACGAGTCCAACTCCCCCGCCGATGGCCGCACCCTGGATGCGCCCGACGACCGGCAACGGACATTCGTTGATGAGCGCGTACATCTTCGCGAGCAGCGACGAGTCGCGAATGTTCTCGTCGCGCGTGTACGACACCATGCGCGACATCCAATTCAGATCGGCGCCCGCGCAGAAGTTTTTGCCCGTGCCTTTCAGCACGACCACGCGCGAGGCGTTGACGTCGATGTTGGAGAAGAGGTCGATGGCCTCGACGATCAACTCGTCGTTGAACGCGTTGTGGACCTCGGGGCGGTTGAGCGTGACCGTCAGAACGTCATCGCGGAGCTCGACCTGAAGTGTGTTGTACGCCATAGGCGGCGCATTGTACCGGTGAGAGTCGGCGGTCGGCTCATCCCGCGCGAGAGCCCCCTCATCCGCCTTCGGCACCTTCTCCCCACCGCGGTGAATCTGCGGTGGGGAGAAGGCCACCTATTGATGATTCCGCGAGGCGTTACCGTCCCACAGAGCGCCGGCGCGCCTGAACGGTTTCGCCGAACTGGGGTGTGAAGGAGTAAAGCGGCGCGGAGCCGAGGGTGCCGTTGGCTTCGATCTTCAGGACGAAGTTGAGCGGTACGGCGGTTGCGCTCGCATTCAATTCGCCCTGGCTGTTGGCGGGCACGTTGACGTCGATGTTGACGCCGGTTGCGGTGAGCGTGGCGCGAATCGGCGTGTTGCCGGTGGTGATGAAGATGCTGACAGGGCCGGTTTTCGTCGCTGTGAATTTATAGTGGTCGACGTCGCTCGCGGTGCAGATCGCGGCATCGATCTTCTGACCGGGCGCGAGGTTGCCGAACGCGGAGGCCGGGGTGTCGTTCGATCCCAGTTTCTCGACGAGATCGACACACGGGATGACGGCATTGCCGAGAGCCGCCGTCGCCACTAGAACCGCCGTCTGCGGACCTTTCGCGACGCGCGATCCCGTGATGATGACGCGATAGGTTCCCGCCGGCGCGTTGGCGATCTCCACCAGCTCGGTGTTGTCGACACTGTTCACGCCTCGCGTGGCGTTGGCCTGGAACGCCAGGCGATCGAGCACGTACGGGAAAACGGTGTTGCTTGCCGGATCGATGACCTTCAGATCGAGATCGTTCACCAGGACCGGGTCGGTGATCTCGTCATCGCCGAGGAGGATGGTGGGAGGATCGGACCAGTTCAGCAGGACCTCGAGGTTCTGCTGCTGCGAGACGACGAGTGGAAACTCGATCGTCTGAATCTGTCCCTGGTTGAAGCTCATGTTACGGATGCGCGCGCCAGTGCCGGCATCCGCGCGGATCAGATCGACCGCGTTCTTCGCATTCGCGATCCCGAAGCCGTGCGTGTAGTCGGGGCCGGGATTGCCGATCTCGTCGGCGCCGATGAGAATCAAGGCTTTGAGCTGCTCCGGCAGCGGACTCGCACCGGCGAAGGTCAAACGCCACTGCTCGGTGAGCAGCGCGGCGATGCCGGTGACCACCGGCGCGGCCATGGATGTTCCCTGCTTGTTCTCGTAGCCATTCGTCGGAGTCGGCGAGAAGACGCTCACACCGCGCGCGACGACGTCCGGTTTCACACGGCCGTCTTTGGCCGGGCCGCGCGAGCTCAGGCTGGCGATCGATGAGAACCCGACAGGACCGGTCAACGCGCCGACGGCGATGACGTTCTTGGCCGAGGCCACGACACCGAGCGTATCGAACGGGATGGTCGTGTGGTGACGATCCGCGGTTTTCTCGCACCCTGCCGGAGCGCCGGTGTCCGGATTGGTGCCATTGCACAAGGCCGGACAGTCGGTGCCGCTGTTGTCCAGCGAGTAGCAGAAGAACTCTGTGGTGATGGCATCGCCCTCATCGTCGACGTGCCGGTGCTGCGAAAACTGCGTGGCGAAAGCGCCGGAGTTGCCGTTGTTGCCCGCGGAATGGACGAACAGCACCTTCCGGTCGATCGAGATCTCGTCGACGAACGGTCCGCCGAAATCGGGAATGTAGGAACCGAAGAAGATGTCGCTTCCGTCCCAGACCGGAAAGCCGTCCTCGTTGTACCAGCCGAGCTCGTAGCCCCAGGAGTTGTTGTCGGCGACGATCCCGTGCGCGTTCAGCTCCTGGTCCTTGAGATCGAGCCATTCGCCTTCGCAATCATTGGCGGGCACTTCGAGACAGTACTGATGAATGCGCGCCTTCGGAGCCATGCCTTTTGCGGCGGGATTGACTCCCCCGGCACCGATGGTGCCGGCCACGTGGGTGGCGTGCGACTTATCGCTTGCGGAACCTCCGAGAGCGTTGACGGTCAGGCGGCCGCCAAACTCGGCGTGCGACCCCTGGGCCTCGGCGAGCTCGAAGAGAGAAACGTCGACACCTTCTCCCGACAACCCGTACGGCGCAGCCAGCACCTCGGTGACATGGGAGACTGCCGCGGAATTGGCATTCTCGGTGCGCGGCAGCCGAGGCGCAGGACCGGAGATGGTCATGACGCGCTCATCGGAGACGAGAGCGTCGAGAGCGGCCGGCGGAATGCGCACAGCGAGTCGCTGTGAAGGAGAGAATTTGAGACGCAGCACGTCGTCGAGCTGGCCGCCGGCATCGAGAATGGCCTGGCGTGCCGAATCAAAATCGACGTCGTCGTGGAAGATCACATTCACGCGCGCGAATGGCTTTGCCTTCGCCGCTTCATGGACGGCGGAGCGCTGGAGCTTCATCCGCGTCGTCATCGGCTCGATCGATGCAATGCGTTCGTCGGCGGTCGCCGCCTCGTCCTTCACGCGTGCGATGTAGCGACCACCGGAAAGGGCCCGCCGGACGATCACTCCCTGCGCCGCGAGATCGGCAACGTCGGCATCGGAGAGCGTCTGATGCGATTCGAGGATCACCGCGCGGCCGAGGCGCTCGCGCACGTCGTCCCGATTCCGGGGACCCGACTCATTGACGCCGGCGAAAACTGCCTGGGACAGAAAGAGAGAGAGCAGAACGGCGCTGAGTCGATGCATGGTGTCGTTGGTCCCCTGAGTTCGTCTAACGTGGTGCCCGAGGCCGGACTCGAACCGGCACGCCCGTAAGGACGGTAGATTTTGAGTCTACTGCGTCTGCCATTTCGCCACTCGGGCTCTACTGACTCTGCAAACTGACTACTGTTTTCTCCTGCCACCGCTTCGCGCACGAGTGCAGCTCGTCGTCGGTCAGGATGCGATTGGTCGACTTTGCCAGATGGAACATCTCCTGGGCCAGAGTCTCTTCCTGCGGGTAGCCATTGGCGTCGAGCCAGTAGATCACGTTGGACAGACCGCACATCGGCCCGACCTCGATGATCTGCTTCAAACCGAACATGCCCGCGGGAACGCCGGAGTAAACGCGGTCGGCCAGCCAGTCGCTTCCCTTTTTCTTGGCTTTGATGATGGCCGCGGCGTGGACGCCGGTGCCGGTACGGAACGCGTCGCGCCCGAAAACGGGATAGCGGTCGTCGAGCGGCACGCCGGTGACGCGGGCCACGAACTTCACGTATTCAGGCAGTGTGGTGAGGTCGTTGTCGATCCATCCCATCAGCTTGAGATTGACCATCAGCAGATCCATCGGCGTGTTGCCGACGCGCTCGCCGATGCCGGCCGCGGAGCCATGGACGCGATCTACCCCCGCCTCCAGCGCGGCGATGCAGTTGATCACGCCCAGCCCGCGATCCTCATGACCATGCCAGTCCACTTTCACGGCCGGATTCACGCGATCGACGATGCGGCGGACGAAGCGCACGACGTTGCGCGTGCCCCACGGCGTGGCGTGCCCGACCGTGTCGGCGATGCAGATGCGCGTCGCGCCCGCTTCCATCGCCGCGATGTACAGCTTCTCAATGTCGTCCGGCTTCGCACGCGTCGTGTCTTCCGTCACGTACATCACCGGGATGCCGTTCTCGACCGCGAAGCGCACCGCTTTGGCCGACTGCTCGATGATCCAGTCGAGGTCCCACTCCTCGGCGAACTGACGAATCGGCGACGATCCGATGAAGAGATCCGCTTCGATGGCGATGCCGACGCGCTGCGAGATTTCGATGATCGGACGAACGTCGTTCTCGTGCGTCCGTCCCGCCGCGCTCGGATAGACGGAGAGTTTCTGCTCCACGATCTCGCGCGCCAGCCGCTCCACCGTCTTCTGCACGTGAGGCCCCGCGCCAGGCAGGCCGATGTCGGCGTTGTCGATGCCGATGGCGTGCATGTAGTGAAGGATCTGCAGCTTGTCCTCGATCGAAGGATCGGTCACGGACGGCGACTGCAGCCCATCACGCAGCGTCTCGTCGTCGAACTCGATCTTCCGCGGCGGGCGCGCAGCCACGTCGCCGTCGACGTTCCAATCGTGGATCAGGTGCTCGAGGTTCTCGCTCATGGTTGGCGCCCGCAGTTTACCCGCGGCGGATCTATTCGGGAGATCCAACCATGGCTGGACGACCAATTCTTGCGTGCGTCCAGAGGATTGCTTCCGGCGAGATCTTCAGGACCGCGAGCAGCTCCGCGAGTCCTGCTTCGACGCTCGCATTCGGGGCAGCCAGAATCTCGATGATGTCTTTGCGCTCGTGAAAGACCACCGAGGCACGCACTCCGTTGGACAGCGTGACACCCATGGCGCGTGTCGGTCCAGGGGAAGAAAGCGCGTCCACCTCGCCCATTTCCGCCCAAACGTTCTGCAGTTGGGCACGCGTCGCCCGCGCAGTCAGGACGGTCTCGAAGGTCCGTGACGGAGTGTTATCGATTGCAGCGGCAGTGTGCATAGCCATCCACCCGCTTCACGATCGCGGCCGCGATCGTGACGATTTCACGATCGCCGAGGTCGAGCGTGCCGACGCCGTCCATTCCCTCGGACCAATAGGAAAGATGCGGCGGCGTTCCTCGATCCGGCCGAACTTTCGTCCAGAACTCGATCCCGTCCTCCCCGTCCGGCAATGAACCGGAATAACCATGGACCCGCCGGAACCCGACTCCGTAGCTGCGGTTTCCGCCAATGAGGCCACTCGCAGACATTGTCTCGTTGAGATGCGCGCATTGAATCCTGTGGAAAGGTCCATACTCGTCCTGATCCGCTGCGTATGGCAACCGGCTGAAGACGAGTTCCGATTCCATTCCCGCAGACTGACTCGACATCAGGAATCATACGCGCATCATCACCGATTCCTGAATTCCGCCGTCCGTTTCTCGAGGAACGCCTGCATCCCTTCTTTCATGTCTTCGGTGCTGGCCAGGAGGCCGAACAGCGTGGCTTCGAGAATCTGTCCTTCGTCGAATGGCATCTCGCTTCCGCTCATCACTGCTTCAATGGCCGCGCTCACAGCCAGCGGTCCGCGCGTAGCGATCTTGCGCGCCAGCTCTTCACACGTCGCCATGAGCTGATCGGCGGGAACGACTTTGTTGACGAGACCAATGCGCTCCGCTTCTTCCGCGCCGATGCGATCGCCGCTCAGGATGAGCTCCAGTGCTTTTCCTTTGCCGAGCAGACGGGCCATGCGCTGCGTCCCGCCGTATCCCGGAATGATCCCCAGCGACACCTCCGGCAGTCCCAGCTTCGCGTTCTCCGAGGCGATGCGCATGTGGCAGGCAAGCGCAAGCTCGCAGCCACCGCCGAGGGCGAAACCGTTTACCGCGGCGATGACCGGCTTCGGGAAACGCTCGATGGCGCGAAACACCCGCTGACCCTTCTCGGCCGTGGCCTTGCCGGTGATCGGCGTCATCTGCGCCAGCTCGTTGATGTCCGCTCCGGCCACGAATGCCTTCTCGCCGCCGCCGGTGAGGATCACGCACTTCACCGACGCATCCTCGCGCGCGGCCTCGAAGGCTTCGCCGATCTCGCCGACCGTCTGCGCGTTCAGCGCGTTCAGCACCTTGGGGCGGTCGATGGTGATGATGAGAATGCCGTCTTTGTTCTCGGTCCTGACGTTGTCCATCATTTCTTCCTGTCGAACGGCACCGGCTTCTCGCCGGAGTAGTCGTAGAAACCGGTTCCCGTCTTGTTGCGGCCGAGGCGTCCGGCCAGCACCATCTTGCGCAGCAGCGGCGGCGCGGCGAAGCGCTTCTCCTGATACTCCTCGTACATCACGTGCGTGATGTAGTAGGTCGTGTCGAGGCCGACGAAGTCGAGGAGCGTGAACGGTCCCATCGGATGACCGCAGCCGAGGACCATGGCCTTATCGATGTCCTCGATCGAGCCGACCCCTTCCTCGTACGCACGGATGGCGTCGAGGATGTATGGCACGAGCAGACGATTCACGATGAACCCCGAATTGTCGCGGCAGGAAACGGCCTCTTTGCCGAGGCTTTTCGCGAACGCGAACGCGGCATCGAACGTCTCGTCGCTGGTGAGGATCGTGCGCACGACTTCCACGAGCTTCATCAGCGGCACCGGATTGAAGAAGTGCATGCCGACGAACTGCTTCGGCCGCGCGGTGGCCATCGACAGCTCGGTGATGGTCAGCGATGACGTATTCGAGGCGAAGATGGCCTCGGGTTTGACGATCTTGTCGAGCTCCGCGTACGTCTCTCGTTTGATCTCCGCGTTCTCGATGATCGCTTCGATCACGATGTCGCAGTCCGCGAGATCCTGAAGGCTGGTCGTACCTTTGAGGCGCCCCAGGCAGGCATCCATGTCGGCCTGCTGCATCTTGCCCTTCTCGACGAACTTGCCGAGCGATTTCTGAACGCCGCTCAGACCCTTGTCGAGAAACTTTTGTTCGACCTCGCGGACGACGACGTCGTAACCCGCCTGCGCCGCGACCTGAGCGATCCCCGAGCCCATCAGACCGCAGCCGAGCACGCCCACTTTCCTGATTGCCATGGTTGAAACTCCCTTTTCTGAATTGCGGGCGCATTCTAACGGGGAACCAGCGTTTTGATTGGTGACGCACTCCCACACTCTCAACTTTTGTGGACTTGGTGGACGTCGTGGACTGTGTGGACGCCGTGGACTCGTTGACTGGTCCACAACGTCCACCAAGTCCACTCCGTCCACACAGTCCACAAAGTCCAGTTCATCGTTCGCTATCCTTCCGTCGTGGAATCACGCGGCAAACTGAAGCCCCAGGTCATTCTCCTCGGCCTGGCGGCCTTGCTGAACGACACGGCCAGTGAGTTGATCTATCCCCTCTTACCCGTGTTCCTGACCGCGACGCTCGGTGCCACACCTGTGGTGATCGGCCTCATCGAGGGCGTCGCCGACGGCATGGCCTCGATCCTCAAATACTTCTCAGGCGCGTATTCGGATCGTGCGAAAAAGCGCAAGCCGATGGTCGTGACCGGCTACGCGCTGGCCGCGGCTTCACGTCTTCTGATCGCCGCGGCGACCGTGTGGCCGCTCGTACTGACGGCGCGTCTCATCGACCGCACCGGCAAAGGCATCCGTTCCGCTCCGCGCGACGCCATGATCTCGGACGTTACGCCGCCCGATCAGCGCGGACGCGCGTACGGATTCCATCGCGCGCTCGATCACACCGGCGCGATCCTGGGACCGCTGCTGGCCGTGCTGCTCCTGCAGGGGCTGGGACTCTCGCTCCGCACGACCTTCTTGTTCGCAGTGATCCCGGGCGCGATCGGCGTGGTCATGTTGATGTTCTTGTTGCGCGAAACGCAGTCGCACGATGAACGAGGATCGATGAACGATGCCCGCCCACCCGTCGCGGACCCTTCATCGTTCATCGTTCATCGTTCATCGTTCAAGAAAGCCGTCTTCGCCATCGCGCTCTTCTCACTCGCCAACTCTTCCGACGCCTTTCTCCTGCTGCAGGCACACGCGGCGGGAGTATCGACGGCGATGCTGCCGCTGCTGTGGGCGGCGCATCACGTGATCAAGTCGCTCTTCTCCACGCGCGCCGGAGCGCTGTCCGACAGGATGGATCGCCGCTATCTGCTGATCGCCGGCTGGACGAGCTACGCCGTGATCTACGCGCTCTTCCCGTTCGCGAAGACGCTGACGTCATTCGTGATCCTCTTCGTGCTCTACGCCATTCCGTTCACGCTGGCCGAAGGCGCCGAACGCGCATGGATCGCCGACCTCGTCCCCGCCGCCGTGCGCGGCAAGAGCTTCGGCATCTATTACCTCGCCAACGGGCTGTGCGTGCTCGTGGGAACGGCACTCTTCGGCGTGATCTACCAGCACGTCTCGGCACAGGCGGCGTTTTTCACTGGGGCGGCGCTGGCGTTGTGCGCGGTGATCGCCGTAACGACCATGAAAGACACCGCCGATGTCGCCTAGTTTGGCCTCAGCGCGACCGTACGTGCCCGAGGCTAGGCCAACCAGCGCTGCCGACCGTGCCGGCTACGCCGACTCCATCATCTCCTGCGGGACGTCGAAGTTGGACCAGACGTTCTGCGTGTCTTCGTGATCGTCGAGGACTTCAAGCAGACGCATGACCTGCTTCGATTTGGCCTCGTCGAGGGCGACGTAGTTGCCGGGAACCATGTCGATCTTGCCTTCGACCGTGACGATCTTGGCAGCTTCCAGCGCCTGGCGTACGGATTCGAAATTCTCGGGTCGCGTGTAGACTTCGAACACTTCCGGATCGTCGGTCTGTAGGTCGTCCGCGCCGGCTTCCAGCACCACTTCCATCAGCTTGTCTTCGTCGGCCGCGCTCTTCTCGATGGCGAAGTAGCCTTTGCGCTCGAACTGGAACTTGACCGAGCCCTGCGCGCCGAAGTTGCCGCCGTGCTTCTCGAACATGTGGCGGATCTCCGGGGTGGTGCGGTTGGTGTTGTCCGTCAGAGCCTCGACGATGATGGCCACGCCGCCGGGACCGTAGCCTTCGTACGTAACTTCCTCATACTGAAGGCCATCCAGCTCACCGGTGCCGCGCTTGATGGCGCGCTCGATGTTGTCCTTGGGCATGTTGCTGGCCTTCGCTTCGACCACGGCCGAGCGCAGTCGCGGATTGCCTTCGATGTCGCCGCCGCCCAGCCGCGCCGCGACGGTCATTTCCTTGATGATGCGGGTGAAAACCTTGCCGCGCTTGGCATCGGCAGCACCCTTCTTGTGCTTGATCGTGCTCCATTTGCTGTGGCCGGACATGGAAACTCCTTGCGGAAATTGAGCTGCGAAGCTGTGCAGCGAGGATCTATAGTTTATGCGATGTCTCCCGAATTTCCGATCCGAGTCATCACCGACGACGGCGAATGCGAGGTGATCGATTCCCCCGACGAGTTGCTGGCGCGAGTCGACTCGCTCGACTCCACCGACCCCGGCAACCGGGTCTGGGTCCGGGACGCCCTCGACCGCACCGTCCGCCTGCGGATGCGAAGCGGGATCGTGGAAGTGCTGAGCGCCGAGAACCAATAACCAATTTCCACGTACTATTCACTCGTACAAAACGGAGGTCGTGAACCATGGGTCTCTTCGACGCAATCAGAAACGAGTTCATCCAGATCATCGAGTGGCTCGATGAAAGCAGCAACACGCTCGTCTACCGCTTCCCGGTCCACGAGCAGGAAATCAAGATGGGCGCGCAGCTCACCGTGCGCGAAAACCAGGTGGCGTTGTTCCTCAACGAAGGCGAGGTCGCGGATCTGTTCAAGCCCGGCCGCTACGAGCTTTCCACGCAGAACATGCCGGTGATGACGACGCTGCGGAGCTGGAAGTACGGCTTTGATTCGCCGTTCAAGGCCGAGGTTTATTTCTTCAACACGCGTCTCTTCACGGATCTCAAGTGGGGCACGCAGAACCCGGTCATGATGCGCGACACGGAGTTCGGCATGATCCGCATGCGCGCGTTCGGCACGTACGCGATCAAGATCGCCGACCCGAAAGAGTTCTTCAAGACGGTCGTCGGGACGCAGGGTCTCACGACCACCGAGGATATCCTCGGGCAGCTTCGGTCCACGATCATCAGCCATTTCTCCGACGTCGTCGGCGAGTCGAAGATCGCCGCGCTGGATCTCGCGTCGAGCTATCGCGAGCTGGCTACGCTGGCGCAGAAGAATCTGGCGCCGGAGTTCGCAAGCTTCGGTCTCGATCTGTCGCGGTTCAACATCGACAACGTCTCGCTCCCCGAGGAAGTGGAAGCAGCCATCGATCAACGCACGAAACTCGGCGTGTTCGGCGACAAGCTCGGCTCGTACGCGCAGATGCAGACCGCGGAATCGATCAAAGTCGCAGCCGCGAATCCGGGCGGCTTGGCCGGTGCAGGCGTCGGACTCGGCGCCGGCATGGCCATCGGACAGACGATGGCCGGCGCATTCAACGCGCCGCAGGCCCCCGGTTCGAATGCATCCGGCTCGGCCGCACCACCGCCTCCTCCCGGTGCGCCTTCGGCGTCGCCACGCTGGTCTTTGGCTATCGACGGGAAGACGTACGGTCCGTACACGGACGACGCGCTGAAAGCGATGGTCAGTAGCGGGCAGGTGCCGTCATCGACGCAGGCCTGGCGTCCCGGTGCCGCAGGCTGGGCCGCGCTCGATACGTACAGCGAGCTCGGTTTGAGCAACGGCACGATGCCTCCGCCGCCACCGCCGCCGCCGCAGTGACGGAATGACCGCCGAAGCCGCTACCAAAGCGAAAGTCCGCAAGTTTCCGTGCGAGGGCTGCGGCGCCGATCTACGCTGGGATCCCGGCGTGACGGCGCTGCAGTGCGAGTACTGCGGATTCAAAAAGATCGTCGCTCGAGCGGTGGAAGGCGTCAGCGAGAAATCGGTCGACGCGGCGCTTCGCGCGCCGCGCGACCTTGGCTGGGGCGCGGAGCGAAAGGTCATCGCCTGCAAACGATGCGGCGCGCATACGACGCTCGATCCGCACGTCTCCGCAAGCGCGTGCGCATTCTGCGGAACCACAGCTGTCGTCGAAGCGCCACCGAATGCCGCCGTCGTACGCCCTGAGGGACTGCTGCCATTCCGCATCACCCGCGAAACGGCACTGCAATCGTTCCGCAAGTGGCTGCATAGCCTCTGGCTGCGCCCGAACGATCTCAAGTCCGCGTCGCGCATCAACAAAATGCAAGGCGCCTACATCCCCTTCTGGACCTTCGACGCAGCCACCGATTCCTGGTGGACCGCGGAAGCCGGCTATTTTTACTACGTCAACGTGCAGGTTCAGGTGAACGGCCGCACCGAAACGCGGCGCGAACAACGCGTCCGCTGGGAGCCCGCGTCCGGCTTCCTGCAGCTCTTCTTCGACGACGTCCCCGTACCCGCCTCACGCGGTGTCGACCAAACGCTCACCCGCAAACTCGAACCATTCCCGACGGCCGACCTCGCGCCGTATGAACCGTCCTACCTCTCCGGATTTCTCGCCGAAGAGAACGCCGTCGACCTTCCCGAAGCGCTAGAGACCGCAAAAGAACGCATGCGCGACGAAATCCGCACCGCCTGCTCGCGCGAAGTCCCCGGCGACACGCAACGCAACCTCTCGGTCAACACCCAATTCGACGCCCTCGCCTACAAAAACGCGCTACTCCCGATCTGGATCTCCGCCTACGACTACCACGGCAAGCCGTACCGGTTCCTCGTCAACGGAGTCACCGGGAAATGCACGGGCACCGCGCCGTGGTCGTGGATCAAGGTGACGCTGCTGATCATGACGATTCTGACGATCGTGATGGTGTTGGTGTTCTTGTTCGGGGAGTCGTAAATCTCCGCGCCGCAGCGCTTTGGAGTGCGGCCGGCTTGCTGCCGCTTTGGGTAGCGTGCAACAAGCGAAACGCACGCATGTTGCGCGAAACGCGACCGAGCATTGTGCCGCATCCGCGAGCGCGTTCGCATGTTCGCGGTCCATGCCACGCTACCGAAAGCGGCGGCAAGCCGGCCGCACTCCAAAGCGCTGCGGCGCGGAGTGAGTCAACGCGTCACGCAATTCGACGCTATGGCAGCACTTCGATATGGCTGGCGTGGATCGTTGCCTCGAACTCTCCGAGGAGGATGGTCTGGTCTTTCAAGTTCACTTTCCAGGTCTGGCGGTGCCACCGCACACGCACGATTTGAATGGGCTCGGCCGCGTCGATGTCGAGATGCAGTGAATCCTTCCGTTTCTCACCTCCCAGAACAACCCCGGTTCGAAATGGCGCGGCATCGATCTCATGGGGAAAGCCGGTTTCGGAGGGCTTGAAGGTGCCCGCCCGCTTGAAGACTCTCACTGTATCCCCCGTCCGAAATGTTTTGCCTTCCCACGTGACGATCGGTACCGCACGCTGCGCCGTTTCGGACTGTCTCGCCCTCTCCTCGCTTTCTTCAATCTGCCATCGCGCAACGCCGATGAGCAAGACACCTGCTACAACTGCAACCCTGATCCAGGCAGTCGATTTTTGAGATTGCTCGGCAATCCGCTGCCCGGCCTGTGGCTCGATGTCGTCTTCCAGATCCACGTCGTTTTCGTGCTGCGTCACAGCCATCTACGATACCGGAACGAGCGGCAGCTGCGGCCACCGCACTCCAAAACTCATCGCCAGGTTGGAGAGTTGATTGCCAGCGCGCCAATCACTTCCTCGGCGGCGCGGACGCCGTGGTGGAGGGCTTCTTCGCAGAGAGCGACGCCGCTGAGGTCTGTGTTGGCGAAGTGGATGGTGCGGTAGGGGTCGGCGGCTTGGCGTCGCGCCTGGCTCCAGACGAAGCCGGGCGTGGGGCGGATCATGGCGTGGCCCCAGCGCATGATGTCGATGCGGTCGGTGAGTTTGCGAATGTCGGGATGGGCGCGGGAGAGGTCGGTGAGCGCGACTTCGGCCCATTCGTCGCGGCCCGCCGATAAAAGGCGTTCGCGTTCGCGTTGTGGGTCGGACTCGCAGAGCGCGTAGTAGTACGAGAGCACGGTCGGTCCGTGATCGATGCCGAGTTGGTGTGTGGCGGTCACATAGCCGAGGGATGGGCTGTCGTAGAGAACGTTGTCCCATGCCGATGGAAAACCGTGCGAAACGGGCCGGTCGCGCAAGGAGAGATTCGCGACCATCCACGATCCGTACGAGAACTCCTGAATGTGCGGCGGCGTCTCTTCGCGCCATGGCGCAATCACGCGCGCGGCCACGAACTGCGGGCCGGCGAAGATGACGCGCTTTGCATGCACGCCGATGACTTCATCACCTCGCAACGCGATCACATCCGCGCCGTTGTCGGTCGGCGCAATATCGGCGACGAGCCATCCGGATCGCGATGCGACGGATCGCGCCAGGTGCGTGACGATGCGTCCGTTTCCTTCGGGCCAGGTGATCACAGGACGCGTGTCGCGCGATGCGAAGTAGAAGATTGCGGCCCACGCGCTCGTGTGGCCGAGGAGCAGGCCGTAGTCGTCGCGGCACGCGTACTCGACGAACCAACGCAAGCGCGGTGAGGTGAGGCCGCGCGCGTCCATCCATTCCGCCATCGACAGCCGGTCGAGCGCCGTCACCTCCGCATCGTCGGAACCGAGGGACATCGGGATCTCGAACGCGCGACGCCCCTTCGCATCGCGCCACGCCGACCAGCGTGCGATCTCCGCCTCGAACGCGTGCAGTTGGCGCAAGTCCTCCTGATTCGCGCCAGCGTAGAGATAAAGCCCTTCGTACCAGCGGCCGCGATAGAACACGCGTTCCTCGGGATCGCGGCAGAGAAACTGTTCGGCTGGCGCTCCGTTCTCCCACACGTCCATCTCCGACAGGAGGCGGATGAGCACGCGATTTTCTTCGCTCGGCGCGACGACGTAATGCGCACCCCACGGAAACGACGCGCTGCTGCGCGAAGTACCGCCGAGGGATGACTCGAGCTCGAACAACACGACATCGCGAACGCCGGCTGCGGCGAGCCGCCATGCCGCCGCCAATCCGGCGATGCCGCCGCCGATGATGACGACGTCGTGCTCGAGCCAGTCGGCGGTCGGCAGTCGGCGGTCGGCAGTGGATCGGAGACGATGTCCGACTTCGTGCGATGCGCCGACGAGATCGCCCCGCGGCAAGATCAGCGCACGCTCGGAGCGACACGCCATCGCTGCGAATGGAGCGCCGAGAAATGTGGCGAGGATGTCTCGCCGGGTCAGCATTTCCGTTCAGCGGGCGAAGAGGACGGAATTGAGAATTGAGAATTGAGAATTGAGAACTTGCACGGGCCCCAATTCTCAATTCTCAATTCTCCATTCTCAATTCGGCTTCTTACGATTCTCAGCTCCATTTTCCCCACTCCTCCTCGTAATAGCGCACCAGCATCTGGTTATCGAGGCGGTTGATCTCGACCGGAACGGGGGCCATGTCACGCGGAAAAATGAACATCGCGGCGAGTGTGGGATCGTCGAGGAAGCGCGTTGCGACGCGGATGTGGATCGGTGCGTCGAACGGTCGTTGGCGGGCCAGTGCGAATCCCCATACGCCGAATGAGGGCACGGTGGCCTGATAGGGCCGGACGTGCAGACCGGCGGCTTCCATCGTGCGGATGATGCACCAGTAGGCGCGCGGGGCATAGAGAGGCGACGTGCATTGCACGGAGACGAGCGCGTCGGGCGTCAGGCGCGCGCGCAGCATGCGATAGAAACGCGTCGTGTAGAGCTTCCCGAGCGAGAACGAGCTGGGGTCCGGAAAGTCGATGATGGCCACATCGAAACGATCGCGCTCGCGCTCGATCCAGATCATGGCGTCTTCATTGACGACGCGCACGCGCGGATCGCGAAAGGCATTGTCATTGAGAGCGCCGAGCGGCGGGAACGCTTCGGAAAGCGCCGTCATTTTCGGATCGAGATCGACGAGCGTGACCTGTTCGACGGACGGATATTTCAGCGCCTCGCGCATCGCAAGACCATCGCCACCGCCGAGGATCAGCACGCGACGAGGCGCGGCCAATGAAGACATAGCCGGATGCACGAGCGCCTCGTGGTAGCGATACTCGTCGGCGGAGCTGAACTGGAGATTGCCATTGAGGAAAAGCTGGAATCCCACCGGATTCTTCGTGACGAGGATGCGCTGGTAGGGCGAGCTGGTGGTGTAAACGATGTCGTCGGCATAGAGCTCATCTTCCGCGAGCGTCGTGAGGGAGTCCGCGCGGAAGAGTGCCACCAGCAAGATCAGCGTCACCACCGCGGCGCGGATGCGCAGCACCATCACGCCGCGCAGCAGCGGGCGCAGCAGCCATGTGCCGTACAGACCAACGACCGCATTGAGCAGACCGAACACAATAGAGGTGCGCACCAGCCCGAGCCGCGGCATGAGAAACATCGGGAACAGCAACGCCGCGGCGAGCGACCCGATGTAGTCCAGGCTGAGCACGCGCGACACGAGATCCTTGAACGCGATCTGTTCTTTGAGGATACGCATCAGGAGAGGCAGCTCGAGACCGACCAGCACACCGATCGTGGACACGATGAGATAGAGAAAGAGCCGGAACCATTCCAGACGCGCGAATCCGAGAAACAACAAGGGCGCCGACAAACCCCCGATCAGCGCAACGGCCAGCTCCACATCGACGAAACGCGCGGCGAGGTCATTGTCCAGAAACCGCGAAAGCCACGAACCGACGCCGAGGGCCGAAAGATAGATTCCGATGATCAGTGAAAACTGCGTGATCGAATCGCCGAGCACGTAACTGGCCACCGTCCCCGCCAGCAGCTCGTACATCAGCCCGCATGCGGCGATGATCAGGACGTTGAGAAAGAGGATGGGGGTGCGCATTATGGGAGTCGGCGGTCGGCAGTCTGCAGTCGGCAGAAGACCGCCTCCCGTCCGACGTGGGTGGTGGACTCTCCTGCCGACTGCCGACCGCCGACTGCCGGCTGATTTACCGTCACCCGTGCAGCGCCGCCGCGATGATGATGGCCAGACCGAGAATCACGGAGGCCATCAGAATCGCCACGGCGACGTTGTGATCCGTTTCCAGTTCGTGGCGGATCGGGAACGGTGAGATTTTGATCATCGCCCAGAACGCGAAGGCGAAAACCACCACGCCGAAGACGGTGTATAGCAGGGTGCTGAGAAATACTCGAAACATCGCCGGATCCATCATTTGCCTCCTCGGTAGCCGCCATACCAGAACGCGCGTGAGCCGCCCTGTGTCCCGCGGCCGGTCGGTGCGCCGCGCTGCGTGTAGCCCTTTTTCGTCGAACTGAGCTCCCGGCCGGTAAAGCCGGCGTATCCATAGCCGGCGATGACCAGCGTCGCGAAGAGCGCATAGAACTTCTTCATCATGGCTCACTCCTCATCGTCGTCTTCTCCCTCTGTCACCTGACCGAAAGGCGAGAACGAGCTGTCCTTCCAGCGCTGCGATTCCCACGAGATCCGGCGGATCGTCGCCAATACAGGCAGGACGCTGATGGCCAGCAGCGCCAGAATGAAATACGGCCAGCGGAACACGCCCTCGGTCACTTTCACCTGGAGACTCGCCGGCGCGCGTCCCGCTTCCCACAACAGTCCCAGACCGAGTGTATAGCGGCCTTGCGGAGGACGCGCGAGAGTGACACGGCGAGCCCGACGCCCTTCGCTCCACGACTCGCCGCTATCGACGCCGTGGTGATACTCGAGCTGCATGTCGAACGTCTCGGTACGCCCCGAGGACTCGTGGACCAGGTCGCCTTCGACATAGAGCCAGCTGTTGTTGACGCTCGCTTCGCTGCGAATCTGGACGTTGTGATTGCCGGAAAGCTCGAACGGCTCTGTAAAGACCATGCGCGCGTTCTCCGGCATGCCCGCGGATGTTGCGGCCGCAGTCTGTGGAATGGCCGGGACGTCGATGTTCTGCTCGAGAATTGTTTTTCCCGGCAGGCGAATGGCGAGAACGATCGCCACGACGAGCAGAAGCGAGACCATGGCCGCCCACATCGCGCCGATCTTCGAACCGGGAAACGGCTGCATCGGTCCGACCGTCCTGGGACGAGTCAGCTCGCCGACATTGAACGCCTGCGCCACCTCTTCGGGCTGCATGTAGCGCGAGTGCGAATAGCTCACTTCGCGCGCGCCGGACGTGGTCATTTCCTTGGAAATGCCGTATGGCGGCGCGATGTAATCGACCGTGTCGACGCTCTCCCCCACCGCGACGCGCCAGTAAAACTCGCCGACGACGTACGTGACCTTCGCGGTCGCTTCCTGAAAGACTTTGTACGTCCGGCCTTCGTATGCGACGGTCTTCGACGTCTCGGTGCCGGTAGGACTGACCTCGCCCGGACGCAACGGCGTCACAAAGCTCCAGTGATCGTCGCTGTTTACGAGCCAGCGAAAGCCTTTGGCCGCGTTGTAGAGAAGATATTCGGTCCAGTAATACTGGATGTCGAACCTCACGGCGCGTTGCATGAATCCGGCGATCACATATTGATCGGCTTCAATTGTGCCGCTGGAGCCGAGCGGGATGGCCGGCTCCACGCGCTTCTTCTTCAGCATCGCGAAGTACTGCAGCTTCCCGTTCGCGATGTCGTGCCCTGCGCCGCAATAGGGGCACCAGATGCGCTCCGCCTGATCGGGCGCGCGCAGTTCGAGCGCACCTCCGCACTTCGAGCAATTCAGCGCTTGCGCCGCAACACGCGTGCGGCGGAGATCCCCCGGCGCGATTCCCAGATCCGCGAGCGCAACTTCGCTTCCTTTGAATACGACTGGCGGTTCTTCGCTGTAATCGATGGTTGCGAAACGGCGATCGGTGCCGGTGAGATCCGCATAGGAGTAAACGCCGCCCGGCTCGGGCGTCCACGGCAGCTCGCCTTCCGCAGAGACCAGCGTGGCCTCGCCGATTTCGGCGGTCACGAGACCATCCAGCGCGGGTACCGGCGCGGCCAGTTCCAATCGATCGAGTGGCGGCGGATCGGCGGCCACTTTGAAGGTCACATAGAACCTTCCCTGCGCCTCGGCCAGCCATCCCCAGCGTCCGTCATCGAACGCGGCATACCACTCATCCCACAGCCCGCCGGCCTGATGCCGCAATTGCGTGCGGCCGGTGATGCGAAAGCCGTTGTTCTTGTACTTACCGGTCACTCCGGTGCGCAGAGGCGAACCGGTCTCGATGAGCGCGGCCACTTTGCCGTGCGACTCGACACCGCGGTCCGTCCGCGCCACGACAGAGCGGCAGAACGTGCAGACCACGACCGCCGAAGAACCGATCGCAAACTCGACCGGAGCACCGCAGGATGGGCAATTGGCGACACTCACTTGCACATCGCCTGTTCAACGATTGCCTGCTTCACAATGGAGCGATCCACGACACGCACGCGTACTTCGGTGGCGCCGAGGATCTCGGCGAGACGGTTCTGCCACGGCCAGTCGGGACGTGGACGGCAACAGTAGAGATTGATCGCAGCGATGCCGTGCTCCGGATATGTATGACAGGCCAAATGCGATTCGGACAGCATCACGAATCCGGTCACGCCGCCGGGGTCGGGAAACACATGCCACGCCGGTGCGTGCAATGGCTTGAGCGCGAGCTCTTCGATGACACGCGTGAAGAGAGCATCCAGCAACGCCGGATCGCGCAGCGCCTCCGCATCGCAACCAGCCGCCTCGACGAGCCACTCGGTGCCGATTTCCATGGACGGGGGAAGGATACACGGAGAGAGCTGCATGGCTACAAAGCTGTACGGATGCACGGCGAAACCGTTTCCAAAGCAGTTTTCCTGTGACGTCATGACCTGTCCCTTCGGGGCGGCTAATCGATACGAACGTTCGTGCTCTTTTCCATTGAAAACAGACGACTTGGACGGAAAGCCTGAAAAGCGTTGACGCCGCTTCGGGCTCGCGCTACCTTCCTCGAAACCCATCGCGCATCAACGTCTGAGGAGGAATTGCTTCCATGGCTCATCGCCGGTCCGTCCAATCTCTATTTCTAGGCTTCTGCTTTCTGCTGATTGCCTCGTCGGCATTCGCGCAGCAGGGCCAAATCTCCGGCCGCATCACCCGCGCCAATGGAAGCGGGATCGGCGGCGTCATCGTTCAGGTCGTGGAGCGATCCCAAGTGGAGCTCAGCGACTCGAGCGGAAACTTTCAGTTCGCGCTCCCCGCGGGCACCTACACCGTGCAGTTCGTGGCGGGCGAACAAGCGGTGACGGAGAACAACGTCGCCGTAACCGCCGGCGCCACCACTCGCCTCGATAAGCAGGTCGATTGGAACCTGAGCGTCGCCGAGACGATCACGGTTTACTCGGCCTCGCGCCGCACCGAGCGCGTCGTCGACGCTCCTGCTGCGGTCACAGTCATGGCGCAGGAAGACATTGAAGCGGTGGCGGCCTCGGGTCAGGCGCCACGCATCATCGAGTCCGCGCCTGGTGTCGATTTCACGCAGAGCGGTCTTTACGACACGAACTTCAATGCGCGCGGCTTCAACAGCTCGCTGAACCGCCGCATCCTGACGCTCGTCGATGGCCGCGATCCCGCGATCGCGTTCCTCGGCTCGCAGGAATGGGCCGGCCTTTCTCTTCCGATCGATGAAATGGCCAGCGTGGAGCTGATCCGCGGACCTGGCTCGGCGCTCTACGGCGCCAACGCCTTCAGCGGCGTTCTCAACATGACCACCAAACAGCCGCGGCTCACGCCCGGCGGTCGCCTGCTGCTTTCCGCCGGCGATCTCAACACCAAGCGCGGCGACGTTCGCCACGCGGGCGGCTTCGGAAACGAATGGTTCTACCGCGCCACCGCCGGCTATCAGCAGAGCGATGACTTCACGCGCTCGCGCAACGCCACCGTCGAGTACACGGTTCCCTGCACCGCAACGCTCTCGGTCAATTGCCTGCCGAGAGAGCCGATTGCCATCCAGCTCAGCGAGAACAACATTCGTTTCGGCGGACTGCGTCTCGACAAGCATTTCGTCAACACCAGCGTCCTCACTGTCGAAGGCGGTTACTCGACGATCGAAGGTCCGACGTTCCAGACCGGAATCGGACGCGTGCAGGTGACCGACGTCGAGCGTCCGTGGGCTCGCGCGAACTTCAATACCCGCCACTGGAACATCAGCGGTTACCGCGACGCGCGTATCGCCGAGCGGCAGATCGCCCAGGCCTCCGGCTCCGGTGTCGCTCCGGGAACGACCGGCCTGTGGGAGGATTCGAGCAATCTTCATGCGGAGGTCCAGACCAACTGGGATCTCTTCCAGGACCGCGGCCGCGTCGTCGGCGGCGTGGCCTGGCACAAGCAGCAAGTCGACACGTCCGATCCCGCCGGCTTCCATACGCTGATGGATTCGGCGAAGAACGAGACGCAGAAGTCCGCCTTCGGCCAGCTCGAGTTCGACCTCACGCAGAATCTGAAGGTCGTCGGCGCAGGCCGCTGGGATGACTCCACGCTGCACGAAGCGGAGTTCTCGCCGCGCGGCGGTCTGGTCTTCTCCTTCGCGCAGAATCATTCGCTGCGCTACGGCTATAGCCAGGCATTCCAGCGTCCGAACTACTCCGAGCTGTTCCTGCGCGTGACTGCCGGCGCACCCGTGAATCTGGCCGCCGCTGCTGCCGCAAGCCCGACCACGGCTCCTCTCGCAGGCGCGCTCACCGCATTCGGCTTCAACAACATGCGCGTGCTCGCGCGCGGCAACAACCTGCTCGACGTTGAGAAAGTGAAGAGTCACGAGTTGGGCTATTCGGGCATCTTCGGCGGCAAGCTCTTCGTCACCGTCGATCTCTACCAGAGCAGCATGTCGGACTTCGTCACCGACCTTCTCCCGGGCGTCAATCAGGCCGCATTCCCGACCTACGTCGTCCCGGGGACCCTCGGGCCGGCCGCACAGGCAGGCGTGACCGCGTTTCTGGCCGCCGCGCTCGGCGGACGCCGAGGCGGCGTCTCCATCGTCGATGGCGCTCCGGCGCTCGTCCTCTCCTACACGAACGCAGGTGAGGTGGACACGGACGGCGGCGAGATCGCGCTCAACTACTACCTGACCAACAACTGGGTCCTCGACTTCAACTACTCGAAGTTCAACTTCGATGTGAAGTCCGTGCAACTCGGCGACCGTCTGCTGCCGAACGCACCTGAGAACAAGTACAACCTCGGCGTGGCCTGGCGCGGTGCGAAGCTCGACGCCAAAGTCGGCTATCGCTGGGTCGAAGGCTACGACTGGGCCGCCGGCGTCTTCGTCGGCACCGTGCCGGAGTTCGACGTCTTCAACGTCTCCGCGAACTACCGCATCAGCGACATGTTCGGCGTCGGCGTCGACATCAGCAACGCGACCGACAACGAACATTGGGAAGCCTTCGGCGGCGACATCCTCAGCCGCCGCGCCCTCGGCTTCGTCTCGGTGAACTGGTAAGAGCGAGCAACAACGATGTAAAAACGGCGGGCCTCGGCCCGCCGTTTTTGTTTCTTCGCGAGAGCCGCCCCTCACCCTAACCCTCTCCCCTCGGCGATGAAGCCGCCGTGGGGAGAGGGGACTCGCAAGTAATAGTCCCCTCTCCCCGCCGCAGCCTTATCGCGGTGGGGAGAGGAGGGTGAGGGGCGGCTCTCGCGATAAGCCCTACACCGCGAGCCGCGTCAACACCGCCTCGCCCGCAGCCTTCGTTCCGAGGCTGCCGCCGAGGTCGTGCGTCGTCTCTTCTGCTTGCACGGCGGCCGTGACGGCGCGCTCGATGATGTGTGCCTCTTCGGCGTAGCCGAGGTACTCGAGCATCATCGCGGCGGTGAGGATTGCGCCGATCGGGTTGGCGATGTCCTGGCCCGCATATTTCGGAGCGCTGCCGTGGATCGGCTCGAAGAGCGAGACGCGTCCGGGATGGATGTTGCCGGAAGCGGCCACGCCGAGGCCGCCCTGCAGCGCGGCGCCGAGATCGGTGACGATATCGCCGAACATGTTGTTGGTGACGATGACCTCGAACATCTCCGGCGCGCGCACCATCTGCATCGTCAACGCGTCGACGAACATGTGGAAATGCTCGATGCCGGGATAGCCCGCGGCCACTTCCTCGAACACCCGCAGCCAGAGATCACCGCCGAAGCGCATGACGTTGTTCTTGTCCGACATGCAAACGGACTTGCGCCCGTTCGACTGCGCGTACTCGAAGGCGTAGCGGATGATGCGCTCGACGCCGCGGCGCGTGGAGACATCCTCCTGCACCGCGATCTCGTCCGCCGTCCCCTTCTTGAAATTGCCGCCCATACCGACGTATGCGCCTTCCGTGTTCTCGCGGAAGATCACGAAGTCGATCTCCTTCGTCCCCTTGGCCTTGAGCGGGCAGAGACGGTCGTCGATCAGTTTCACGGGGCGGTAGTTGATGTAGAGATCGAGCTGGAAACGCATGCCCAGCAGGATGTCGGCGGCGTGCTTCATGTCCGGGATGCGCGGATCGCCGAACGCGCCGAGATAGACCGCGTCGTAGTTCACGCGGATGTCGTCCATCGCACCTTCCGGCATGGAGATGCCGGTGCGAAGGTACTCGTCGGCGTTCCAGCCGAAATGGGTGAAGGTCAGCCCCAGACCGCGTGCCTGGTCGAGACGCTCGAGAACGCGCACGCCGGCGGCAATGACTTCGGGACCGATACCATCGCCGGGAACTACTGCGATCTTTTTCATAGGAGCGCGGATTATATGGACACACGCGACGGCGCTGCGAGCGTGATCCCACGCGTTGCCAATTCGTTGCGCAGGCGCGGGTCGCAAAGTACGCGCGTTTCACGATCCCAGTCGTAGCCCCATGTGTATCCGTTCACGCCGGTGCCAGGATGCGTGACGAGCTCCGTGACGCCCTGCACGTGATCGAGCAGTGGTGTGACCTCTTCGAGATGGCCGGCCACTGCCACACCGATCGTAAGGTCGTTCGTCAGGCCGCTCTTCCTTGCACGGCGTCCGAGGCTGCTCAACACGCGCATGGAGAGCGGACGTGACGCGCCGCCATGATCATCGACAATCCGCACGTACGGAATCGCGTACTCCCGCGCCAGCGCGCACACAACGCGGAAGATGCGCGGCAGGAGATGGAGATGCTGATGGCCGTTGAGGTGCGTGGGACGCAGGCCGGATGCCAGCACGCGCTCGATCTGCGCGCGCATCTCTCGCTCGATCGCATCGAGGGAGATGACGCGTGCGAGATACAGCGGCACGAAGGACGTGTACTTTCGCGGGAAGCGGATCGGCGTCAATGGCCGTTCTTCGACAAGTGTGAGGTGAACGCCCACTTCCAGCGACGGCACGTCGCGCAACCGGGCCACCGCGTCGTCGAATGCGGCACCGTTGGCGACGACGCTGCACGCGGTCACGATCCCTTCCCGATGCGCGCGGATGGCTCCTTCCGTCATGCCGGGATGCAGACCGACATCGTCCGCCGTGACGATCAGGATCCGGCGGCCGCCGGCGAAATCACTCATGCAGCGTCTGGATCGCTTCGGGCCGAGAGCCGCCCTTTTCCGCTTCCGGATGACTGCGCCGCATCTCGGGATAAAGCTGCACCAGCTCGCGCAGGATCTTGAGGACCACGCTGAACGAGCCGAGGTTCGACTGGCCGCGGGTGCGCGGAAAGTAATCGATGCCGATCTGCTGGATCGTGAAGCCGCGATTCTTTGCCTTCACGACCAGCTCTGCGTCGATGAGCGAACCTTCCGACTTCAGCTCGATGGCCTCCAGCACGCTGCGCTTCATCAGCTTGAACGAGAAGTTGATGTCGCGATGAGGCCAGCCGAAGAGCACGCCGATCAGCCAGTTGTAGACCAGCGTGTAGAGCCCGCGCTTGAATCCTTCCATCGTCCGGTCGTGACGATAGGCGGCGATCATGTCCGCGTCCGTGAGCTCCATGGCTCGAATGGCACGGCCGAGAACGTCCGGATCGAACGGGATATCGGCATCCATGTAGAACACGAGATCCTTCGTGGCCGCCGCGAATCCGGTGCGGAGCGTGCCGCCGAGCTTGCGGTTCTTCGCGTGATGCAGGACGCGGATGTGCGGATCTTCCGCAGCCAGACGCGTCGCGATGCGCGCGGAGGAATCGGTCGAGGCGTCGTCGACGATGATGATCTCCCAATCGCCGGCGTAGGTTTCCAGCGACCGCGCCGACGCCGCCACCGCGTGCTCGATGTTGAGCTCCTCGTTGTACATCGGGATCACGAGTGAAACGCTATGCTTCATGGATCAATGTCCGCATGTCAGGCCAGGGGGCGTTTCGCAGTGTAGAGCAAGTGCGGATGGAGATAACCGCGGTCGATGGCACGAGCCTCGAGATCGGTGAATCCGATCGCGGTGAGCATGGCCGCGGCCTCCTCGCGCGTCTGATGGAGAAAACCCTCGCCGAGGCTGACGCCGAGGATGGAATCGGAGAGCCACTCCTGAAAACGGGCCCATTTCATCTTGAATGGATGCCCGGGATCCATGTCCTTCCAGACGAACAGCCCTCCCGGTTTCAGGCGACCCAGGACGCGCGCGAAAAGCTCGCGGCGCACGTCGAGCGGCATGCGATAGGTGGCGTCGTAGATCACGATCACGTCGAACGTGCCGCGCACGCAGTCGTCGTAGCCGGCGATCTTGCGGATCTTCGGAGAGGGCGACGCCAGGAGACTCTTCTTCGCGTCCGGATCGACGGCGATGACTTCGCGCGCTCTTTCCTGTGTGATGAGCACGCCGTAGAGACTGTGTCCCGAGCCGATCTCCAGCACCCGGGCGCCGGCCGGAATGACGTCGACGGTCCGAAGAAACGGGCAGGTCAGGAAGCGGATCAGGATGTGGAGGCGGTGGCCGGGCGGGTAGTGTCCGAACGCGCCGTGCAGAACGCGCAGCGCGCGGGCGAAACCTATTGACATCGGCCTGATTATAGACGCGCTTGAACAAGTCGAAGCTCGCCGCCGCGATCGCTCTCGTCGCGATCGCGGCACTGCACTACTGGTCCGTCCCCCGCTCGATCTGGGAGTTCGACGAGAGTCTTTTCGCCGCGGCCGTGGAACGGTACGAGCCGCTGCTCCACCATCCGCCTCCGCCCGGCTATCCGCTCTACATCGCCTTCGCGAAGATCGTGTCGCTCTTCACGCCGGACGCCTTCACGGCGCTTCTGGTGACGAGCATCGTGACGCTGGCGGCCGGGATGCTCGCATTCGTCCTGGCGTTCTCCGCGATTGGCGAAGCGAAGGCCGCGGTCGCGGCAACGGTGCTGTTGTATGCGTCGCCGGCGATGCTGATCTCCGGGACGCTCCCACAATCGGACAGCGGCGCGATGGCACTGCTGGCGCTGGCGATCTGGGCGTGCGCGAAAGAACGCCCCGCGTGGAGCGGCTTACTGTGTGCTGCCGCGATCGGCTGGCGCTTGCAGCTCTGCATCGCCATCGTGCCGATGTTCGTGGTCATGGTGGTGCTGTTGCGCTCATGGCGCCATCGCTTCATCGCGTTGGGGACGTTCGCGATCGCGTGCGCGGCGTGGTTCGTGCCGCTCGTCGTGGCCACAGAGGGGCCGGCGTCGTATTGGGAGTGGCTCTCCGGCCAGGCGCGCTATTACGCCGAGCACGATGCCGATCTCTCGCGCAGCGGACACTCCATCGGCTTGATCGCGACGCGATTCCTCGCCCATCCGTGGGGACCGAAGTGGCTCTCGCTGCCGCTGTTGGCGCTCGCGGCCACAGGCGCATTCGTCGTCCGGCGAAACCGCCGCATCATCCCGCTCGCGATCGGCTCGCTGACGTACCTCGGCTTCGCCCTGGCGACGATGGATCCCGCGGACGCCGTTCGCTACGCGCTCCCCTCGCTGCCGCTGTTCGCCCTCCTCGCGGGGATCGCGGTGTCGCGTGTTCCAAAGACACTCACTCGCTTGCTCGCGAGTCTTTCGATACTCCTCTACGCGATCGGCGCCGTCTTCTACGCCTTTCCCCTTCTCCACGCCCGCGCCACCACCCTCTCGCCGCCCGCACGTGCTGCGCAGTGGATCCACGCCAACGTTCCTGGGAACGGAATCGTCTTCTTTGACGCTCCGCTCTGGCCGCACGCGAGTTATCTCCTGCGCGATCGGCGATCGATCCGGAACGATGCCGGTGTCGCGCAATACGGCGACGACATCGCCACACCGATCGTCCTGCTCACGGACGGCGAGCTCGCGCATCGCTCCGACGGCGTCACGTTTCGTTGGCCCGACACCGACGCGTATCGCAAGCTCACGCGCGGCCACTACGGCGTCGTCAGCGTGATCCCGTTGCTTCCCGCGTCGCGTTTCCGCGTGATCGCCGGTGTCTTCCCTCCCGAGCGCACACGCGACGGCCAACTGTGGCGCTGGCTCACTCGCGAAGCCATCATCCAGCTCCCGCCCCTCGACGCAACTCGTGTGCGACTCGGGTTCCGCACGCCTGCCGAGTATCCGCTCGACGTAAACCGGATCGAGGTCAACGGCCAGCTCGTCTCGCTGCGGCGCAACGAATCGGCGGAGATCATCCTCCCCGTGCCCGGCGATCGCCGCATCAGGATCGTCGCCGAGCGCACGTTCATCCCCGCGCAGATCCGCGGCGCGAACAACCGCGATCGGCGCACGCTGTCGGTGATGCTCACGCGCGTCGAGCTAGTCGATCCGCAGCCAGTCGCAGCAGGATCGCCACCGCCGCAATGATCCCGCAGACGGCGAAGATCTTGGCCTGTTCGGCCGCTCCGACCGCGCCCGCGGCCATCGTGTCGACGAACCAGGCGAAGAGAAACACGCTGGGGATCGAGCCGGCAAACGTCATCACGACGAAATCGCGCACTCGGATCCGCGTGGCGCTGCCAGCGATATAGTTCAGCGCCACGTAGGGCACCAGCGGCACGATGCGCAGCAGAAGGAGGATGAACGGCGAGTCGAGCGCGGGAACATCCTCTCGCCGGATGCGGCGTTCCACCCATTGCGCCAATCCTCCGCGCGCGAGAAGGAACGGCGGGAGCGCGCTCAACGTGCAGGCCACGAGCTCGATGAAACCGCCGATTCTCCATCCCCAGACCAGCGCCGCCAGCGCGGACAGCAGCCCAACCGGCAGCAGAAACAGCGCGAAGAGTCCGTAGGCGACGAAGAACAGCGGCACCGCCCACCACTCGCCGCCGGCGCTCTGCATCGACGCGATGAAGCTGCGCACCTGGGGCAGGTGCTCCACCCGCGACGCCAGAACGGCCACGACCATGATCGGAACGGCGATCACGAGCAGCGGCAAGAGCTGTCGCGTGAAAGTGAAAAGCGTCTTACGCATGCGATAAGCTACCGCGCAATATCGCTCAAAGGAGTAACCCGTGGCCAGTTTTCCAGGCGTCGACTACATGGATATCGATTCGCTTCTCACCGAAGAGGAGCTGATGGTGCGGCAGACCGTTCGCGATTTCGTGGACGATGAAGTGCTGCCGATCATCGAGCACGCGAATCGCGAAGAAAAGTTTCCGCATCACCTCATTCCGAAGATGGCCGAGATGGGTCTCTTCGGCGCCACGATCAAAGAGTACGACCTCCCCGGCCTCGGGCATGTGGCGTACGGACTGATCATGCAGGAGCTCGAGCGCGGCGATTCCGGCCTGCGCTCGTTCGCGTCCGTGCAGTCGGGCCTGGTCATGTACCCGATTTATACCTACGGCTCGCAGGAACAGCGCGACCACTGGATCCCGAAGCTGGCCGCCGGACAAGCCATCGGCTGCTTCGGCCTCACCGAGCCCGACTTCGGCTCGAACCCCGGCGGCATGCGCACGCATGCGCGCAAAGACGGCGACTCGTGGGTTCTCAACGGCGCCAAGGCGTGGATCACGAACGGCTCGATCGCCGACGTGGCCGTGGTCTGGGCCAAAGCCGAGGGAACGATCCGCGGGTTCATCGTCGAGAAAGACACGCCCGGATTCAGCACCGCCTATCACATGGGCAAGTTCTCGCTGCGCGCATCGGTAACATCGCAGCTCTTCTTCGAAGACTGCCGCATCCCGCTCGAAAATGTGCTGCCGGAGACCAACGGCATCAAGTATCCGCTGGGCTGTCTCACGCAGGCGCGTTACGGAATCGCCTGGGGAGTCCTCGGCGCGGCCATGGCCGTCTACAACACCGCGCTCGACTACACGACCTCACGCATCCAGTTCGGCGGCCAGCCCATCGCCTCGCACCAGCTCGTGCAGAACAAACTGGCCTGGATGGTCACCGAGATCACCAAGGGCCAGCTCCTCGCGCTGCAGGCCGGCCGGATGAAAGAGCAGGGCAAGCTCAAACCGCAGCACGTCTCGATGGCCAAGATGAACAACTGCAACATCGCCCTCGAATGCGCACGCATCGCGCGCGACATGCTCGGCGCAAACGGCGTGTCGGATGAGTACCCGGTCATCCGCCACATGCTGAATCTCGAGTCGGTAAAGACGTACGAAGGCACGCACGACATCCACAACCTCATCATCGGCCACACCGTCACCGGCATCCCGTCGTACAACCCGCCGATGCCGGCCAAGCTCGAGCAGGAGCTGAGCGCAGCCGCGGAAGCGGCGCGCGAGGCGGCGCTGAAATAGGTCGTTTGCGGGAGTGGACGTTGTGGACGTTGTGGACGTAGTGGACTTTGTGGACTTTGTGGACAACCGTCCACTGAAGTCCACATCGTCCACTGAAGTCCACAACGTCCACATCGTCCACAAAGTCCACACGCGGTTCTACTGCACCGTCACCGGGTTACTCAACTCCGAAGTGTCGCCCGGAAACAGCTCGCGGTGCGTCTCCGTGCCTGGGCCTCGCGGGTTACCTCTGGCGAGGCCGAGGAAGTGCGTGACGCTGTGCGTGGCGGTGATCCACATGCCGCGCAGATCACCCGGCACTACGATCTCGAAGTCCTGATGACCGGAATCGATGGAAGCGATGGCCATCGACCTTTCGGCCTGCGGCGTGGACCATCCGCTCAAACGCAAGCTCGCATAGACCTCGATGTTCCGACCGGACCCGCTGGTCGGACCGCCGTTCCCGTGCGCTTCACTGTCGATGCGTCCGCGAACGACCGTGGTGTTGTGCGCAGCGTCGTATGTCGCACCGAAGAGCACCGGCGCGTTCGGCACGAAGCGTCGGTCGCAACGTCACCGGTCCAGTGGATGACGTAGTGGACCGTCTTCCCGACAGGAATGCGCTCGCTCAGTTGACCTTGCTCGCCGGTTGCTTTGATCGTGATGGCGACATCGGCCGGTTGCGCAAACGCGGACACGGCCGCGAGTGCGAGGAGCATCGCCAGGACGACACGGAAGTTCGATTTGATGGGAATGGTGATTTGGGAAGATAGGATCATGGGGATGGGATGGGGTTCCTGTCGAGGGATGGACCTTCATCGATGAGCTCGACGAAAGGTTATTTATCAGAACACCGTACGTTAGCTGTCTCTCCTCGGCAACCGTTCTGCTAGAGTGTCGCGAAAATCCGGGAGAGAACGGAGCAACATGGAATCGAGTCTCGAAATCGGCTTTCTACGCGCCTCGGAAAAGGCGGCCATCGCTGCTGCACGCACCATGGGGTACGGCAAACGAAAGTACTCCGACCAGGTCGCTGTCGAGGCC
>JALYJW010000030.1 GCA_030775085.1 Acidobacteriota bacterium | reverse complement strand
GTGGAAGCGCGACTCTCAGTGGCATTCGGTCGGTTCATCTACTGCCGACCGCCGACTGCCCACTGCCGACTCCCCGAGGATCGGGACCGCCGCGTTTGCGGCGGCCCCGGGTGGGATGGGATGGCAGGGCGTCAGTTCGACGCTGTGGAGGTGGGCTTCTTCGCGGCCGCTTTGCGCGGGCTGCGGACTTTGGCGGAGAGGGTGGTCTTGCCATCAACGGCCACGTAGGCCGAGAGGCCATCGAAGGTCTTGGCGCCGACGCCTTTGACCTGCATCAGGTCCGTCGACTTCTTGAACGGGCCGTGCTCGGTGCGGTACTCGATGATGCGCTGCGCTGCCTTCTCACCGATGCGCGGGAGCAGCGAGAGCTGCGACGCGTCGGCGGTATTGATGTTCACGACTCCGGCGGGCGCGCTGGACGGCTCCGCGGCGAAAGCAACGGTGGACAGCGAGAGAAGAACGATGGCGAGAGTGAAGATGTGGAGGGACTTCCGCATGGGTCTTGACTCCTTTTCTATGGTTCGGTTGAGGGTTGGTCGGTTGCGTTGACTGGTGACGGGCTTCGGTATTTCTGATCGGCTGTGTTCCACACATGAACCGTTTCTCACTTGTCCTTTGCGTTGCGTTTCGCTCAGCACCACCTCCTTTCGGGGATGAGCCAAGTTCAAACGGACCGCCATTCGGGCATGATGAGTAAGTTGTTGTATCGACATGAGTTGTGCGAATTCGGCACTTTGAAAAGTGTCAAAATATTTGGCAGGCGCACGCGATTCAGGGAGGGTTGAGCCGAATCGGGCCAATTCGGGGCCGAATCGGGCCGGTGTATCGTGCGGATCAGTGATCGTTCACCTGATCGACGGCACGTACGAGCTGTTCCGCCACTTCTATGGCATCCGCCGCGGCAGCGCGACGCCGCCTCCGTTCTCCGCGGTGGCGGGCGTGCTTCACACCGTCGCGCAAATGCTCGAGGGCGGCGCCACGCACATCGCGGTAGCCACGGACCATGTCATCGAGTCATTCCGCAACGGTCTCTGGCCGGGATACAAAACCGGACAGGGCATCGACCGCGCGCTCTGGGCGCAGTTCCATCCATTGGAGATGGCTATGACCGCCATGGGCGTAGTCACGTGGCCGATGATCGAGCTCGAGGCCGACGATGCGATGGCATCCGCGGCACATCTCGCCGCGATGGACGATCGCGTGGAGAAGGTCTGCATCTGGACGCCCGACAAAGATCTCGCGCAATGCGTCGTTGGTCAGCGCGTGGTGCAGGTGGACCGGCGCAGCGGGCAGATTCGCGATGAGCAGGGCGTCTTCGCGAAGTTCGGCGTGACACCGCAATTCATTCCCGACTACCTGGCGCTGGTCGGCGACGCCGCCGATGGCTATCCCGGCGTTCCCCGCTTCGGAGCAAAAACCGCAGCGCGCGTCATCGGACAATACGGCGCCCTCGAACAGTTCCCCGCCGAAGTTCTCGGGCCGCATCGCGAGCACGCACTGCTCTTCAAGGACTTGGCGACGCTGCGCACCAACGCGCCGCTCTTTGATGACGTCGATGAGCTCCGTTGGAACGGACCGACCGCGTCGTTCGAGACCGCGACGCAGGCCATCGATGACCCGCGCTTGCTGACCCGCATCCGCAATCTGGTTTCCTGAGACGCCCGAGCACGCGTGCGTAGCACGCCAAAGGAAATAGACCCCGGCTTCAGCCGGGGGTCCGTGCGTCCCCATATCCAGCCTGCGTAGCGGGCGGCAGTTCTGTCGACCGCTACGCGGGCTCGAATATTCGTCCGGTTTTCACCCGCCTGGAAGCCGGGTGCTATTGCCTGTTGTCCGCTACGCGGACTCAGAAATGCCGAGTTCATTCATCACGCACGCACGCCGCCACCCGCTCAAGCAGCAATGCCCGCTCGCGCGCGTTCCGCGTGAGCGACGCGGCGCGCTCGAATTCCTCGCATGCTTCATCGAAACGTTGCAGCTTGAACAGGAAGTCGCCGCGGACGCTTGGCAGGAGGTGGTACGACTGGAGCGTCGGTTCGTCGTTCAGCGTCTCGACGATTTCCAAACCTGCAGCAGGACCGAAGGCCATCGATACAGCCACGGCGCGATTCAACTCCACGATCGGCGAAGGCATGAGCTGCATGAGCGCGGCGTAGAGTGCGGCGATGCGCGTCCAGTCGGTTTGCTCCGCGGTGCGCGCTCGCGCATGGCAGGCGGCGATGGCGGCCTGCAACGCGTACGGGCCGCTTGCACCGCCCAGTTCCTCGGCGCGGCGCAATCCCGCCAGGCCGCGATGGATGAGCAGTTGATCCCACCGCGCGCGATTCTGCTCGAGCAACAAGACCGGCTCGCCCGTGGGTCCGGTGCGCGCATGTAATCGCGAAGCCTGAATCTCCATCAATGCGAGGAGGCCATGTGCCTCGGGCTCTTGCGGGACGAGGCCCACCAGAATGCGTCCGAGCCGCATCGCATCCTCGCAGAGCGCGGGCCGCATCCAATCGTCGCCCGCGGTCGCGGAGTAGCCTTCGTTGAAAATCAGATAGAGGACTTCGAGCACGGACGTCAGTCGCGCCGTGAGCTCGGGGCCGCGCGGAACTTCGAACGGAACGCCGGCCTCCGACAATGTTCGTTTCGCACGCACGATGCGTTGCGCGACCGTGGCTTCGGGAACGAGAAACGCGCGCGCGATCTCATCCGTCGTCAGTCCGCCGAGGAGGCGCAGCGTGAGCGCCACGCGCGCCTCGGTGGAAAGCACGGGGTGGCAGGCGATGAAGACGAGGCTCAGCAAGTCGTCGCCGATCCGGTCATCGATCTCTGCATCCATATCGGACACGCGTTGCTCCTGCTGCATCTCGAGCTCGCGGCCCAGCTCCTGATGCTTGCGCTCGAGCATCTCCTTGCGGCGGAAGTGATCGATGGCGCGATGTTTCGCCGTGGCCATCAGCCATCCGGCCGGGTTGTCCGGCACGCCCGACTCCGGCCACTGTTCGAGCGCGGCGACAAGTGCGTCCTGCGCAAGCTCCTCGGCGAGACCGACGTCGCGCACCATCCGCGTGAGTCCGGCGATCAACTTCGCCGACTCGATTCTCCAGACGGCGTCGACGATGCGATGAACATCGCGATGGAGATCGGGAGCCGTCACGGCTCCCGATCAGACCATCAGCGCTCTCTCCGCGCAAGCTCGCGCGCTTGCGCTCAGCGCGCCTTCGCTTCGCGCTGCATCTCCTCGAATCCGGCCGCGGCGGCCTGCACGTCGGCGGGGAAGTCCTCCATCTCCTGCACCTGGCGCACTTCGATGATCTCGTTGTCGCCCATCGGAGCGCGGGAGGCCCACTGAATCGCTTCTTCCTTCGACTTCACCTGGATCATCCAGTATCCGCCGAGCACTTCCTTCGCCTCGGCGAAAGGGCCGTCGCTGACCTTCGGCTTCCCGCCTGCGAAGCTGACGCGCGCGCCCATCGACGCCGGGTGCAGTCCGTCGAGTGCGAGCAGCACGCCGGCTTTCTGCAGTTCTTCGTTGTACTTCATCATCTTTGCAACGCCCTCGGCATCCGGCATCGTGCCCGGCTCCGCGGTCTCGTAACCTTTGGGGATCACCAGCATCATGAATCGCATGTCGTTCTCCGTTCTTACTGCTTCGCGGCGATCTCGGCGCGCAGACGCTCTTCCTGCTCGCGGAGCTCGGGAGTGAATTCGGCGCCGAAGTCTTCCGCCTCGAAGATCTGACGAATCTCGATCTCGGACTCTTCGCCGAACTTCGCGCGCTCTTCCTCGGTGCCGGTGTTCGGGCTCGGGCAGCGCTTCACCCACTCGATGGCTTCTTCCATCGACTTGACCTGCCACAGCCAGTAACCGGCGATCAGTTCTTTGGTCTCGGCAAACGGCCCGTCGATGACGGTCGTCTTTCCACCAGCGAAACGGACGCGCGCGGCCTTCGCGCTCGGATGCAGACCCTCGCCGGCCAGCATGATCCCGGCCTTGACGAGCTCTTCGTTGTATTTCCCCATGTCGGTGAGGAGTTTCTCGTCCGGCAGTACGCCTGCCTCGGACTGCTCATTGGCTTTGATGATGACCATGACTCGCATGTGATTCTCCTTCGTTTTCTTGTTGCTTCACTATCACGTCGAACGAGCACCTGCGAGATCGACACCCGGCGAAAAACTTTTTAACCGTTCTTCGCGGGCTCGTCGGTGATGGCATCCGATTCGGCGTGTTCCCGCTGCGCCAGCCACACGAACGGGATCGCCAGCGCCTGGATGAGGGCGCTGCCAACGTAAGACGCCGGATAGCCCCAAACGTCCGCGGCTCTGCCGAGGATGGGTTGAATCGCCACTCCGCCACTCGAACCAAACATCGAGTCGAGCGACAAAACCGTAGCGCGCTGCTCGGACGGGATCAGTCCGTTTACGTAGGCCTGGCGCACGGGCATGATCGCGGCGAACAACAAGCTCCACAGGACGAGAAGCACGATCGCGATCCAGAAGCGCGGCAGAAAACCGATCGCGGCCAGGATTGCCGTGCTCAGAATCACGCTCGCCAGCAAAACAGAAGTTCGGCGCCGGAAGATCCTGCCGAGGTGCGGCACGAGCAGGCCGCCGGCAATCTGCGCACCACCGACGACCGCGGCCGCCAGCCCGGCCACGCCGTATGCCTGCGGCTTTCCATACAGCTCGAGCAGATACGGCTGCATTGCGTAGAACGCGTAGATCCCGACGCCGTCGGTGAAGATCGCGGCCAGCATCAACCAGCGCAGCGGCCGTTTCCCGAGACCGTGCTGAATCCCAGCGCGAAACACCTTCTTCATTTCACCGAAGAGAGGTCCGCCGCGACGCGGTGCAAAACCAACGTCGCGCATGAGAACGAACGCCAGTACGAACGAAACCGCGAGGACGATCGTGCGCAGAATGTAGGGAACGCCGAGATTCGTCATCTGCGCGACGTACCCACCGGCGACCGACCCCACGAGCATGGCCGCCCCTTCGACGATCTCGCCTTTGGCGAAAACAGATTCCACCGGCCCGTTAAACCCGCTGCCTTTCAGCGCATCGACCAGCCAGGCCTGCACCGCTCCCGAGAAGAACGTAAAGCCGAGGCCGAGAAACGCAGACGTGGCCGCCCACGCCCAGAACGGTGCGGAGACACGCCACATCAGGAGGTAGAGCAGAGTGGCGACGGTGAGCGTCAACGTGCCGAGTAGATACGACAACCTGCGCCCGCGCGTATCGGCGATCACGCCCGTCGGCACCTCGAAGAGCACGAAACCGGCGGTGAAGAATGCATTCGCCGCAAACGCCTGCATGTTGGTCAGGCCTGCATCGAGAAGGAACAGCGTGTTGATGCCCCAGATGAAGGAAGCCGCCAGCGTGTGCAGCAACAGCAGGATCAGATAGACCCGCTGGATCTTTCGCGCATCGTCGTTCAAATCACACTTTTCCCTGGAGCCGCCGCAAGGCCGCCTGCTTCAGTGCCATGTTCGTACCGGCGCGAGCGATGGATCGAATCTCGGATTCAGGGAGCGAGGGAAGGATTTGCAGAGCGAAGGGCGCGGGCGTTTTCGGATTACGGATCAGCCCCAGGCGTACGTCGAGACTGGACATCCATTGCGTGGTCTTGACGATCACGTCCGCGATCTGGAAGTTGAGGAACGACGACTTCGCGAGGCGCGCCACTTCATCGACCGTAAGTCGCGGGTTGCGGAGGAGCGAGAGCAGGACGCGCGGATCGTTGTCCGCGAGCAGGAGCGCCCGTTCGGATCGCTCCGCCTTCACCGCCAGCAGAATCTTCTCCATCTGCGAGAGACTTCGCATCCGGTCCCAGGCGTTCTGGCGCTTTTCCGACGTGTCGTCCTGCGTATCGATCTGCGTGTCGTCCTGAGTCTCGTCCTGCGATTCTGCAGATCTCACGAGCAACCGCGCCAGTTGTTCATCCGGACTCCCATCGATCGCAAGTGCAATCCCATCCGGCAATGCCGCCACCGCCGTAGCGCGGACGAACGCTTCACCACCCCAGGGTCCGCGAAGCGTCACCAGCAAGGTCGTGTGGAGCGCCACGGTCTCCGTCGTTGGAAGGCGGAGCGCTCCGTGCGCGAGATTCACACGATGCTCCTCGCGCAACTCCTCTTCGCTCTCGAACACGACGTTGAATGCGGCAGCAGCCGTGCGGGTGACTCTCATCGATCCGAAACTGCATGCTACATCGCCAGCCACGTGGCCACCGCCAGTTTGGAGTGCGGTAGCCGCAGCTACCGCTTTGGTATGTTCGTGCAGCGCGGAAACATACAAAAGCGGCGGCTGCGGCCACCGCACTCCAAACGCCTTCGCCCTTGTCGTCGCTTACTTCCCTAACTCGGCGGCGCGTTTCGCCATCTCTTCGTCCGAGACGATTTCTTTCCGCGTGGCGAAGTACCAGTGATGGCCGAACGGGTCTTCGAGTCCGCCGGCGCGGTCGCCGTAGAACTCGTCCTTGATGGGACGGACCAGCTTTGCGCCCGCGGCTACCGCGCGGTCGATCGTGGCGTCGACGTCGTCGACGTAGATGTGCAGCAGCACCGGCGAGCCGCCCAGCGTTTGCGGGCTGAGGTGACCGATGTCGCGGTATTCGTCGGCCAGCATGAGGTGCATGCGCCCGAAGAGGAGAAGGTCGGCGTGTCCGACGCCTTTGCCTTCCGCTCCCGGCATGCGCATCACTTCCTCGGCGCCGAACGCGTTCTTGTAGAACTCGATCGCGGCGTTGCCGTCGCTCACGCTCAGATACGGCGTGATCGTTTCGTATCCCTCGGGGATCGGTGTCACATTGTCCATTCGTTTCTCCTGACTCCTGGCCAGCAGTTAGCGCGCCACCGCGAATTCGGCGCGACAGCCGCTGGTGACCCAGATTCCTTCGCTGTCGTAGCCCCACGTGCGGTTGAGGACGCAGTCGCTGTCGCCCAGTTGGCGGATCAGGCCGACGCCGCGGGATGTGTCGACCGCACACTGCTTCTGTACTCCATCGAGCGATTCGCACGAAACTTTCTCGGCGGTGGGCGGAACAGCCTCCGGCGGCAATCGATAACCGCCGAGGGCGAACTGTGCGCGACAGCCTTTCGTGACCCAGACACCGGTCTCATCGAAGCCCCACGTCTCGCCGTGGATGCAGTCCCATTCGCTGAGCTGCCGGGCAATGGCCACGCCGAAGCGCGTATCCGCGGGACACGCCTTGCGCGCTTGGTCCGGCGACTCGCAAGTCACGGTCTGCAACATCGGCTTCGGTTTGCCGCGCACGACGAACTCGGCGCGACAGCCTTTCGCCACCCATATGCCGCTCGCGTCGTATCCCCATTCGCGGCCGTACCGGCACGCGCTGTCGTTCAATGAGCGGACGATCTGCACGCCGCCTGTCGTGTCGGCCTTGCAGTTCCTGCGGCGTCCATCGTCCGATTCGCAGACTACGACCGAGTCGAGCAGCGGCGGATCCGGGATCGGCTCTGTCTTCGGACCGACCAGAAACTCCGCGCGGCAACCGCGATCGACCCAGACGTACTCATCGTCCGGATCGAGCCCCCAACTCAAGCCCTCCGTGCAGGCGGCTTTGCTCAGTTGCCGCGCAACGACGACTCCGAAGCTCGTATCGGCCGGACAGCGCTCGACCACCCCTTGCAGCGATTCGCACACGACTTTACTGCTGCGAAAATTCGGAGAGCCGGGCCCGCTGACAGTGAACGTGGCCCGGCAGCCGCGGCGCACCCAGACGATGCCGATGGAGCGCGTGCCCCACGTCAGATCCTCGAAGCAGGCCCTGTCGCTGATCTCCATGACCAGCCGGATCTTGCCGCTCGATGCGACTCGGCATTCCCGATACGCGCCGTTGAAAGACTCGCACGACACGGTCTGCGCATCCGCGGCCGCAGCACACGACAACACCACGACACACATCGCGAGCAAGCTGCGCATGAGGATTCCTCCGCGAGGGAAATGATAGCCGTTCGCGCGTGTAGGATGCCTGCGTGACCGAGTTCATCGCCGTGTCGTGTCCCTATTGCGGAGAGTCCGCGGAGCTCGATGTGGATGACGGAGGATCGACGCGCCAGTCGTACGTGCAAGACTGTCCGGTGTGTTGTCAGCCATGGCAGGTTGAAGTCACACGCGACCGCGATGGCGATTGGAAATGCCAGCGTTCGCACAATGGACGAGTAGCCGGCACGCCAGTCAGTGTCGCGCGTTTTCCACGATCTCGCCGGCGCGCATCGCAGGCATTCTTCGTTCGTAGCCCCAGATCCCGTCGAGCCATTCCGTGCCGGTGGTTTTCTCCTGGCCTTCGGCGATCATGCGCAGCGCTTCGACGACGCCGGGGACGACGTAGGTGTGTCCGCGCTCGTCGCGGCGCATGGTCCAGACCCAGTCCTGCATCGTGCCGAGGTCGGTGCGCGACTGCGAGAGCATGCGGCCGAGCGCGCGCAGACGGTGGATGACCGCGAGTAGTCCGCAGGTGGCGAAGAACGAATAAGGCTCCAGCGTCGCCAATCGCTGCATGAATGAAGCATCGTCGCGATGCGTCGTCACCGAGCCCGGCGTCAGATCGGACGCAATCTTCGCGCTGGAGACGATGGCGTGCGGCCGCAGATCGATGAAACCGTTCACAGCCATTTGGAAGCTCTGGTATTCGTCGGGCGTGCAGGCGGGCTGGCTCTTCGCGTACGACTCGGTGAAGAGACGGTGCATCGAATCGTCGTCGGTGATGATGTCGCCGAGGGCGGCCACCCAGTAGCCGGTGCGCGCGAAGGCGGCGCCAGATTCATCCTCGACCACGATCGCCGAGCCGAGGGACGTCACCGCGAAAACTGCATCGAGCACGACCTTCAGCACGGCCATGTGTGCTTCATCGCGTGCGCCGAACTGGTTGGGATCGATGAGCGGCTTGAGCGGCAGCAACTGTCCCGGCTTGTCGGCCGAGACCAGCGTGCGCAGGTCGCGCGCGAGCGTCGCGACATCCCATTGCTCGACGTCGCGGAACGTCAGCGGCCGCGAATTCTCGAGGAAAAACCTGCGGCCGTCGAACGACTCGTCGGGATACTCCGCGATCGATTCGACGTCGAGCGTGCGCAGGCGATGGAGCAGGATGAGCAGCGAAAGCGTGTGCAGCTCGGCCTGATGCTTCGCAGAGCCGAGATCCTGCAGCGCCATCGGATCGAGCCCGCTGAGTTGCGCGCCGAGCAGTACTGGCTGATAGAGAAAATCGAAGACCTGCGTTTCATTGGCGGTCTCGGTGTAGTAGCAGATGCTGTTCGAGAACCACGGCACGTTCGGATCGTCGCCGAGCAGGCCGACCGTGGCCAGCACATGTCCGAGCTCGCTCACCGAAGCCACTTTCATCACGCGATAGAGCGCGTCGGCGTTGGCCACGGAAAAGAAACCGTTCTCGCCGCTGCGGATGGCGTACTCGGGACGAAGCTCTTCGCCGCGCTTGAAGTGCAGCGGCTTCGGTTTGGAACTGTCGGCCAGACTCAACGTCGTCGGCTTGAAGACCTGGATGAACTGCTTGCGCTCGCGCGAGCCGCGAAAGAGCTCGTGCGGCGCGTCGCGCAAAGCATTGATGATGCTGCGGTGCAGCGGAATGCGCTCCCGCATCCGCACTTCGTCGATCCCGATGGCCGCGGCGGTGACGAGCATGTACACACCGCGCTCGGCGTATTTGTGCGTCAGGTGCTCGGCTTCGATGTGCTTGTTGCGAAGAAACTCATCGCGCGCCGCGTGCGCGAAGCCGAGACGCATGGAGGTTTGGGTCTGGCCATCTGCGGAGGTGGACTCGTCATACATCCCGCCGACACCCGTCGTGTGTGCAACGAGAACGCGCGCGCCCCAGTCGCGATCGACGGCCACCAGATCATCGGCGAACGTATTCTCGAACGCGTCCTTCACCGAGGCGATGAAATCGTGGTCGAGTCCGAGCTCACGGGCCACGACGGTGAGGCCGCCGGTCTGATACGTGAGGATGCTCGGCAACGGAAACCCGAGCAGCACGGAGCGATACGGCTTCGGACCGTAGTCGCGCAGGCGCGTCAGACGATCCTCGAGATACGCCGTGATCGGACGTGCCGAGCGAACGTGCCGCATCAGCGCCGCGCCGATGTCTTCGTGCGGCATGGAGCGATCCGCGCCCTTGCCGCCGTCGACAAGGCGCAGAAACTCGTCGACGGCTGCGGCGCGCGAATGCGCATCCGCATCCGTGACGATCTCCAGACCGGGAATGGGCTTCAGCTCGAACTTCGAGACTGCGATGTAGACGCCGCCGGGCGAGACGAAACCGCGCTCGAAGTGGCGCGGCGCGATGGCTGCGCCCCAGCGAGTGCGCGTGAATCGCTTGAGACGCGACTCAAACGAATGCACTTCATCATCGCTGCGACCGGTGACGATGAGCACCGGCACATCGTCGGGCGACGCCGGCGGCTGGATGGCCATCATCTCTTCGAGCATGGCCACCATCTGCAGAGCCGCCGCGCCACCCACTGCGCCGGTCCCACCGATGAAGACATGAACATCGCGGTAATGCCCGCCCGAGCGCGCCGCCGCAACCAGTCGCGGACCGAATCGGCTTTTCTTGAAACGCATGCGGGACGGGATTATGTGCGATTTCGCGCACGCCACAGGGGAGTCGCAGAGTCTCAAAGTCTCAGAGTGAATGATGGCCACGTTCTTTGAGACTCTGCGACTCTGCGACTCTGCGACTCATTCAGACGAACGCCTCCACCACCCGCACCAACGCATCCCTGCACGCCAGCACCTCGCTCGCGCGCACGTACTCCTCGATCCCGTGCAGTCCCTCGCCGCCGGGGCCGAAGATGACGGTGGGGATGCCGGCGTGGCCGAGGATGGCGGCGTCGGTCCAGTAAGTCACGGCTCCGCGCTTCGATCCACCGCCCAGGGCCGCGTCGAGGAGATCGGGGAGATCGCAGTGACTCGGCGTAAGGTAAGGCGCGCGCGTAAAAAGAAGCCGCGTTTCGGCATCGCCGGCGAATGCTTGTACTTCGCGCAGCGCGATGTCGTCCGGCTCGCCGTCGACGGTGCGCCGCTCGATCTGTAGCGTGCAGCGATCGGGATAGGTACTCAGCTCGCGACCGCCGCTGATGAGCGACGCGTGGACGGATGGACGGCCGAGGAGCGGATGCGGCGGCGCGGCGATGAAACGCCGCTCGAGATCGCGCAATCCTTCGAGGATTGGCGCCATGGCCACGATGGCGTCCTTCCCTTCGTCGGGACGGCTGCCGTGTGCGGCGCGTCCGTGCGTCGTCACCTCCACCCAGGAAAACCCCTTGTGTCCGACGGCGATCATGAGATCGGTCGGCTCGCAGACGATCGCGCCATCGGCCTTCCACTGTTGCGCGACGGATTCGGCGCCGATGCTCATGTACTCCTCATCGGCGACAAAAGCCATCACGAGCGAACCGCGCGCGAGACCTCCGCTTTCGACGATGGCACGGGCTGCGCCGAGAATGGCCGCGCAGCCGCCTTTCATGTCCTGTGCGCCGCGGCCGTAAATACGATCGCCCTTCATCACCGGCGTGAACGGCGCATCCATTCCCTCCACACCGACGGTATCGCTGTGACCGCACAGCATCAGCGTGCGCCCCTTCTCGCGACCGCTCAGCACACCGACGACGTTCCATCGTCCGGGCGCGATCTCCGTCAGCTCCACATCCGCGCCCATGCGTCGCAACTCGACGGCGAGATACTCGCTGATGGCCCGCTCCCCCGCCGCACCCGGAACGAGACCGGGATTCACGGAATCGATGGCGATGAGATCGCAGAGCAGCGCAAGCGTCGAGTCCATGCGCTACACGATGCCGCGATGTTCGATGGATGGCTAGATGATTCTGCGGGGGACGAAAGGCTTCACCACAGAGACACAGAGATCCACAGCGCGGCAAAGCCGCAAGCAATCACGAATGGCTGGCCACGCGTGGATCACCGCCACGCGGCTTTTCACCACAGAGGCACAGAGGGCACGGAGGGGACACAGAGGAAAGCAGGAATCAAGAAAAGCTGTAATTGCCTTACTCTGTGTCTCCTCCGTGCCCTCTGTGTCTCTGTGGTGAAGTGTGCGCGTGCTTTCAACGCGCAAGAAATTCGTCGCCCGTCAATGCGAACTGCCTACTGACTCATCACTTGTCGTTGTACAACTCCACAAACTCGTAAATGAAGTTGCCCGTTCCCAACGCGTCCGAAAATTCGCTGATGTAGACGCCCTTGTTGCACGCGGCCGGTGCGCCCGTGCCGGGATTTCCGGTTGAAGACGCGACACGGCTCCAGCTCGCGGCCAGGTTGGCGGCGCCGCAGCCGTTGAGGCGTTTGAGGCTTTCGCCGCCTGCCGAGGCCATGGCTACCGTCGCACCGTCGAGCGTCACGTTTGATGCGTTGCGCAACGTGTACGTTTCGCTGCCGTTGATCTGCGGCATCGTGTCGGAGCCGTTGATGTAGATGACGTTCGCGGCGAGAGTCACACCCCAGAATGTCTGGAAGGCGGTCTTCGTGGCGTTGCGGCCGATGATGACGTAACCCTTCGACGGAATCGTGGTGGCCGCCGGGATGGTGTAGGTGAGCGCGGAGTTGGCCTGCACGACCTTGTAGCCGGAGATGTTGATCGGCGTACCGTTGCTGACCGTGACGCTGATCGTGGCGGACGTGCCTACGTTGTTAGCCGCGTCGTACGCCTTCGAGACCAGCGCGTGCGCGCCGTTCGCAGCCGTGGCGCTGTCCCAGCTCCAGGCATACGGCGAGGTCGTGTCGTTCGAGCGCAGAACGCCGTCGAGCCAGAATTCCACGCGCGTCACGCCGACGTTGTCGGATGCGCTCGCGGTGACGTTGACGATGCCCGATACGGTCGCGGCATTTGCGGGTGCGGTGATGGAAGTCGCCGGCGCGGTGGTGTCGCCCGCCGCCGCGGAATCGTTGTGGATCTCGACGAACTCGTAGATGAAGTTGTTTGTGCCGCTGGCGTCGGAGACTTCGTTGAGCTTCGCGCCTGCACCGCATCCGGCGCCGGCGCCGCTGCCCGGATTCGACGAGGTCTCGAGCAGCGTGTTCCACGTCGACGCGCACGGATCGGTGCGCTGCATCGTTCGCGCACCCGCCGAAGGCATCGCCGCGCTTGGACCATCGACGACGACGCTCGAAGCATTGGACAGCGTGATCGTTTCGGAGCCGTTGATGACCGGCATCGCACCGCCGGAGTTGAGGAAGATGACGCTCGCGGAAAGCGTCACGCCCCAGTACGTCTGGAACGCGGTTTTGTCCGCCTGACGCGCCACGACGAGATAGCCATTCGCCGGAATGACCGTGCCCGCGGGGATCGTGTAGGTGCCGGCGGAATTGGCCTGCGTCAGTCTCCAGCCGCTGACGTCCGCGGTGCTGCCACCGCCGCCATTGCTGACGGTGACGTTCACAATTGCCGATGTTCCGCTGTTGTTCGCGGCATCGAATGCTCTCGACTGCAGCGTGTGCCCGCCATTGGTCGCGCCGGTCGTGTTCCAGCTCCACGCATAAGGCGAAGTGGTATCGGTCGACTGGAGCGCGCCGTCGAGCCAGAACTCGACGCGCGTCACACCGACATTGTCGGATGCGGTCGCGGTGACATTCGTCGTGGCCGAAACCGTCGCGCCGTTCAACGGCGCGGTGATCGAAGTGACCGGCGCGGTCGTGTCTCCGCCGCCGGCCTGATAGGTGATCCACATCGGCGAAGACCAGATGTCGTGGCCGTCGGCCTGGATCGCGTGGACGTAGTACCAGTACGTTCCCGAAGTCAGCGATTCCGTGAACGTGACCGACGATTGATTCGAGTACGTGGCGTACGGCGCGGCCGGAACGCCGCCGCCGATCTGTCCGCGCCAGATCTCGAGCGTCGTCACCGCTTCGCTGTTCGGATCGTAGACCGCGGCCACGAGCGTGGCGCCGCCGGCGGCGTTGAAGATGTCGCCCATGATGCGCGTGCTGTCACTCGTCCGGAACACGAGCTGCGCGTTCGGGTCCTCGGAGGCAAAGAAATGCCGGGCCTTATGCGCGGCCAGCAGCGAGGCCTTCGTCAGCGACGGCGCGAGATAGACCGTACGCGTCGGGAGCGCCATGCCGTAGTTGTTGCAGTGCGAGTCGTGATCGGCGACCGGCCCGAGGTGGAAACCTCTGTTGAGCGCCTCCTTCCAGCGCCCCGTGTAATCGCTGGCGCCGACGTTCGTGTTCGCGCAATCGACGGCCGTGGAGAAGGCCAGGCCGCTGCGCACGGCGATGCCCTGCATGGCGTTGTCGGCGTTGGCGTTGAACGCGAAGTTGTCGAACTCACCCGAGCCGGGATGGTTGAAGATACCCAGCGCGCCGGCGGACGAAGGGTTGGCCACCGAGGCGGCGTAGAGCGAGAGATAACCGAAACGCTTCGGCGTGAAAACGTCGAAGTAGCAGTTCGTGCCGGGCGTGCATTCGGCGTTCGGACCGTTGCAGGTCGAGCAGGTCTCCCATCCGAACAGCTTCGGCGTCTCGATGAGCGTGACGTGGCCCTGGTCGGAGTTCGTCGAAACGCCCCACTCCATGCCGTACATGGCTACAAAGGAACCGTTCACGGTGGCGGTATTCGATGCGGTCAATCCATCCTGATAGCGCTGTTTCACCTTCGCTTCGGTGACCGGCGGGTTGTTCGTGGCGATGGCGTCCTGGATCAGATGGTTGTGCTCATTGACGACCCAGAAATCGAGGCCGGCCGTGTTGCGCGCGTAGTTGTAGACGTCTGCCGGAGCGAACGTACCGCTGCCATAGCTGTTCCCCGAGTTGCAGGCGCCCGTCGGCTGTCCGCCGTCGGACCAGTTGGAGTGCGCGTGCGTAGAGCCGTAGTAGAAGTTCCAGGCGAATCCCGCTTCGAGCGGCGAGCGCTGCTGCACTTGGCAGCTCGTGGCGTTGGCGCTGATGCGCAGCTCGTTCGCGGCCGCCGGCGTGAGCGTGGAGTTGACGATCACTTCATCGCTCGAAGCCAGCGCCTCTTCGGCATCGACCGCTTCGTCGTACGTCATGGCGTCGTGTTCGTACGGACCGCGCTGCCGCTCTCCGAAAACGCGATGGCGCGCCACGAAGGTGTAGCGATACGCGCCGTCCGGCACGAGCTGACCGTGCTCATCACGGCCGTCCCACCAAACTTCCGCGAGCCCCGCACCTTCGCTCCCGATCGGCACGCGCCCGTCGAGCGAGAGCACGCGCGCCCCGTCGGCGACGCGGTCGATGCGCAGTTGCCACAGCGCCGCGCCGTAGCGTTTCTCGTGCGCTGCCCGCTGATACGAAAGAATCGCGAACAACCGCACCGAGCCGAGCTCGCCGGAGTGCCCGGGCGAGAACTGGTACGCGCTGGAGCCGATGAAGGCGATGAAGTTCGCATCGCAGTCGTCGTATTCGGTGTCGGGAGCATGACCGGAGGCGAGCGCAGATGTCGACAACGTCAGGGACAACGTCAAGGCGCAAATCAGGAGGAGGACGAGCCGGAGCAGCCGCATGAAAATTCTCCCTCGAAATGTGTAGCGATTAAATTGTCTGAGAAAAGAGCGCGGGAATTGTACCCGCAGAGGCGTCGCGCGCGGACGTAAATTTGCCGTCAAACCGGCCCGATAAAACTGGACGGACGAGCCCGGCTGGCGCAGTCTTACGGTGCGAGGCCGTTCGCCATCGCCGTGAACGTGCGAAGGATCTGTTCGTCGTCGTACGGGACAGGCGCATGGTTTCGCTCCGCGAGAATGCGATCACGCAGCATCCCCTCGGCCACGCCGAGCATCGCCGCGCCGAGGACCTGCGGATGGACGTCCGTGCGGAACGAACCGTCTTTGCGCCCGCGCTCGATGAGCTGCCCCACCACCTCGTTGAACACCCCGAAACCCTTCGACAACAACACCTCGTGCGAACCGCCCCGCATGCGCCGCCCCTCGAACAGGAACAGGAACGCGATGTCGTGATCGCGGCTGAAAGCCCGGATCATCACGGAGAGGATGCGGATGATCGCGTCGCGCCCATGAGCCGCCTCGGCGATGTGCTGCTGGACCGACTCATTCAGCCCCGACCACGCCTCGTTGAAGATCGCCTCCAGCAGACCGGCCTTCCCGCCGAAGTACCGAATCAACTGCGACTCCGAGCTCCCCGACTCCCGCGCAATCGAGGAGGTCGCCGTCTGCTCATACCCATTGCGAGCAAACAGCGTCTTCCCCGCATTCAGCAGCCGCATCCGCGAAGTCTGCGTGCTATCGCCGTCAGTCGTCGTCATCAGCGGCCAGCGTATGACCGAGGGAGGGGGAAGGTCAAGGTAGTGGTGCTACCACAGGCAGGAGCGTGACAGTCGAAAAGGCGCCAGCCGTTTTCGAAGTGGAGATTCAGCGGCAGCTGGAACTCACCGAAGGTTCCCGTGCGCGTATAGACGGAGCCCTGGTGCGCAGATCGGAGCACCGTCAGCAGTGCTTCAACAGCCTGACATCGCTCACCCATCCAAGGAACGCGTATTCGACCGCGATGCCGACGATGAGCTGACCGCTCGACGATCGAGCTGCAAATCCGTGATCATGTGAGGCTGATAACAGCCTGCCGCTCAGCGCACCAACCCGCACGCGACGGATGACCGCGGGAACATCCGTGGCGCGGGCTGCAGCATTTGCGATAGCGGATCAGATCGACGCGCACGCTTTCATCAGCGACTCGGTAAATGGCTGAGTCCTGATGTGATCGCGGTCGAAGTTTCCTTGTGCGACACCATCAACGAGATCGGCGGCTTTTGCAAAAAGCTCCTCAGCTTCAGCCGGATTCCAGAGGTGTTCCAATATCGTCTCGCAGTATTTCTGCATTGCATTCGCATTTGGCGGGGGCGGCTTGTTGACGTTCGCCAACATTCTAGCAGCCAGAAGAATGTGAAACCTGGCCGGCTTGTACTTCGCGCCCAGCAGCTGATTTCGGAAGAGGTACTCGAGCCGGTAGTAAGCAAAAGCGGCTGTGTAATACGGCTCCAAGCGGTGACTATCGCCGAAGATCGTATCGCCCACCCGGTCCAGGAGCGTTCGGAAGTTACGGGTTGTGCGGTGCGGCTCATCGAGAAACATCGATGCATACGCACGAATGAGATTACCGGGCAGCACGATTCTCGCCTTTTCAACAGTCGTCCCGCTATATTGGCGAGAGCGTCGCTCGTAGAAAAGCTGGCGCGGCTCCTCGTACGATTTGAAAAACAGCTCGAGCTTTTTCTGAAAATCGGACAAAGCGAGCAACTGCTCTTCGCGCACTTCTGTCTGACGATTCGTAGCTTTAATAATTGATGCAATTACGTCCTCGTCCTGTGTCGCAATTAGTCGGAGCGGGATCATCACAGAATCATCGATGTCTTGCCTATTGTACCAAAGCACATGGCTAGTTTGGCAGCCATTCACGATCTGGTAGTCCTCGATGTAAAGTTTATGCCCGGTAGATCGTACGGTTTTAGCGATAACCGTAATGCCGTTGTTCATCAGCACGAACCGGCGACGCGCTTCTGGCGAAGCCAAAGTCGCTCGAATACCGCTGTTCACGACGTTATAGTCCTGCCAGTCCCTGACGTTGTCGTAGAAGATCGTGCGGATTATTTCGCCGCTATCATCCTGAACGAGTTGCAAGAACTCCTTCGCAGGAATGATTCCCAAATAGGCCTCGGTGACGCCCGGTATTTCCGGAATCACCGTCCTCTCAGTGAATGTGAATTCACGCGAAATCGCGTTTTTAGTTTGCGCATAGAGCTTCTGTACGCGATCGGCGCCGAGAGGTATGAAGTCAACCTCGCGGAAAATCCCTAAGTTCTTCAGGTCAGACACTACGGTCGTTCGTCGCGCATCCAGATTTGCGTCGCCCGTCCATTTCCCGGTGGTGACATAGTAGATCCGACAGGTAGGGTTGCCGCGCTTGAATTTGCTGCTCAGCTTGTAGACGGCTGCCATGATCGACGCCGCCGCTGTGACCGACGTGTTACGTGGGAGCTTCGGGTTGTCGCTGAAGAAGTCCAGAACGCCGAAACCAATCTGCCCGATTTTTGCTGTCTCGAAGCCGGCCCCGCGGTCCGCCTGCACAAAAATGAAAGTAGCGTCTACGTAGCCGTTGGTCTCGACAAGCTCATCAAGCTGCTCGACGTCGGTGAGGAGAACGCCGTTCGCCAATACCGCGATGGCGTCAACACCCGTATCGGCCCCCCGCCCTGTGACGATGTCGTCGGTGTCGATGGTTTCCACCGCGTGCGACGTGACCGCGAGAAACGCCGCGAAGTGCTCAAACTGCTTGTCCTCCGGGAGCTTCTCGAGGCCATGCTCAGTCGCGAATTCCTCGAGAAGAGACTTCGATATGCGATCCATCAATACTCCTCACTTCTTCCGGCCGTCATTGGCCTGACGCTCAGCCGCGCCAACCCCACACGCAACAGTCTACCGCGCTCCGGACTCGTGCGGCGCGGGTAGGCATCGGCTGCAGCGTTGCGTCGGCCGACAGTTTCGGGCAGCTCAATCCCCGATTTAAGTGTTGGCGACGTTCGCGCCCTTTCCCCGAACCGCGCAAAGCTCGCAGCGCGAAAACACGGCAACCCGGTTTCGTGTGACCACGACACAACCGATTGTTCGACCGCTAGTTTCGTGAAGTCGAGGCAGTAGTGGTCGCAGGATCCGAAATCTGCGAGCGGCAGCTGGTACATGAAGTATCGACTCTCGCCTCAGAGTTTTCGAGTCACCGCCAAGTTGTGTTCAGCGTTTCGAACCATTGAGTCCCACGTTGACCAAGACGTCTAGAGCTAGATCGACGACAGGCGAGCTCATGCCAAGTGAGTTGAAGGCGTTCCCAATGAAGCTCATCGTCGAGACGGCGCTCGCTTGCAACGCACATGGCGCGGGTTTGCATCGGTAGCGCCGGGTTGGGCGGTCGAGAATCGCGTTACCTCGGTTACCGCAGCGATCGCGGCTTTCGGCTCGTATGCCACAGTTCGATGATCTCCACGACGTCACCTTCGTCCGCAATGGTGTAGTACAGATGAAACTGAACTGCCGACAACAGGATCCGCCTCAGGTTGGAGATACGAGAATGCGCCACGCCCTCGCCGGCTCGCGGAAACGAAGTGAGGGCCAGGAAGCCGCGCTCAAGCTCCGACGAGAAGAGGTTCGGTGCGACCGAACGATTCTCATACCACCAGTCAGACGCTTGCTCGATTTGCCGTGCGGCTCGTGGCGAGATCCGAAGAGCGTACGTCAACGACCGCGTGACCTCAGATGGCGAAGCATGTCCTCGCTACTGATGTAGTTGCCCGAACGAATCGCAGTGAGCGATTCGAGCAACGCTTCTTCCTCGGCCGATGTCAGGCCGACCGGCTCGTCCACGGTTGATGCCAGTACGGCCACGGCGGAGCCTTCTTCGAACTCGCCCTCCGGCAGCGCTACCTTACCGTTCTCGACTTTCCCGGTCACAAGCTTCATCGAGAGGAGTCTAGCACTCCCACCGTTAGCCGCCGACTACTCCACTCCGCGCACATTGTTCCCAATGACCGCCGGCCGTATTTTCCAGATATCGCGCGCGTATTCGGCGACTGTACGATCGGACGAGAACTTGCCCATTCTAGCGATGTTGAGGAGGGACTTGCGGTTCCAGGTTTGGCGCTGGCGGTAGAGGGTGTCGACTTCCTTCTGGCGGTCGATGTATTCGGCGAGGTCGGCCAGGTGGAGGTATTCGTCGCGGGTGGAGAGGAGTTTGGCGATGATGGGGCGGAAGATGTCTTTGTCGCCACGGGAGAAGTGGCCGGCGGCGATGGAGTCGACGGCGCGGTTCATCCAGCGGTTTTCGTGGAGGTAGCGCTGGGGGTCGTATTGCGCGAGCTCGCCGGCCACTTCATCGGCGCGCAGGCCGAAGATGAAGATGTTGTCCTCGCCTACTTCGTCGCGGATCTCGATGTTGGCTCCGTCGAGCGTTCCAATGGTCAATGCGCCATTGAGGGCGAGTTTCATGTTGCCGGTGCCGGAGGCTTCTTTGCCGGCGGTGGAGATCTGCTCGGAGAGCTCGGCGGCGGGGATGATGGTTTCGGCGAGCGAGACGCGATAGTCGGGCAGATAGACGACGCGGAGATGCTCGCGCGTTCGCGGATCGGCATTGACGACTTCGGCTACCGAGTGAATGAGTTTGATGATCAGCTTGGCCATCCAGTAGCCCGGCGCGGCTTTGCCGGCGAAGATGACGGTGCGCGGCTGCTCGGGCACGATGCCGTCTTCGACGATCGCCCAGTAGCGATGGATGACGTGCAGCGTATTGAGCAACTGGCGTTTGTATTCGTGGATGCGCTTGACCTGCACGTCGTACATCGACAATGGATCGATGGCTACGCCGATCAGCTCTTTCGTGAGCCGGGCCAGCGAGATTTTGTTGCGGCGCTTCACCCCTTCGAGCTTGTCCAATAAGCCGGCATCGTCGATGAACAGCTCGAGCTCGCGCAGGCGATCGAGATCGGTCTCCCATCCGGTACCAATGGCGCCATTGATCAGCGATGCCAGCGGGCGGTTTGCGTGCAGCAGCCATCGACGCGGCGTGACGCCGTTCGTCTTGTTATTGAAGCGCTCCGGGTGCAATCGATAGAAGCCGGGCGCGAGCGTGGTGGTGACGAGCTGCGAATGCAACGCGGCCACTCCATTGACGGAGTGGCTGCCGGCCATGGCCAGGTTGGCCATGCGCACTTCGCCGTCGGCGATGATGGAGACGTTGTGCTGCATTTGCACCTCGCCGGGGAAACGGCGCTCCACTTCCGCCAACAAACGGCGATTGATTTCCTGAATGATCTGCAAATGCCGCGGCAGCACGCGCGCCATGAGGTCGTAAGACCAACGCTCCAGTGCTTCCGGCAACAGCGTGTGATTAGTGAACCCGCAGGTGGCCACAGTGATGGCCCAGGCTTCTTCCCACGGCATCCGCTCTTCGTCGACGAACGTGCGCATCAACTCCGCCACAGTGAGCGCGGGATGCGTGTCGTTCATCTGGATGGCGGTCTTCGTTGCGAAATCGCGCAGCGTCTCACGCGTCTGACGATAGCGCTTGATGATGTCGCGCGCGGAGCAGGCCACGAGGAAATACTCCTGCAGAAGGCGCAACTCCTTGCCCGCGGCCACGACGTCCGAGGGATAGAGAACCTTGGAGATCGACTCGCCGGTGATCTTCTCGTGGACGGCGCGGATGTAATCGCCGGAATTGAAAATACCGATGTCGAATTGATCCGACGCGCGCGCAGAGAAGAGCCGCAGGATATTCACAGTGCGCCCGCCGTAGCCGACCACCGGCATATCGTGCGGGACGCCCACAATGACTTTGTAATCGACCCATTTCGGCGTGTAGATGTCGCTGCCGGCGGTGGTGTGCGCGATCGTGCCGTAAACGGGAATGATCACCGCTTCGTCGGGACGCTCGATGAGCCACGGCGAGCCGCCGTCCATCCAGTGGTCGGGCTGCTCGTGCTGATAGCCGTTGACGAAGGTCTGGCGGAAGAGACCGAACTCGTAGTTGATGCCGTAGCCGAAACCGGGCAGATCGAGCGTGGCCAATGAATCGAGGAAGCAGGCCGCAAGACGTCCAAGACCGCCGTTGCCGAGGGCTGCGTCGTGCTCGAGCGCCTGCAACTCCTCGAGATCGTCGCCCAGCGCTTCCAGGACATCGCGCGCCTCGTCGTACACGCCGAGGTTCGTCAGATTGTTCCCCAGGGCCCGGCCCATGAGGAACTCCATGGAGAGGTAATAGAGCCGCTTCGCATCCTGCACGCGATAACGGCGCTCACTCTCGCGCATGGCGTCGAGGGCGGGCCGGCGCACGGCCGCGGCGACGGCCTGCAGCTTGTCGCGCCGGGAAGCTTCGCTCCAGACACGTCCCTTGGCGAAGCGAAGGAACGTTTCGATCCCCTCGCGCAGATGAACTTGTCCGCGCGCAGTCTGAGTTTCGGTTTCTTGCATGGTGCTCGGCGACTCTCTGGGGGTGATGGTAACCGGTTACGGCGCCGTGCTTCAATTCTGAGAGTCATCGCCGAGAGCGCTACACTCTCAGCGGAATGAAGTTCGTGCTCTACGTTTACGCCGTGACCCGCGAGGCGGTGACCCCTGATGCCGTGGGAGTCGATGGGACGCCGAGATTCGGCGTTGCGAACGACGATGACATCCACGCCGTTTTCACGCCCGTGAGCGCGGAGGAGTTTTCGCAGGACGTGATCGACCGGCGAGCCGGCGATCTGGAATGGCTCGGCGCGATCGGCTACCGGCATCAGGCGGTAATGGCGGACCTGATGAAGAAGACGGCCATCGTTCCGCTGCGCGCGTTCACGCTCTTCAGCTCGGAAGAGGCGCTGCGCGCGTATCTCGCCGAACAGCGCGCGTTGCTGTCGAAGACGCTCGATCGCATCGGCGGAAAGCAGGAGTGGACGCTGCGCATCGAGCTGGAGCCGGCCGTGTGGAGCGAGGCGCTGAACGGGCGTGTCGCTTCGCTGCGCGATCTGCAGAATGAGATCGCTGCCGCGTCGCCGGGAAGAGCGTTCCTGTTGCGCAAGAAGCTCGACGACGAGAAGAAGCGCGCCTCGCACGCGGCCGAGGAAGAGCTGGTCGGCGAGATCGAACAGGCGGTGCTCGCGAAGCTCGGCCGCGAGACCGTGGCCGAGTCGCGCCAGCGCCGCGACGGCGCCTTTCCGCAGATCAACGTGCTGCTCCATCGCGATGAGGAGTCGGTGCTCCAGGAGTTGCGCGAGGAACTGGCGGCGCGCTATCAGCATGAAGGCGTGACGCTGTCGGTGTCTGGCCCCTGGCCCCCGTACACGTTTGCAACAATGTCATGACCAACGAACTCGAAGAACTGCCCCTGCTCGAAACGCTCGATCATCTTCTCGATCGCGGCGTGATCATCGCCGGCGAGGCGGTCATTTCGATCGGCGACGTCGATCTTCTCTACCTCGGGTTGAACGTCGTGCTGGCCAATGTCGACGCCATCATCCGGACGTCCAATACGCCACGCAACACGCCACGGAACACGCCACGGAACACGCCAGGGAAGCCATGAAGCAGATCGCCATCGGCGCGCATCTGCTGCGGGAAGACATCGAGCCGATCGCAGTCGCGATTCCTGTCGGCGATCTCTTTCTGAGCGCCTTCGAAGTGGCCAGCGATCAGCCACTCGGCGATCGTGACCTGCTCCTGAAAGTTGCGGGCATTCGCGCGCGGCTGCTCGACGTCGCTACGTTCGTGGCCATCCGCTACGGATTCACGCCTGCTTCGTCGGCCGAGGGAGAGGCGAAGTGTGGGCCGCACCTCGCGCGATGGAAACGCCTGCTCACCGAACATCGGCAGGACGTGGAGATGACGCTCAAAGTGGCGGCGGCTTCTGCGCTGCCGCGACCCGACCGGCGCGATTTCACGAATGGCGCGGACTACCTGCGCGCCCTGCACGCCGCCACGCAGGCGGCCAACGTCGACGGTGCTTTTCGCGAACATGCCCAGCGTCTGATCGTGCCGATGAGCGTGAAGCATCGCTGGGCGCATCGCGACGAGCGCTCCGTCGAGCTTGCGGCGCTGGTGCCGCGTGCGCGCCTCAACGATGTCCGTGCCGCGGGCGAGGAGCTGCGCCGTCTGGCGCCCGACGTTCCCTTTCTCCTTTCGGGCCCGTGGCCATTGGAGGTCTTCGCCGATGATGATCGCGAATGAAGAAAAAGAGCTGCGCGAAGCGCTCTCTTTCACGGACTCGCTGACGACCTCGGGCATCCCGCAGCGGATTGCGGCCGACGCGGAGATCGTCGAGAACGGCCTGGCCAAGCTCGTGTTGTCGATCATCGAGCTCGTCCGGCGCCTGCTCGAGAAGCAGGCCCTGAGGCGCATGGACGCCGGCAATCTCACCGACGACGAGATCGAGCGCCTCGGCAACGCGCTCATGAAGCTCGAAGAGAAGATGGCCGAGCTGAAGACGACATTCGGCCTCAACGACGAACAGCTCAATATGACGCTCGGGCCGGTGAAGATGTGGGAGTGACGCCGGGAGTCGCAAAGTCTCAAAGTCTCAAAGTCTCAAAGGAGGTTCTCGCCGCCTTTCTTTGAGACTTTGAGACTTTGAGACTTTGCGACTTCCCCGCGGGCGAAGCGACCTCTAGCGCAATCCCCGGTTGACTCCAACCCGTGAAACCGGTTAAACCTCTCACCGCTAAGAGGAAGGTGACGATTGCCTGTCGATGATCGAGGATCGCTCCAGAGACAGCCGCAAGGGCTGGTGGACATCCTCGACAAGATCCTGGATAAGGGGCTCGTGGTTGCAGGCGACGTGAAAGTGTCGCTGGCGAACGTCGAGCTGCTGACCATCCAGTTGCGCCTCGTGATCTGCTCGATCGACAAGGCGGAGGCAATCGGCATCAATTGGTGGCGATCGGACCGCTTCTACTCCAGCGACGCCCGTGCATTGCAGGGCGCCGAGGAGTACGACGAGCTGCGGAACCGCATCGCTGAACTCGAACGTCAGCTCAATGCTCGCGAGCTTCCCACCGGGAAGCCGGAAGAGACGAAAGGCAGGTAAGTCATGGCTGTCGAACGCGCCCCGGGCGGAACCAGTCTCATCGACGTACTCGATCGAATCCTCGACAAAGGAATCGTCATCGACGCCTGGGTCCGGATCTCGCTGGTGGGCATCGACCTGATCACGGTCGAAGCTCGCGTCGTCATCGCATCGATCGACACGTACCTCAAGTACGCCGAAGCGGTCGGCATCACCTCCACGGTTGCTCGGCCGGCGCTCGGGCCGGGAGAAGGCGGCATGGGCACGGGCACCGTGTCGACACCGACCGGCACAACGCGCGCGTAGCGCCGAGCCTCCTTGTCCCCTCATGGAGGGGCGCACAGTGTGCGCTCCTTCCGCATCCATTTCGTGGATGGCAGCGACTCTGGAGTTGTCGTTGTACTGCTCATCATTGGACGCGCACGACGTCGTCGCGCTGCTCGAAAGTCGGATCGATCCGGTGGAGCGCCGATGTATCTCATGCGGGCCCTCGGTGGTATGTGCTGTCGCATAACGTGGCGGCGTCACGCCGGTTGCAAATCACCTGTCGCTGTCTAGCGGTTTGCGCGGCAACCGCCGCGCCGCATGGCTTCGGCATGTGGGCCCTGGCGCGCAGCTTATTTGGCGTAAGATCCATGAGGCGCGCGCAAGTACGGTTCGTCAGGCGGAAAAATCGGCCCAAAACGCTCCGATGAGCAATAGAAGCTAGTCTTCGCTATTGCGAAGTCACCCTTCGGAACCCATCATTACTCCGTCGACGTTGCCGGGCCAGTCCTTCGATCGGCAGGCGAACCTCGTAGGGAGTTGATGCGAAAATATGCGCAAGCTTGGCGTCAGAAGCACTCGCCTCGGTAGGAACGTTTCGACAGGAATCCTTAAGTCTGACGCTTTGGACACTGTTCGCGGCGCACTTCAGACATCGGGACGACCACTCGATGCGGACCTGCGCCATGTCATGGAGAATAGATTTCATCATGATTTTAGCCGCGTTCGGGTGCATGCGGATGAACCCGCGGCCGAAGCGAGTCGGGCGGTGGCGGCCACAGCGTTCACATTCGGCAACGACATCGTCTTTGGCAAAGATCGGTACTCCCCCAAGTCTCTCGTTGGCCAGAATCTTTTAGCCCACGAACTGGTGCATGTAACGCAGCAGAGTGGGCGGGTGCCGCGCCCGCTATCCGCCCTACGGCTGGGAGCGATAAATGATGAACATGAGAAGCACGCCGTTGATGTGGCGAACTCATCTGTCATCCCTGCGATTGGCGAGCAGCTTCGTGTCCAGCCATGCATTCAGCGACAGGTTGAACCGGCGCAGTCCTCTGACCAGGTAATCAGCCAAAACGATGATCGAGATAAATACCAGTGTCTCGGTGATCTAATGGAGAGCGAGAACTGGCGCTACGAAGCGACTATTGACGAATTCATCGACGAACAGTTTTCGTCAGAGACCTTAGGGAGGATATCGCACGCGCTCGACCAATACCGTGGGCAGAAGGTTTTTGCCAACTGCACGTGTTGCGGTGAAATCGTGTCTAGCTCTGTGCGTGAGGCGGCGCCAGGCTTGAACTTCGTTACGAACTACCCGCCCGACCTCGAAGATCCTCACGTGCAGAGTCTTGGCGAGCGTACCATCGATGTAAACGGCGGGCGATACATTATTGAAATGCATGTGCGTATGAACTGGGGGACGACCGCATCCTGTTGCGTGTGACCGATCGGACCGTAGAAATGGATGATCGTAACGCTACGCGACCGCAACGACTCCGGGCAGCCGTTCACGGCTGCAGGGGGCGGCGCCTAACTTGCGCTGAAGCTTGTCGCGGCCCGGCGCTGCCCGGCGGCCGAGCCGCCTACATTTTGGCAAAACGTGACGACGTCACGGCGGTTGCAGCTTGGCAATCGTTGCATGCACCTCCTTGCGGACAACCGCCGCGCCGCTGAGCCTTCGCACGTGGGCCTTGGCCGCGCGGCTTAGCGTGGAGCCGTTGGGCGACGTCGAGCGCGCCGATTGCCTGATTCCCACTGGAGGGCGATGTTGGAGCTAAGATCCGAACATCAACCTGTCACGCATGTGTGCGGCAACAGTGGAAACAATGCCTCCAACTCGACGCTGGAGCGGACTTCGGCCCGCAGCCTGCTAAGCTACTTGACGTTTCTCCGCATGGCCGAAGCCGCTTTAGCTTGGAACGTTAGCGCGCGCGAGCGGAACCGTCACTCGATGAAGCGGAACGCCTGCTCGTCAACGTACGCGCTCAGATGGAACGGCTCAACGCTGACGTACGTGCCGCCGATGGTGCGCTGAAGCAGAGTCCAGAAGTTCTCGACGCCGTTGCAGTGAACGTTGCCGCGCACGTACTCGACCTGATGGTTAACGAAGTCGTGAACGAACTTCTCTTTGATTACCTTAACGTCGGAAGCCTCGTCCGTCATAAGCTGCGAACCTTCCTCGACGTTATCGAGCAGGAAGGCGAGTCGCTTATCAACGTGGTTGGTTTCGAGATCTGCGCACGGATCTCACCATCGCGCTCCAGAACGGCCTGCACAATCGTCTTACCAATCCCGCTGCGCTTGTTCGGGGTGTTGGCGTCACGAATCGCTTGCTTCTTGCTTTCGTGCATGTTCTTGAACAGGCCGCCGATAAAACACTCGTCAGTCTCCACGATACCGGCCAGCTTCTTGTCGAAGGACTTCGCTTTGATGGCGGCGCGAATTCGGTGCAGGAGAAACCACGCGGTCTTTTGTGTCACGTCGAGAGCGCGGGCGATCTCATAAGACGAGATCCCGTTCTTGCAACTCGTCAGCAGCCAAACACCGGTAAACCACTTGCCGAGCCGGATCGGAGAGTCCTCGAAAATCGTACCGACCTTGACGGAGAATTGCTTCTTGCACGGACGGCAGCGCCAGATCTTGCGGGAAGCAATGAAGCTGTTTTCCCACCCACCGCAGTACGGGCAGGTGACACCTTCCGGCCAGCGCACGGCCACGGCGTAGTCAAACGCGTTGTCTTCGTCCGCGAAGTAGATAATCGCTTCCTCAAGAGTCTTCGGCACGTACGGGCCGGTGGATTCAGAGACTTTCTTCTTGGGCATGCAAGCAAGATAGGTCCGGTTGCCGTGTGTGTCAAGTATGTTACTACCAACGGTTTGCCGCTCAGCCGCGGCAACCGCACGCGAGATCGTAGCATCTACGATGAAAGAGCAGCGGTTGCCGTCGGCTGCAGCGGCCGAGTTGGACGGCGGCCACATGCCATTTGCGATTCTACGAGCGTGCGGGTCCGTCGGGAGGCGCTTCAATCAAACCGACGTTGTAGAGAAACTGATCGAAGAATTTGAGAACCTCGGAGCTTGCACCTGCCTGGGCGTATGACTCGCGTTCGGCGGCGCATGCATCGCTGAGAGCTTCCATCTCTTCCGGACTCGCGCCCTGAAGCGCGTGCGCGATGTCCTCCAGTGCCTTCACCGCGTCATGCGGATCAAGCGTAGCGTCATCAACAAACTCGAAGAAGGCTGAAGCGCTTACGACAGCTCTTGCGAGGTGATTCATGTCTTCGCCGTCCAACTCGTTACTGAGCTGTTCACCGCTTCGGGAAAGCCCCTACGTTACAGCTATCCGAGCCATCTGGCCGAGGTCGCCATCGCCCACGACGCCTCCTCAGGCTATCGCGCGAGAGTGAGGCAGGCTCACTGTCCTTCTGCCTATTGCGATTCCTGCTCCCACTCATTTCAAAATCTCATCGATCGTCCCCTGCGACACCGGGTGGTACGTCGGGCGCGCGACTTTGTAGATCTTGCGCGCAAACGCCAGATCCTCCGGATTCTTCGCCAGCTTTTCGTACAAAGGCTTGAGGAACTTGCGGCGGCCTTGCGAGGTGAGGAATCGCTCGATGGCGGGGTAGGCGGGGTTGTAGCGGGCGTCGAGGGATTTTTCGAGCCAGGCGGAGAGGACTTCGCTGTTGCCGCTTTCGCTGAAGTGGAAGCGGGCGTCGAGGTCGGTCATCTTTTCCGCGGGCAGGATGGGGAGGGATTGGACGAAGTGGACCCATTGGTGCGAGGACCAGCCGTCGGTCTGCAGCGATGCGGCGGTGGCGCCGTTGGCGAATGCGGTGGCTTGCGCTTCCACTTTGGCGAAGGCTTCGGAGTGGGGCTGCGGCGCATTGGATGGAATGCCGGGGCCGTGGATCCAGGCGTTGATGTCGACTTTCTGTACGACGTCGGGGAGCTGCGCGTTCAGGTGCTCGATGAAGATCTTCGTGTCCATCGGCTTGAATGCGAAGCTGCTGAAGTACGCGCGCAGGAATCCGTCCCAGCGCTCGCGGCCGGCGGTTTCCTCGAGAAGCCGGAGAAAGAGAGCGCCTTTCTCGTAGACGATGCCCGGCGCTTCGTCGGGGTCGCGGCCGGTGAGATCGACGTAGAGGTGCTGGTCTTTTTCCGGCAGCGTAGCGAGTTCTTCCCGCACTTCCGTGCCGCCGAGCTGCCACAGCATTTCTGAATATTCGCGGCCGTAGAGTTGCTCTGTAATGCGATGCTCGAAATACGTCGTGAATCCTTCATTGAGCCAGAAGTCGCTCCATGTGGAGTTGGTGACGAGGTTGCCGGACCACGAATGCGCGAGCTCGTGCGCAATGAGCGAGACCAGCGATTTGTCGCCCGCAATGACAGTGGGCGTAAGAAACGTCAGACGCGGGTTCTCCATGCCGCCATAAGGAAAACTCGGCGGCAGGACGAGCATGTCGTAGCGGCCCCACTGATACGGTCCATACAGCGCCTCCGCGGTCTGCATCATCTGCGGCGTGTCGCTGAATTCGCGCGCTGCGGCTTCAATCACGGATGGCTCGGCGTAGACGCCGCTGCGCGTGTCGAAGGGACGGAACTCGATGTCGCCGACGGCGATGGCCAGGAGATACGACGGGATCGGCTGCGGCATGCGGAATTGATAGATGCCATCGGCGGTGCGCGCCTGCGGGTTCTCGGCGCTCATCACCGCCAGCAGATTCTTCCGTACCCGCAGTTTCGCGTCATACGTGAACCGCACGCCGGGCGTGTCCTGACACGGCACCCAGGTGCGAGCCAGGATGGCCTGCGATTGCGAGAGAAGGAATGGCTGTTTCTTCCCCGCGGTCATGGCCGGCTCGAGCCATTGCAGCGCTTTGGCATCGGGATGCGAGGAGTACTCGATGGCCACGCTCTCGGTCTCGGGCTGAATCGGGATCTCCAGCGCGCTGCCGAGGATCGGATCGGCGGGCGCGAGCTTGAACTGTGCGGCCATGTTCCCGGGTTGCAGCGTGACTTTGCGGATGTCGAGGCCGTTTGTATCGAGCATCAGCGTCGTCGCGCCGGGCTGCTTTCGGATGCGCAGAGTGGCTGTGCCGGAGAGCTGCTTTTTCGCGAAGTCGACGGTGAGGTCGAGCGCGATGTGCTCGACGCGCGCTTCATCCGGGCGCGCGTAGGAGTGAGGATCGCGCACGGTGACGACAGTCGCCTGCGGCGCCGCCGGGGCGGCGGTCTTCGTCGTCGTGGTGGTGGTCTTTTCGTACTTGCAGGCGGCGAGAAGGAGAGCGGCCAGAAGGATCGCGCGTTTCATGAGCGCGAGACTGTAGCGCAACGCGTGCCTAGTGCCGCTTCCGATACCGCGGAGCGTCACCGATCTGTCATTTCATTCTCGAATTCGCGCAGGCGTTTCTCGTGGTGCCATTGCTGGCGTGCTTTGGGGTTGGCGTCGAGGTAGCTCCTGCACGCCTCTCCTTCGGATTTGCACGCTTTTACGACTGTTTTGTACGACGCGTCCGCCCAGAGGCTCGCGCCGCCGAGAAAGGAGTAGTGGAGGCTGTTGCGGGCAGCGCGTTTGAGCGCGTTGTAGTTGAGTCCGTGTTCCTCGACGGCGCGTTGAAACTCGGTGGTGAGGTCGCCGCGCGAGACGCCGGGGTCGTCGGTGGCGAAGACGACCGGCACGCCGTGCTCGAGGTACAGACGGAGCGGATGATGGCGGCCGGTGATGCCGAGGATCACGTCGTTGCTGGTCAGGCAGACTTCGACGGCCACCTGACGCGCGGCCATCGTGCGCAGAAGCTCCGTCGCGTCCGTCTCGCGCGCGATGGCCACGCCGTGACCGATGCGCTCCGCACCCGCCGTCATCACTGAATCGCGGATGTGATTGCGCATGCCCTCGGGCGGAACGAGTCCCGGCGCGAGCTCGCCCGCGTGCATCGTGAGCCGCACCTTCGGATACTTCGGCCGGAGAAACCGCAGCATGGCCATCTGTTCGTCGAAGTCGTTCATCGACGTCCATCCATCCTCGGGCATCACCGGATTCAGCGCCACGACGCGCGAGTCGGCGGCGGCCAGCTCGAAGCCCACCACCATCTCGGCGAAGACCTGCGTCCGCGTGTAGCCGCGATGGATCTCGAAGATGTAGCGGACGGTGGAGCCGCACCCCGGCCGTGGCGTCGCGGTATCGCAGCGCAGGATTTTCTTCATCCCCGCCTCGGCAGCGTCGATGCGGTTGCGCGTCTGCGCCACGATCCCGGGCACGGTCTCGTCGAGCAAGGCGTACATCTCTTCGATTGTCGCCCCTTCCGGCAACGGGATCTGCCGCGCCGCGCTGGCATCGAGACTGGCCATCAGCTCGAGGTAATCAACGTTGTCGCGCGCCTCGCGGCCGACGACGTCAGCGAGCATGTCCGCCAGGCGCGTGCGCGACACTGGACGATAGCGGCCGAATGTCGAGAAGAAGCGAGCGTGGCCGTTCTCGACCGCCGGTTTGTAGTTGCGGACAGACATCGCGTCGATGATCTGCGAGTAGATCGTGGAGTCGCGCACAGCGGTCTTCGCGGGGATCAGGCCGTCTTCCTCGTTGCACGGCGGCACAGCGATCTCGAGCTTGCGCCGGTCGATGCACAGATCGTCTTCAACGGCCCACCGGAGATACGACTCCGCATAGACCGCGCCCGAGAGGTGATTATGCAGATCGCCTCCCTTCGGCATCGCTTCGAGGAAACGGCGAAGGAGCAGAGGCGAGTCACGCAGTTTTTCGAGCTTCTGCGCGGCGGCGCGCTCATTGGCAAAGGCGGAGACCGCCCAGAGGACCACGAACGCAAGGCGGAGGATTCGCTTCATGGGCCGGAAGTTTATCGCCGGCCGGGCCGACTACAATGCACGGCGCAGGCATCGCAGATCATGTCACTCACGCCCGGTACGAAGCTGGGGCCGTACGAGATCATCCAGCCGATCGGCTCCGGCGGGATGGGTGATGTCTATCGCGCGCGCGACACGCGCCTCGACCGCGACGTGGCGGTGAAGGTGCTGCCCGAACGCTTCCTGCGCGATGCCGAGGCGCGCATGCGATTCGATCGCGAAGCCAAAGCGGTGGCGGCGCTGTCGCATCCGAACATTCTGTCGATCCACGACTACGGCTCCACGGAGACGCTCGCGTACAGCGTCACCGAGATGCTGGAAGGCCAGACGCTGCGCAGGCGGCTCAACGAAGGTCCGCTGTCGTGGCGGAAGGTCGTGGAGATCGGAGCCGCGCTGGCGGACGGGTTGGCCGCGGCACACGCCAAGGGCATCATCCATCGCGACCTGAAGCCGGAGAACATCTTCCTCACCGATGACGGGCGCGTGAAAATCCTCGACTTCGGCATCGCACAGCTCGTGCGTCAAGAGAATACCGAGCCCGACATCGATCCGACGCTGATGGCTACCGCGCCGATGAAGACCGATCCGTACTCGGTCGTCGGCACCGCCGGCTACATGGCGCCGGAGCAGCTCCGCGGCGAAACCGTCGACGCAACCTCGGATATCTTTTCCCTCGGAACGGTCCTCTATGAGATGGCCACCGGACGCGCCGCGTTCATCCGCAAGACCGTGATCGATTCGCTCTCGGCCATCCTCGCCGAGACGCCCGATGTCCACACCGCGTCCGATCGCCTGATCCCGTTCGAGCTGGCGCGCGTGATCCAGCGCTGCATCGAGAAGAACCGCAGCGAGCGATTCCAGTCGGCGCGCGATCTTTCCTTCGCGCTGAAAGCCATCGGCACGTCGACCGCGCTCTCGTTCGAGGCTCCCGCGGATCGCAGGCGGCGCATGATTCTGTGGGGCTCCGTTGCAGCCGTGGCCATCATCGCGCTTTTGTCGTACGTGTTGGCGCGGCGGATCGACATTGATGTGAAGCCGAAAGGCGCCGCGGCATCGCGCACCATCCGCTCCATCGCCATCCTGCCATTCGTCAATGCCACCGGCGACCGCGAGGCGGAGTATCTCTCCGACGGCATCACGGAGACGCTGATCAACACGCTGGCGCAGGTGCCGAATCTCCGCGTGATGTCGCGCACCTCGGTGTTCCACTACAAGGACAAATCGCCGAACCCGGTCCGCGTCGGCCGCGATCTGCGCGTCAGCTCCGTCGTGATCGGGCGCATCGAATCAGTCGGCGACCGGCTGGTGGTGAGCGCGGAACTGGTCGACGCCTCCGACAACGCGCTGATCTGGGGGAATCGCTATCAGGTCGCGCGCACCGATCTCTTCGGCGTGCAGCAATCGATCGCCTCCGAGATCGCGCGCATGCTGCGCCTGCAGCTCACCGGACGCGAGCAGCAGCTTCTCGCCAAGCGCCACACCACCGACGCGCGCGCGTACGAGCTGTATCTCAAGGGACGTTTTCAATGGAACAAGCGCGATGCCGAGGGGCTGTACAAGGCTATCGAGTTGTTCAACCAGGCCATCGAGATCGATCCGCAGTACGCGCGTGCGCATGCAGGTTTGGCGGACTGCTACAACCTGCTCGACATCTGGGCCGGCCTGCCGACGAACGAGACTTTCCCGCGCGCGAAAGCGGCCGCTCAACGCGCGCTGGCCCTCGACGATGACCTGGCCGAGGCGCACACGTCGCTCGCGTATGCAATCCACACGTACGAATGGGACTGGCCGGCCGCGGAAAGCGCGTACAAACGAGCCATCGCGCTCAACCCGAACTACGCCACGGCGCGGCAGTGGTACGCGGAGTTCCTCACCGCCACGGGACGCTTCGACGAAGCGGCGCAACAGGGAAAGAAAGCGCTCGAGCTCGATCCGATGTCGCCGATCATCAACGCGGTCGTGGCTTTCAACTCGACGATGGCCCGCCGCTACGACGTAGCCATCGAGCAAGGCCGCCGCACGACGCAACTCTTTCCCGACTTCATGCCCGGCCACGCCTACCTCGGCCTGGCGTTGCTCGAATCCGGCAAACCGCACGACGCCATCGCCGCATTCACAGCATCGCAGAAGCTCCAGGATATCGTGGTCGTTTTCACCTGGCTGATCCGCGCCCACCGCGCCACCGGCGATGCCGCCACCGCCGAGCGCCTGACCAAAGAGCTCGAGCAACGCGGTCGCCGCGAATACCTCCCGCCCTACTACATGGCCGCGCTCCACGCCCACAGCGGAAACCGCGACCGCGCCTTCGCCGAGCTCGACCGCGCCCTGAGCGAACGGACCGGAGCACTCGTCTGGACGAAGGTCGATCCGGCCCTCGACCCGCTCCGTTCGGATGCGCGGTTCGCGGCGGTGGTGGGGAAAACGCACGCTTTGCGTTGAGGCGGGGGAGTCGCAAAGTCTCAAAGTCTCAATGTCGCAAAGATGTACAATCGCGCTCCCACCTGAACCGGCTGGAGCTTTTCTCCGCCCTTGCCCTTTTCTCGCACAGCACCAACGTGCATTCATGAAAAAGTCATATCGCAACTTGTTTGTTTGGGAAGCTTCGGTCGATTTGGCGGTGCGAATGATCAATCTCGCCGACGCCTTGATCGCACGGAAGCGATTTGCGCTCGCGGATCAACTGGTGCGCGCGTCATGCTCGGTTCCGAACAACATCGCCGAAGGACAAGGCCGCTGGACGACGCGTGATCGCCGCCACTATCTCGTGCAGGCGCGCGGGTCACTTTATGAAGTCGAAACGCAGCTCGAGATCCTCTCACGCGCGGGAATCGCAACCGACACAACGGGTGTCCGCGACCGGATTGCCGTCATCGAATGCGGCCTGACAAAAATGATCGACCGTCTCAAAGACGACCGCGAGTCCCGCCCCCTTTGAGACTTTGCGACTTTGAGACTTTGCGACTCCTACGTCACCACGCCGCGAAAATACGCAATCGTCCGCGCCAGTCCTTCCTCGAGCGGAACCTGCGGCTCCCACCCCAGAATCGTCCGCGCTTTGGTGATGTCGGGGCGGCGGACTTTGGGATCGTCTTCGGGGAGGGGGAGGAATTGGATGGGGGCGTTGCTTCCGACGAGGCGTTGGATTTCCTCGGCGAATTGGAGGACGGTCATTTCGGCGGGGTTGCCGATGTTCGTGGGCTGGCGTTCGGCGGACATGAGCAGGCGATAGATGCCGTCGATGAGGTCCGAGACGTAGCAGAAGGAGCGCGTTTGCGAGCCGTCGCCGAAGACGGAGAGTGGTTCGTTGCGCAGGGCCTGAGAGATGAAGGCCGGCACGACGCGACCGTCGTTGACGCGCATCCGCTCGCCGTAGGTGTTGAAGATGCGCACGATGCGTGTCTCGATGCCGTGGAAGCGGTGATAAGCCATCGTCATGGCCTCGGCGAAGCGTTTCGCTTCGTCGTACACACCGCGCGGGCCGACACAGTTGACGTTGCCCCAGTAATCCTCGCGTTGCGGGTGGACGAGCGGATCGCCGTACGTCTCCGATGTCGAAGCCAGGAGGTAGCGCGCTCCTTTGTCCTTGGCCACGCCGAGCGTTTTGTGCGTGCCGAGGGAGCCGACCTTCAATGTCTGGATCGGCTTCTCGAGATAGTCGATCGGACTGGCCGGCGAGGCGAAGTGCAGAACGTAATCGAGCGGCCCGTCGATGTGGATGTACTGCGTCACGTCCTGCTTGATGAACGAGAAACCGTCGCGCCCGAAGAGATGCTTGATGTTGTCGGGCGAGCCGGTGATGAAGTTGTCCATGCAGATGACTTCATGCCCGCGCTCCAGGAACAGCTCGCAGAGATGCGAGCCTAAAAAGCCCGCGCCGCCGGTGATCAATGCACGCGTCATCAGCGGATCCTCTTGCGGCGGTCATCGACGCGCCCGACCGACTTGTAATTGAACCCGAGGGTGGCCATCCGGTTCGGGTCGTACACATTGCGCAGGTCGATCACGATCGGCTGCCGCAGCGCGTTCTTCACCCGCTCGAAATTGAGAGCGCGGAACTCGTTCCACTCCGTGGCCAGCACCATTGCGTCCGCGCCTTCGACGGTTTGATACGCATCGTCGCAGTAAGTCACGTCCTCGAGCATCGTCTTGGCGTTGTCCATCGCCTGCGGGTCGTACGCGCGAATGGTCGCGCCGCGCTGCTGCAGGCCCTTGATCACCGTGAGCGTCGGCGAGTCGCGCATGTCATCGGTCTCGGGCTTGAACGCCAGCCCGAGGATACCGATGGTCTTGCCGTTCACGTCGCCGCCGAGAGCGTCGACGATCTTGTCGATCATGCGGTGCTTCACCAGATCGTTGACGCGCAGCACCGCCTCCATGATCTGGAAGTCGTAGCCGTGGCGGCGGGAAATGTCGGCCATGGCCGAGGTGTCCTTCGGAAAACACGAGCCACCGAAACCGGGCCCGGCCTGGAGGAACTTCGAACCGATGCGCGTGTCGAGGCCCATACCGATGGCCACGTCGTGAACGTTCGCGCCGACCTTTTCGCAGATCGTGGCGATCTCGTTGATGAACGTGATCTTCGTGGCCAGAAACCCGTTGGCGGCGTACTTGATGAGCTCCGCCGACTCGACGTTCGTGACCACGAACGGAATCTCCAGCGAATGCAACGGCGCGTAGATCTCGCGCATCAGTTCAGCCGCCTCGTCGCTCGAAGCACCGATGACGACGCGGTCGGGTTTCATGAAATCTTCAATGGCCGAGCCTTCGCGCAGGAACTCCGGATTCGAAACGACCGACGCCTGATGGCCATTGCCGGAGCCTTCCAAAATCTCTTCGATGAGCCGGCCGGTACCGATCGGCACGGTGGATTTGGTGATGACCAGCTTCGGCCCGTTCATGTGCTCGGCGATCGAGCGCGCCACTTCCTCGACATAGCGGAGGTCCGCCGAGCCGTCCGCTTTCGGCGGCGTGCCCACCGCGATGAAGATGGCCCGCGCCGCCGCAACGGCCTCGCCCAGGTCGGTGGTGAAGCGCAGCCGCCCTTCCTGAACGTTCTTGCTGACGATCGTGTCGAGACCAGGCTCGTAGATCGGGATCAGGCCCTTGCGCAGAGCTTCGATTTTATTGACGTCGACGTCGACGCAGATCACGTCGTTGCCGAAGTCTGCCAGACCGGCGCCGGTGACGAGACCGACGTACCCAGTGCCGATTACCGCGATGTCCAAAGTGGGAGCCTCCGGGGCGAATTTTCGCGGCGCATCGTAACAGCTAGTAGGCAGTTCTGTGTCTGTGGCCGACTCAGATTCGAAACCAACCTGCGACAGCGAACTCTGGCCTGAGGCCGCAGTATTCGCTCATGAAACACGTCACCGTCGCTTTGCTCCTCTGCTGTGCGTTGGTCATTTCCTGCCAGCGCGAAACCACTTCGACCACTTCGGCTCCGGCTGCGCCCGCCACCGAGGTGAATCCGTTCTTCGCCGCGAGCACGCTTCAATACGAGACGCCGCCCTTCGACCGGATCAAGGACGAGCACTACAAGCCGGCGCTCGAGGAAGGGATGAAGCGGGATCTCGCCGAGATCGAAAGGATCGCCAACAACGCCGAGGCGCCCACGTTCGCCAACACCATCGAGGCGATGGAGCGCTCCGGCGAGCTGCTGACGCGCGTCTCGAAAGTGTTCTTCAACATGACCCAGGCGAACACGAACGAGGCCATCCAGAAGATCGAGGAAGAGCAGGGCCCGAAGCTGGCCGCGCATACCGATGCGATCTATCTCAATCCGAAGCTTTTCGCACGCGTGAAGGCGCTGTACGACAACCGCGCTCAGGGCGCACCGAACGCCGAAGCGCGGTTCCTCATCGAGAAATACCACCGCGAGTTTGTCCGCGCCGGCGCGCTGCTCTCCGACAAGGACAAAGAGACGCTGCGCGCACTGAATCAGGAAGAGACCAGACTCTCCAAGCAGTTCCGCGACAAGATTTTGGCGGATACCGATCAGTCGGCGGTGGTGGTGGACAACCTGGCGGAGCTCGACGGATTGAGCGAAGCCGACATCGCCGCGGCCGCGGAAGCGGCGAAAGAGAAGGGGCTGACGAACAAATGGGTCCTGTCGCTGCAGAACACGACGCTGCAGCCCCAGCTCGCGTCGCTCAGGAATCGCGCATTACGGCAGCGTCTGTACGAAGCGTCGGTGGCCCGCGGCAATCGCGGCGATGCGAACGACACGAAGGCCATCATCGTCCGTCTCGCCGAGTTGCGCGCACAACGAACGCGGCTCCTCGGATTTCCCACCTACGCGGCCTACTCGCTCGACGATCAGATGGCGAAAAATCCGGCCACGGCGTTCCGGCTCATGACCGATCTCGCACCGGCCGCGACCGCGAGGGCACGCTCGGAGGCGGCCGCGATCCAGAAGCTGATCGACGCGCAGGGCGGCGGATTCCAGCTCCAGCCGTGGGATTGGGACTTCTACGCCGAACAGGTGCGCAAGGCCGAATACGACCTCGACGAATCGCAGATCAAACCGTACTTCGAAATCGAGAACGTGCTCGAGGACGGCGTCTTCTTCGCCGCGAACAAACTCTATGGCGTGTCGTTCAAGGAGCGGAAAGACCTTCCCAAGTACCACCCCGATGTGCGGACGTTCGAAGTCTTCGACGCGGACGGCAAGTCGATGGCCATCTACTACGCCGACTTCTACGCACGCTCGAACAAAGGCGGCGGCGCATGGCAGGACAATTTCGTCGACCAGAGCACGCTCCTCGGCAAACATCCAGTCGTCGTCAACGTGACCAACTTCACCAAGCCCGCGCAGGGACAACCGGCGCTGCTTTCATTTGACAACGTCGGCACGCTCTTTCATGAGTTCGGCCACGCCCTGCACAGCATGATGTCGAAGGTGCAGTACCCGACGTTCTCCGGCACGAGCGTTCCTCGCGACTTCGGCGAAGTGCCGTCGCAATTCAACGAGCATTGGGCGCTCGAGCCGGCGGTGCTGGAGAACTACGCGAAGCACTACCAAACAGGGGCACCGATGCCGCAGGCGCTCGTCGATCGCATCAAGAAATCGTCGACGTTCAACATGGGCTACGGCACGCTCGAGTACCTTGAGTCGGCCCTCCTGGACATGGCCTGGCACTCGCTGCCGGAAGGACACACACCGAAGGACGTCGCAGCATTCGAGAAAGCGACGCTGAAGAAGTACGGCGTCGATGTTCCCCAGGTTCCGCCGCGCTACCACACGACCTACTTCTCGCACACATGGGGCGGCGGCTATTCAGCCGGCTACTACGCCTATTTGTGGAGTGATGTCATCGACGAAGACGCGTGGGTATGGTTCAAGGAGCACGGCGGCCTGACGCGCCAAAACGGCCAGCGATTCCACGACCTGGTCATGTCGCGCGGAGGCTCGCAGGACGCCGGCGAGATGTACCGCGCCTTCCGCGGCCGCGACGCCTCGGTGGATGCGTTGGTGCAGGAGAAGGGGTTGAGGTAGATGTAGCGCGAGAGCCGCCCCTCACCCTTACCCTCTCCCCTCGGCGATGAACCCGCCGTGGGGAGAGGGGACTTACACAACCAACAGTCCCCTCTCCCCGCCGCAGCTTCATCGCGGTGGGGAGAGGGTAGGGTGAGGGGCGGCTCTCGCGAAGAATGTCGTTACGTCCCCGTCGTATCCGTACTCGTTGGCGGCACCGGCGCGATCTCATCCGGCGGCGGTGCCGGCGTGGGATCGACTGGCGTAACTTCCTCCACGGGCGTCGTCCCCGGAACTTTCTGCTGTTCTTCGACGCGCTTCTCGATGCCGGCTTGCTGGCGGCTGCGGATCAGCCAGCGCAGGAGCTTCGATTCGTTGATGCCGATGAGGATGTCGTTGACCGATTCGTACACCGATGGATCACTGATCAACTTGCCGGCGGTCCCTTCGCCCGTGTTGATCTTGGTGACCACCTCGTTGAGCTGGCGCACCAGCGCCGTGAACTCGCTGAGAGCCTGGTCGCCGTAAGCCTTGTCGTTGAGCAGGCGCGGGACGAGGCCCTGGCCGGTTTCGAGTGACTTCGTGAACGTAGCCAGATTCGCGGAGCTGACGCGCAGATTCTCGATCAGCTCGAAGACGCGGCGCTTTCCTTCGGCGTCATTGAGGAGCGCCGGCACGAGACCATCGCCGCTTTCGAAGCTACGCTCGATCTTCGCGGTCAGGACCTGCATCGATTTTGCGGCGCCGGCGATCGAAGATGTGAGCTCCTCGGCGTACTTGTCGTCGTACAGCAGTTTACCGGCCACGCCCTTGCCGCTCTCCATGTGTGCGAGTGCGGCATTGGTCTTGTTGAGCGTCGTCAGAAGAGTGTCGGTGAGGCGTTGCTTCGTTTCCGGCGCGGTCGTGATTTCGCCGAGGAGACCTTCGCCGCGGTCGACGCGCTGGAGAATGTTCTTCAGCGAGAACGAGATCTGCACCAGGTTCTCGACCAGATCCTCACCCGAGGTGATGAGAGCCTCGACATCGGTACCGCGTTGCGCCGGGATGATCGAGCCGGGCTCGAGAGCCTGGAATCGCGGCGTGCCGGCGCTGACGTCGATGTAGCTGTCGCCCGTCAGCAGCCCGAGCTTCTTGAGGCGTGCGCGCGAATCGCCGCGGATGCGCTCTGCGTAGTTGCGGTCGATCATGAGCAGGATCTCCACCTGCTTCTGCTTCGGGTCCTGCGGCAGTTTGATGTCGCGGATCGTGCCGATGGTGACACCCGACATGCGCACCGGATTGCCCTGCGAGAGACCGGTCACGTTCTCCAGCCGCACCGCGTACTCGTGCTTGCGGGCAAAGATCTTCTGCTCCGACCCGATGAAGAAGAGGAACACCATCAGGATGAAGAGGGCTACAGAAACCAGCAGCCCGACACGGATCGATCGATTCTTTGTCGTCGTTTTCGCCATAGGTCACTTTTTCGTCGGCTGCGCCGCCACGACGGCGCTGGCCTTCAGGAACTCGCGGAGTTTGGGGTGATCGGAGTCGCGCGCCTCGTCCATGCTGCCGACCCATTCAAAGACGCCCTGATTGAGGAACGCGATGCGGTCGCCGACCGAAAACGCGGAGTGGATGTCGTGTGTCACGACGACGGAAGTCACGCTGAGCTTGGCCTGCAGATCGATGATCAGCTCATTGATGGTCTGCGCGGTGATGGGATCGAGTCCCGTGGTCGGCTCGTCGTACAGGATGGCTTTCGGGTCGAGGACGATCGAGCGGGCCAGACCGACGCGCTTGCGCATGCCCCCCGAGAGATCGACCGGCATGAGGTGCTCGCTGTTGGGAAGATTCACCAGCTCCAGCCGCTCGCGTACGGCGCGCGCGATCTCGTCATCGCTCATGTCGGTATGCTCGCGCAGCGGGAAGGCGATGTTCTCGAAGACGGTCATCGAATCGAACAGCGCGCCGCTCTGGAAGAGCATCCCGAACTTTTTCCGGATGCGATACAGCTCTTCCTCGGGGAGATCGGTGACGTCTTCCTCTTCCACCACGACCCGTCCCGAGTCGGGCGGCTCGAGGCCGAGCATGTGCCGGAGCGTGACCGACTTGCCGGTCCCGGAGCCGCCGAGAATGACCAGCACTTCGCCGCGGTACACCTTCAGGCTCGCCCCGCGCAAAACACTCTTCACGCCGTAGGCCTTGTGCACATCGACGAACTCCACGAACGGCTCGCGCGGCGCACGCCGGCGGTCGGGAGTCCCGCGGTCGACGGCGCGCCGGTCGGTGATGTTCGTGTCGGTCATCGGCAGTTCAGTCATCAGAATATGAACAGAAACAGCTTGGTGAGGAAGAAATCCATGATCAATACGGTGATGGCACCTGTCACGACCGTCTGCGTCGTGGCGCGACCCACGCCGTCGGCGCCGCCGCTGGTGCGCAACCCGTTGTAGCAGGCGATCAGCGAAACCGCCGCGCCAAAGAAAAAGGTCTTCCCGATGCCGGAGGCGAGGTCGTTGTATTTCACGGCCTCGACGACGCTGCGGAGGTAGTAGTTCGCGCTGAGATGGAGGTTCGTGACGGCGATCAGCAATCCGCCAAGGATGCCCAGGGCAATGGCCACGATCGTCAGAAGCGGGAACATCAGCGTGCAGGCCACGACGCGCGGCACGACCAGCTTGCGGATCGGATTCGTGGCCAGAGCGCGCATTGCGTCGATCTGCTCAGTCACTTTCATCGTGCCCAGCTCCGCCGCCATGCCGGCGCCGACGCGTCCGCCGACCATGAGCGACATCAGCACCGGTGCCAGCTCGCGCACGAGCGAGAGCGAAACGATGGTCCCGACGAACAGCTTGCCTCCGAAATCCTCGAGCGCGTACGCGGTCTGCAGCGCCAGCACCATGCCGATGAAGGCCGAGGTGATGATGACGATGGAGAGCGACTTGAAACCGATGTGATCGAACTGCGCGGAGAGCAGCGGGCGCTCCAGCGGCCCCTTGCGCAGTTGCTGGATGGTCTGTCCTGCCAGATCAGTCAGACCGCCGACGTGGAGAAACGAAGCCTCGGCGCGCTCTTTAACGCGCTTGAGGAAGTCAGGCGGAGCAGCCGGCTGGCGATCGGCGACGGTAGTCATTCAGGGCAGCGTAACGCTCGAAGGGCGCAAGTTTAATCGCGGAATGGGTTTGTCGGGTCAAATGACCATGACGGGACCACAATCCGGATTGCCGCCCTTTCCTCTTCAGGTCGGTATGGATCGGTTTCTGCGGAGTTCGACGTCATGAGTGAGTCCCTTTCACCAAGGCGTCTCCGTAAGCCAGCCGACGACAAGACGCGTGTAGTCGCCAAACGTCAGCTCGCGATGGTCGAGCTTTACGTCGCGCGATTGCTGTGGCAGTTGGATACGGAACCGTTCGTACCGCCCAAAGACTGCTTTGCCGCCGGGAATGAGAACACCGCTGCGATGGCTGCTCAACCAGTCGCGAACCGCACGGATCGCATCTCGTGGTTCATCGTGATGCGCCCGAATGTCCTGTCCGGAAATGTCGGAGCAGAAACTGCGGTAACGATAGCTCTCACGATCGAGCACGAGACATCGCTTCTGTCGATCTCGTTCGGAGCCGTAACGCGCTGCGCCGAGAAAGAAGCCCAATTCCAACGGCATGTTGAAGCGGGCCAATCTCGTGTTCCGGTCGATGCCGGCACGCGAAATGTCATGGATCCCAAACTTCGATTGTTCGATGATATTGAGGATCTTTTCTACTCTGGCTTGACCGCTATCCTCGATCTCCAGCGCTGATCGAGCGATGAAGCCGCAGTCATGAACGGCGAATACGATGGCGGCAGACAAGCGCGAGTATTTCTTGTCGAACGGAACGTTGACGAAGACACAATCCTCGTAAGCGCGCATGAACCTCAGCGCTTTTTCGACGCTGCCGCGGCGCGCGCTGGCGTCGTTTGTCTCGCAGCGCGCGCGATTCTCTCGGTGGCGGATGTGCGCTCACGCAACCTGCGACGCGATACGCCGGATTTCGAAACGACGAATTTGCCCGTGCTGTCGCGATAGACGAAACGAGCAGCAGACTTTGCTGCAGCAGCGGATACGCTGCTCTCCCCAGCCGCCGGCTTGATCGTTCGCTTGATCATCTTCTTCGATGTTAGCAAGGTTCCGCCGCCATTGTCAGTTCCCGCCGAAAATTCGCCTGAGCAATCTGCGTACGCTGTTTTCTTTCTCGCGCGCTTTCCTGCGATCCTCTTCGGCGCGGCGGAGGACTTCGCCGGGGTCGATGCGGCCCTGGGGGTCGTCGCCGAAAACCGAGGGCTCTGGAGTGTAGGGGCTGGGGTCGCCGCTGCCGGCGTGGAGAGGGCAGACGGACTGCGGCTCGGTTCCGGCGACGTAGGTTTCGCGGCGCGTGGCCGGGCAGTAGGGTGTGGCCAGCATTCCGGATTCGGGGTCGATCTCGCGGTTGGTGACGCTCTCTGGACGTTTCCAGTCGGCGTCGGCCACGAGGCCGTCGATGCGGTTCATGTGGCGCGTCCAGATGGGCAGGCAGGCGTCGCCGCCGGCTAGTCGCGTGCTGTGGCCGTCGTCGAAACCGATCCAGACCAGCGTGAGCACGCGCGGCGAGTAGCCGATGAACCAGGCGTCGCGATAGTTGCTGGTCGTGCCGGTCTTCCCCGCGTAGGCGTGTTTGAAACCAAGCGAGCGCGCACGCGCGGCGGTGCCGTAGTTGAAGACGTCCTTGAGCACGTCGTTCATCACGTAGCAAACGCTGGCCGGAGCGACGCGCTTCATCTTCACGTTGCGCGATTCCTTGATCTCGCCTGCCCGCGTGACGACGGCCAGGATCGAGACCGGCTCCGCCTTGACTCCGAGATTGGCGAAGACGGAGTAAGCGAACGCAATCTCGAGAGGAGTGACTTCGAACGAGCCGAGCGACACGGACGGATAAGCCTCGAGACGGCTCTCCACGCCGATGTTCGTGGCGGTCTTGATGACGTTCGGCACACCGGCGTCGATGGCTGCACGCACGGCGGGGATGTTGTACGAGTGCGCCAGAGACTCGCGGACGGAGACGCGCCCGTGGAAGCGGTTGTCGTAGTTCTGCGGCTTCCACACCGTGGTGCCAGCCTGCACGGAGATCGGTGAGTCATCGAGCATCGTCGACGCTGTCAGCGCCTCGGCGCCACGCGCCGGATCCATCGCCGTCACGTAGACGAACGGCTTGAAGAGCGATCCCGGTTGACGCCGCGCCTGGATAGCGCGATTGAACTGCGTCTTGGAGTAGTTGCGGCCGCCGACGAGCGCTTTCACGTATCCGGTGCCGGGCTGCACCGTGACCACCACGCCTTCCAGCGGCGTCTCCGAGTTGCGGACGTGCTTGTACTTCTTGCCGAGGTTGGCGATGCCGTTGTCCAGCGCCTCCTCAGCGGATCTCTGCATGATCGTGTCGAGTGTCGTAAAGATCCGCAAGCCGGTGGTCTGGAGCTGCGTCTCCGGATACGTTTCGCGCAACTGCTTGAGCACGAGATCGACGAAGAACGGCGCGCTGCGCGACGTTTTCGGGAAGCGCGTGAATTGCAGCGGGGTGGCGACCGTCTCTTCGTATTGGCGCTGCGTGATCTTTCCCTGATCGTGCATGAGCTTCAGCACGGTGTCGCGGCGCGCCTTCGAGCGCGTCGGTGACTTGAGCGGCGAATTGACGTTCGGCGAACGGATCACGCCCGCCAGCGTGGCCGCCTCCCCAATCGTCAGGTAAGTGACCTTCTTGCCGAAGTAAACCTGCGACGCTTGTTCGACGCCGGCGATCTGCACGGAGCCGTTGTTGCCCAGGTAAATCTCGTTCAGGTACGCCTCGAGGATCTGCTCCTTCGTGTAGCGCATCTCCAGCAGCAGCGCCATCACCGCTTCCTGACCCTTGCGCGTGAACGTCCGCTCGTGAGTCAGGTAGAGATTTTTCACGAGCTGCTGAGTGAGCGTCGATCCGCCGGCCACGAGCGCCTTGTTCTGCAGGTCGGTCACGATGGCGCGCATGATTCCGCGGATCGAGATTCCTTCGTGGCTGTAGAAGGTTTTGTCCTCGGTGGCGATGATGGCGTCGACTACGTGCTGCGGAACCGCATCGAGCGACACCGGCACGCGGTCTTCCATCTCGTTGTCGTAGATCGACGTGATCAGCTCCGGCTCGATGCGCACGCCGCGCAATGTGATGCCGTCGGTGACGCGCTTGATCGAGCGGACGCGCGCGCCGTCCATCCCCACGATGACCGGCATGGCGTGAAACTCGATATCCGGATACTCGAAGTTGTTGAGAAAGATCTCCAGGTCATCGCCGATGTAGCGGTACTCGCCGGGATTCTCGACGCGCTTCTGCACCTCGCGGTACCCGACGTGGTTCAGCTTCGGCTCGAGCAGCTTGCGCGTGTAGGTCATCCCGGGAACGATCTGCGTGGCGTCGGAGTAGACACGGCTGGGCAGATCCCATCGCGTGGATGAATCGAATTTCTTCGTGATGACGACGTACGTGTAGCCGACGAACCCGAGGAACGCCACGAACGCCAGCATCACCAGGAAGGCGATTCCGGCGGAGTGTCGCCAGAAAAAATCTTTCAGTCGAGAGCGCTTGGCCATGGAGTCGGTCAGTCGAAACGAGACGAGCACGGCAAAAATGTCGCCAAAAGAGAAACGGCGGCCGTGAGACCGGCCGCCGTTTCAGGCAATTGCTGTTGCTGAGCTCAGTTTATCACTGCGCGAACGTTACTCCGCGAATTGGGCCTCGATGCCCATCTCGCGCAGAAGATTGTGGGCGCCGTCGACCGCATCCATGACCCACAGCATGTAGCGCGAGTCGACATGGATGGTGCGGCTGATCTCTTCCTCGACCATGAAGTCGGAGCCGACGCCTTCCCAGTTGGAGTCGAAAGCGAGACCGCACAGCTCGCCCCAGGCGTTCATCGTGACCGAGCCGGAGCTGCCGTTGGTGACGACGTTCGTGCTGATGTATGCAACCGGCATCGACTTCAGCTCTTCATCGGCGTACGTGCCGAACTCGCGTTTCCGCGCGCGCTCGAGCAAACGGGCCGGGCTGTTGAACGGCACCTCGCCGTTGTCCTTCTCCAGAATGCCGCGCACATCGGTCTGCGGCCGATACCAGACCGCATCGCGCGGCGCGTAGCCCTTCACCTGACCGAAGCCGACACGCAGCGTCGAATTCGCATCGGGGTAGAGACGCCCGGCGTTGGCGACGCGCAGCGCGTCGAGCATGACCGGACGCAGGCGCGACATCGCACCTTCCCGCGTCGCGTCGTCCTGTTCGAGCTGATCGGAGAACGGTCGCAGCGATGCCGCGAAGGCGATCATCGAATCGTTGCGCGCCGTGAGCTGCGCCGTGGTCTCGCCGAACATCTTCTCTTCCGACTCTTTGTCGCCGATCTTCGTCGACGCGTAGATGCGGTCCAGCAGCGCGTCCACCTGGGCTTCCGGAGTCCCCGGGCCGGTCAGTGCGGCATCGATCGGCGCGATGCGCTGATCCGCCGGCAGCTTCGTCGCTTCGAGCAGGAACAGACGCAGTCCGGCACGATCGCTGCCGGGCTCGATCGAACGGCGGTTGCGCGTGATGGTCTGTTGCAGGCGCTTGCGATTGCGGTCGGTGTAGTTCTCGGAGCGGTCGAGATCGTTCTTCGTTTTCTCGACGCTGAGCCGATAGAAATTGTTCGCCTGCGTCAACATCGGCGACGCTGTGTAGAGCCATGCGAAGACCGTGTCGCGCTCGCGCGTGGCTCGCTTCGCGGCCAGGAGTTTCTGGAGCTCGGCGTTGGCGGTGTCGTACCTGGCACCGAGAGCCGGATCGAGCGCGCCGCGGAGACGCGTCTCCTGCGCCTGCTTCGCCGTGACGAACGATCCGCGCTCATATGCTTCCAATGTTCCGGTGTGCTTCTTCAGATAGTTCTCGTGACCGGAAATGCGGCTGGCGTTCGCCAGCGCGATCTTCTCGTCGTCCTTGCCGCGATCCTGCAGCAGGCGGGCGAGCATCGTGCGATACCGGACGTCCACCGGCAGGTCGTACTGCTGCTCGGCCGCGACCTCGGATGCGGTGACGTGACGGCTCGTGCTGCCGGGAAAGCCGGCCACCATCACCAGGTCGCCCTCATCGAGATCGCGAGTCGAGACCTTGAAATGATGCTTCGGAGCGTACGGAACATTCTCGGCGGAGAAGTCGGCCGGCTTGCCGTCCTTGCCGACATACGCGCGATAGAAGGAGAAGTCGCCGGTGTGACGCGGCCACATCCAGTTGTCGATCTCGTCGCCGAAGTTCCCCACGCCGAGGGCCGGGGCATAGACGAGACGGACATCGCGGATCTCCATCTGCGTGATCTTCTGGTATTGCCCGCCCGCGAAGAATGACGCCACCTGACAGCGCAGACTGCCCGGCTTCTCGCACTGATTGATCATCTCGCGGCGGCGGCGCGTGATGATTCGCTTGCGGTCCGCGTCGCTCGTCTTCGCTGGAAACGGCGCCAGGATCTGCTTCGTCACGTCCTCGATGCCCGTGGTGACGTAAACGCGCGCGTCGGGTGAAGCCTGGATCTCCTCGCCGCGCTCGCGCGCCAGAAATCCGTTCTTGAGCAGATTCTTCTCCGGCGTCGAGTTGTACTGCAGAGCGCCTGCGACGCAGTGATGATTCGTCGCCAGCAAACCCTCGGGCGAGACGAACGACGCGCTGCATCCATTGATGGCGACGATGGCTCCGAGCGGGAAGCCCGTGAGATCCGCAAACTGATTCGGATCGATCTGCAGCCCGAGCTTCTTCAACTCCTCGCCGAGCACCGGAACCTGCTGCGGCATCCACATCCCATCATCGGCTGCTGCCGAGAGAGTCGCCAGAATCACGAATGCGCCGATGGCGCGGGTGAACCACTTCATTCATCCTCCGAAAACGGCGCCGTCGGAGGGCGCCGAGGGTTTGTTGCCGCGCGAAACCTACCACGCGAGGTAAGGAGCAATGCTCGACAAACCGGTGACTTATTTAGTCCGTCAGCCAGCTCAGAGCGGCGGCCGGGTCGACCACCGGGAGCGGTGAGCCCGGATATCCGGATGGATCGCGGGTCACGATCGCTTCGCAGCCGCTCGCCTCGGCTGCAGCCGCGCAGACAGCGTCTTCGAAGTCGGGCCATGCCAGCACCAGCGCGCGCCGCACCACATCCTCGTTCACGGGCGCGACGCCAAACACGCTGATCAGGCGTTCGACGCCCTTCCGCGCGAACGCTCCGCCGCGTGCCTTCTCGAGGAGGTAGAAAATCGTCGTGATTCCATGAGCCGGGATCAGGCCGCGTCCCTGACCGTTCTCGATGGCAGCCCACAGCGCGGCGGCGGAATCGGCACCCGGACGCCGATCCAGGATCACATCCAGGATGACGTTTAGGTCGACAAGCAGCAATTTCACCGGTATTTCCGGGAGAGATGCTGGCGATGTGCTTCGGCGGACCCACCACGAGCCGCGCCGCGAAGCAGTTTCAAGACGGGTGGCTGCCCCGGGACATCATCAGGCTTCGACAGCAATGTCAGATAGCGCTCGACGAGTTGAGACACGGACGTACCCCGCGCAGCGGCGTACCGTTTGGCGCCGCGCACCACCTTCTCATCCACGCTGAGCGTCAACTTCGACATGTACGTATAGTAACACTAACTTCGTACGTATCGGTCTGACGATATCTTTTCCACCAGGAACGAAAATCAGGCGCGAGGTGCCCACCTTATTCGTCGAGCCATTTCGCCAGGCGGCGTTTTACTTCTTCGTGCTCGACGCCTTCGCCGCGATCGATCTCTTCAACACCACGCGTGGTCTCATCGAGGACATACACCTGATACTGAATATCTTCGAAACTCGCCACGTCAGGGAGGCGATCGAGCAGCTTCCGTACTTCGTCCTTCGCGGTGTTCATGCGCACCATTCTAATGCCTGCCCACTCCTGACTACATCGAGCTCATGGCGTTGAGGAACTCGCCGTTGGTCTTCGTCTTGTCGAGCTTTTCCACGAGGAGCTCCATCGACTCGACGGTGGAGAGGGGCGAGAAGACTTTGCGCAGGACCCAGATGCGGTTGAGCTCCTGGCGCTCGAGCAGGAGCTCTTCTTTGCGCGTGCCGGAGCGATTGATGTCGATGGCTGGGAAGACGCGTTTGTCGGAGAGCTTGCGGTCGAGGTGGACTTCCATGTTGCCGGTGCCTTTGAACTCTTCGAAGATGACGTCGTCCATGCGCGAGCCGGTGTCGATGAGCGCGGTGGCGATGATGGTCAGCGAGCCGCCTTCTTCGACGTTGCGCGCCGATCCGAAGAAGCGCTTGGGACGCTGGAGCGCGTTGGAGTCGACGCCGCCGGAGAGGACTTTGCCGGACGGCGGAACGACGGTGTTGTAGGCGCGCGCCAGGCGAGTGATGGAGTCGAGCAGGATGACTACGTCGCGTTTGTGCTCGACGAGGCGCTTGGCCTTTTCGATGACCATCTCCGCGACCTGCACGTGGCGCGAGGCGGGCTCGTCGAACGTCGAGGAGATGACCTCGCCTTTGACGGAGCGCTGCATGTCGGTGACTTCCTCGGGGCGCTCGTCGATCAGCAGCACGATGAGCGTGATCTCGGGATGGTTGGCGGTGATGGAGTTGGCGATGCTTTGCAGCAGCATCGTCTTGCCGGTGCGCGGCGGCGCGACGATGAGACCGCGCTGGCCTTTGCCGACCGGCGCGATGAGATCGAGCACGCGCGACGACATGTGCTGCGGCGTCTCGAGACGAATGCGGCCTTCGGGATAGAGCGGCGTGAGGTTGTCGAAGAGGGTCTTGTCGCGCGCGACGTCGGGATGCTCGAAGTTGACGGCTTCGACTTTGATCAGCGCGAAGTAACGCTCGCCCTCTTTGGGAGGACGGACCTGGCCGGAGACTGTGTCGCCGGTGCGGAGGTCGAAGCGGCGGATCTGCGACGGTGAGACGTAGATGTCGTCGGGACCGGGCAGGTAGTTGTATTCGGGCGCGCGCAGGAATCCGAAGCCATCCGGCAGGCACTCCAGCACGCCCTCGGAGAAGATCAATCCGGACTTCTCGGTCTGCACCTGCAGGATGCCGAAGATCAGATCCTGCTTGCGCATGCCGGACGCGTTCTCGACGCCGAGGTCCTTGGCCAGCTTCGAGAGATCCGGCAGCTTCATGTCCTTCAGCATGCGGATGTCGAGTAGCTCGGCGCCTTGCTGCTTCTTGCCGTTGCCGTGGCCATTTCCGTTTTCGGAACGCGGCGCAGCGGCTTCGGGGGACGCGGCTTCAGGCGCGGGCTCGGCGGCCAACTCTTCGGCGACGATCTCAGGCTTCGCAGGAGCCGGCTCCGCGGCTTCCGCGGCTGGGGGCTCGGCCGGAGCAACTTCCGCGGCGGGTGCTTCCTCGGCCGCATCTTTCGGGGCGGCTTTTTTGCGCGGGGCGCGCTTCGGCTTGGCCGGCGCTTCTGCTGCCGGTGGTTCCGCTTCGATGACCGCGGTGTCGTTGTCGATGTCCGTGTGTGCCATGGCTTCCTTCTTCATGGGTTTCGCGCTAGAGGCGGGCGATCATCTCGCGCCGGATCTGGTCGATTCCTTTCTTGTTGACCGCCGACGCTGCGATGAGTTGCGCGTCGTCGATCTCGAGCTCCTGGGCGATGGCCCGCCTGCTGGTGGCGAGCTGGTTGTTCGACAGCTTGTCGCTCTTGGTCAGAACGATCTTCTCGTCCACGCTGTCCAGCGCGCGGGACCAGTGATGCATCTGCAGATCGTGCTCGCCGGGAGTGCGTCTCACGTCGAGCAGCAAAAAGATCAATTTCAGCGTCTCCGCACTTTCCAGATAGCCGCTTACCAATTCCACCCACGAGCGGGACATGCTCTTGGGGACTTTCGCGTAGCCGTAACCGGGAAGGTCCACGAGATAGAACTTTTCATTGATCAGATAGAACTGCACCGCCTGCGTCTTGCCGGGAGTCTGGCTCACGCGCGCGACGCCTTTGCGATTCAGCACGGCGTTGATCAGGCTCGACTTTCCCACGTTGGAGCGGCCGACCATGGCGAACTGCGGCCGGCCATCACGTGGGAAATCGCCCGGCTGATACGCCGCCCGAGAAAACTCTACTGACCGAATGTCCAAGTTGTGATTTGAAACTGGCTTGCTGGAACCGCGGATATCCGGATGCCCGGATTCGCAATTGAGTCTGGTGTCGTTGCAGGAGCCCGTGTGTGCGGACTGCGCGGGACTACGGATGAAGATCTAATTGAAGCTGAACGGCGGAGATTGTGCGGTTATTCGAGGGGCGTGTCAATAAACTGAGTCGGCGGTCGGCAGTCGGCGGTCGGCAGTAAACACCGGCGGCAGGCAGTCTCGGTG
>JALYJW010000029.1 GCA_030775085.1 Acidobacteriota bacterium | reverse complement strand
CCTTCTCCCCTCTGCGGAGGGGAGAAGGCTACCCAATCTGGAGCTGCGCGAGATTCAAGTAGCCTTCTCCCCTCCGCGAGGGGAGAAGGTGCCGAAGGCGGATGAGGGGAGTGCTCTCGCGATGCATGTCATTGAAGACGCGTAGACGGCGACGGATGACGGAGGGGCGGCGATTCTGCGCCGCGTTTTTCCTGTGAGATGCTTCCGGCAATGGGAGACAGGGAAACGATGCAAAAAGCGGAGGGATACGATTTCGATTTTGCGGTGGCGGGGGGCGGGCCGGCGGGGACTTCGGCCGCGATCGCGCTGGCGCTGCGTGGGCGTTCGGTCGTGCTTTTCGAGCGCGAGACGTTTCCGCGTTTCCACATCGGCGAGTCATTGCTCTCGACAGCTAATGACGCGTTCGCCGCGCTCGGAATCGAAGCAACGATGGCCGCGGCGAATTTCCCGGTGAAATGGGGGGCGCGGCTCATCACGCACGATGGTGCGAGCGGCCGCGGAGTCGATTTCTCTTCCGTCTCCGAGGTGATGAGACCGCAGACCTATCAAGTGCCGCGCGCCGAGTTCGACCACATCTTGCTTCAGCGTGCGCGCGAAGTGGGCGTCGACGTGCGCGAAGGGCATCGCGTGATGGGCTGCGAGTTTTCGCAGGATGCAGCCGTGCTCGATTTCACGTCAGCGGACGAGACGACAGGACGCGTTCGCGTTCACGCTCTGGTGGATGCCACGGGCCGGCAGGGACTGATCGCGAAGAAATTCGATCTGCGGACAGACGAGCCGCGCCTGGCCAACATCGCCATCTTTTCGCACTACTCCGGCGTGCCGCTGCTCGAAGGCGACCGGCCGAATGACATCAGGATCGTCGCGCGGCACGACTCCGGCTGGTTCTGGCTCATCCCAATCGCGCAGGACTTGATGAGCGTCGGTGTGGTACTGCCGAAGAATCTCTTTCTCGCGATGCCTGAGGGAACGAACGACGAGCGGCTGGAGCGCGCCATCGCCGACACGCCGGTCGTCGCGGAGCTGATGAAGAACGCGCGCAGCGAATGGCCCGTACGCGTGGAGAAGGATTTTTCGTACAGCGCATCGCAGTACGCAGGCGATCGCTGGATTCTGGCCGGCGACGCAGGATCGTTCCTCGATCCAGTTTTCTCGACCGGCGTTTCGATCGCCATGGAGTCGGGGATCGAAGCGGCGGCGGAGCTCGATCGCGCGCTGGCGCAGAACCAATTCTCGGCGCGCCGCTTTGCGGCGTTCTCGCGAAGGCAGAAGAAACGCTACGAGACATTCCGCCGTTTCGTGATCGGCTTCTATTCGCCGCACTTCCGCGATCTTTTCTACGACGCGGACCCGCCGCCCCACATCTTCCGCGCCGTGGTCACCGTCCTGGCCGGAAGGTGGGACGCGAGTTGGCGGGCACGTTTGCTCAATCGCGGCTTTTTCGCGATGGTCGCGCTGCAGAAGCGGATGAACGTCGCGAAAGCGCGCTTCCGGCGCGACGCCACGGCGGGATATCCGTAAGCGCGAACCTACTCCGGAAATCCAATCTTCTTCAGCAGCGATTGGAACCGCGCGTCCGCGCGGAGGGCGGCGTAGGTCGGCGATGTTTTGAGATACATCATGTCGCGCTCGCGCTTTTCGTAGCCGCGCTCGAGGTGGTCCATCGCCGCGTCGTTTTCTCCCAATTGCAGAAGGATGGCTGCGAGGGTCGTGTGGGACTCGCCGGCGGCTTCGGCGAGCTTCAATCGCTGGCGGAGGTAGTCCGTTTCGCCGTCGCGCAGAGCATCGCGCAGGAGCGTCATGGCCGCGGTGTCTTTCTTCTCCAGCCGCAGGCCGAACTCATAGGAATCGATCGCCTCGGCGTAGCGTCCGGCCTGGTCGAGATCCCAGGAAAGTTCGTAGCGGGCCAGTGGAGAGCGGGGATCGTGGCGGATCGCTTTCTCCACGATCTCGATGGCTTTCGCGATGTCGTTGCGCGTGTAGTGGATCCAGGCCTGCTCGAGATAGATCGCCAGCGACAGCGGATCGAGCTCGTTCGCTTTCTCGATCTCGCGCAACGCTTCGTCGGAACGGCCGACCAGTCCGAGGTAGACCGCGTAGGCATGATGCGCGGAGGCGTAGCGTGGATTGAGCGCGACGCCGCGCCGCAACGCCTCTTCCCCTTCCGCCCACTTCCATTCGTGAATGATCAGTGCAATGCCGAGCGACGTGTAGCCTTCGCCCAGCAGCGGATCGAGATCGATGGCGCGCTGTGCGGCTGCGCGCGCTTTCGGCATGACCTCGGACGGCGCGTCGCCGTGGTAACCGAGCATCGAATAGGCGTCGGCCAGACCAGCGTAAGCGAGCGCGTACGTCGGGTCGAGGTCGATCGATTTCTCGAAATGTTCGAGCGCTGTCTCGAAACCTTCGATCGTGAGCTTGTTCCAGTGATGGCGTCCTCGCAGATACTCGCGATAGGCTGCCGCGTCGACGGTCGTGGCGCGATGCTGGTCGCCGCGCGATTCCGGCGCTCCGGTCGCGCGCCGCACGAAGCGATCGACATCCGCAGACAAACGCCGTTCGATGCCGAGCAGATTATCCGCGGCGCCGGTGTATTGCTGATGCCAGATGCGCCGGCCATCGGCAAGATCGACGATCTCTGCGTTGACGATGCTGTTCGCTCCCGCGGTGCGCAACGAGCCGCGCAACACGTGTCCGGTGCCTGTCACACCCAGGGTCTTGTGCAACCGGACGTTCAATCCTTCGACGTTCGCGAGCGTGCGAAACAGAGAATCCGCCAGTCCTTCGCCCGCGTAGGCTTGATCGGGTTGTGCCGTGAAGGGAAGGACGGCCAGGGACATCGTTTTGGTTGACCCAGCAGATGGTGGCGTACGGCGCTGCGCGTAGAAGAACGCTCCGGCGGCACCGAGCGCAATTGCGGCGATGGTTGCGATGGCCATGCGACGCGAAGGCTTTACCTGCGCTGCACTGGGTAGCGGCTCGGATGCTCGCGTTGCCACGAGATTCCCGAGATCGATCGCCAGCGTCTTCGCCGATTGAGTGCGTACGCGACGATCCTTGGCCAGACAGTTGTGGACGATCCGCAGCAGTTCCGAAGGGATGTCGGCGATCGTCGTGGCGGGCGGTTCGACGGTGAGGATCGCGGCGATGGTGTCAGCGGCGTTGCCGCGCAGAAAAGCCGCGCGGCCCGACAGCATCTCGTAGAGGATGCAGCCGAGCGAGAAAACGTCCGAAGCGAAGTCGGCTTCCTGTCCGCGCAACTGTTCGGGCGACACGTAACCGAGCGTTCCCATGATCGAGCCGGGCTCGGTTTGATGCGCCTGCGTGGTGGCGTCACCGCCGGCGATGGCCAGCTCTTTGGCCAGGCCGAAGTCGAGAATCTTCACGCGCCCTTCGGTGGTGAGAAACACGTTCTCCGGTTTCAGATCGCGATGGATGATGCCCTTCGCATGCGCGGCGGCGAGGCTTTCCGCGATGGTGGCGCCGATCTCCGTGGCGCGGCGCCACGGCATCGCGCCTTGCCGCAGTGCGTCGCGTAACGTCTGGCCATTGAGCAGCTCCGTGACGAGATAACGAAGATTGCCCTCCTCGCCGAGGTCGAAGATCGAAACGATTCCCGGATGAGAAAGCGACGCCAGGCCGCGCGCCTCGCGCTCGAAACGAACGAGCGCGCTGGGATGCTCGGCCAGATGCGGCGGCAGGATCTTGAGCGCGACGTCGCGCCCGAGGCGGCTGTCGTGCGCACGCCAGACCACGCCCATGCCTCCCGCACCGAGCTCCTCGACGAGAGCATAGGCGCCGATCCTGTCGCCCGGTTGCATCGGCGACATTGTAGAAGGGGATTGGCCGAGTCATCGCGGCTACAATCGCGAGCTCATGGCCATCAGCCCGCGCAAGCCTCGTCGCCGCCGGTGGCTGCGCGTCGCGCTCTGGATCTTCGTCGTCCTGGCCGCAGTGGCGGTCGTGCTCGTGTGGTCGACCGAGTGGCTGGTCTCGTTGGGCGGGAAGCTCGCCGATGATCGTCTGGCACGGGCGCAGCGCTCACCGCAATTCGCAGACGGCGAGTTTCGAAATGCAATCCCGACCTTGCTGTTGACGGCTCCGTTCTCGGAGATGATGCGCCACGAATTCTTCGGCGATGAAGTTCGCGAGCCGGCGCGCGCCGTACCGGTCGTGCGCAGAACGACGAAGGACTACTTGGTGCCGCCCGCATCAGGATTGCGCGCCACGTGGATCGGCTGGTCCTCGGTACTCGTCGAGATCGACGGCCGCAGAGTTCTCACGGATCCGGTCTGGAGCGAGCGCTGTTCGCCGTCGACGCTGGTCGGGCCGAAACGTTTTCATCCGCCACCGATCTCGCTGAACGACCTTCCGCACATCGACGCGGTGGTGATCTCGCACGATCACTACGACCACCTCGACATGGCGACGATTCGCATGCTCGTTCGGCGAGGAACGATCATCGCCGTGCCCCTCGGCGTAAGCGCTCATCTCGAACGATGGGGCGTGCCGGCGCAACAGATCGCGGAGCTCGATTGGAACGAGAGCGTCGATGTGAAAGGACTGCGCATCATTGCCACGCCGGCGCGCCATTACACGGGACGCCACCCGCTGCGCACCGGCGAAACACTTTGGGCGTCGTGGGTGATCAAGGGTCCGATTCACAGGATCTACTTCAGCGGCGATACCGGCTACTCCGGCGCGTTCAAGATCATCGGCAGAGAACATGGTCCGTTCGATCTGACGCTCATCAAGATCGGCGCGTACGATCCGGCGTGGGCGGACATTCACATCAACCCGGAGGAAGCCATTCAGGCGCACATCGACGCCGACGGGCGGGTGATGCTTCCCGTGCATTGGGCCACGTTCAATCTCGCGTATCACAACTGGCGCGAGCCGCCGGAACGTGCTGCAGCAGCGGCGCGCAAGGCAGGCGTTGCGCTCGTGATCCCGCGACCGGGTGAGTGGATCGAACCGGCCGCGGCATTGCCGCCGATCGAGCCGTGGTGGCAATGAATCGCGCCGCTCCGGCGTGACGGCCATCAACGTTGCGGCGTGACAATGGCGCTACATTGACGGCGAACGTCCATGAATCGCTACCGCGCCGCTCTCCTGTTTCTTGTTGCCGCCACGTTTCGGATGGATGCCGACGAATGGCCATTGCATTTCGCCGAGTACTCAGTCGAAGTGGTCAAGGCCTCGGGGCTGGAGCCGGAGGATCCGCATTGGATGCATCTGCACGCCGGACATCACTCCGCCACGCCGTCGGATGCAGTGCAACTGGAAGTGAAGCTCTTCCGCGGCAGCAGATCGGCCTCGGACACTCTCTTGCCCGCGGACAGCGGAATCGAGATTCGCTACACGGTTCATGGCGCGCCGGTCTCCGACTGGCTCGCGCCGGCTACGAATTTCGAATTCACATTGCGGATCGACAATCCGGCCCTCAACGCGCTCTCGGATGGTTTTCACGACATCAGTGTCGAGGTGCGCGGCGCCAATCGGATGAATTTCAAACCGCACCGCGCGTTTCTGCACATGACCCGCGATGAGCGTCCGGTCAGTACGCTCGTTCCGATCATCAACAGCGTCACGGGCTACAACGGCGCCGGCGATTTCGGGCCGAATGTCGTTTATGTCGACTCGCGACATCGCCGCATGGTCGGACATCCGGCCAATCCGGACGTGACGCGTTGGACCGCGCCGCCCGACCAGGCAGATCTCTATCTCGAGCAGCTCGCGCCCAATGGCGATTACGCCGCCGGCGCGCAGATGTGGTGGGAGGATCCGCCGCATCCGGGCGTGCCGTTCGCGCGCGCGATCGATCCGAACAACAGTCAGGATCATCGTTTTCTGCGCGTCGATGCGCAGCATGAGAAGTTCCCGTTTCGCGATGGTCCGCGCGGCGTGGGCTGGATGAGTCCCTACGTGTCGGGGCAAGTGGATTCGCAAGGTGGATTCGCGTTTGTCGAGACCGGCGGTCCGGCGCGCTACATGAAACCGGACGGCGAGATCATCACCGTGGCGGGATGGCGCGTGAAGCCGGACCGCGATCCGATCTGGAAGTCGAAGCCATTGGCCACGATCCGCGGCGTGATGGAGAAGCGCGGCCAATGGGTCGAAGGGCGAGGGGAGTTTTTCACGCCGCTGGATCTGGCCATCGATCCTCAGAACGAGAATGTCTGGTACGTCGTTGGTTATGAGGATCACTGTGTCTGGAAGATCGAGATCCAGGACCTGGCGGCGAATCAGGTTCGTGTAAGCGTGTTTGCCGGCGATCCCAATCACGCGTCCGGATTCGCCGACGGAAACGGTCACGCGGCACGTTTCAATGGACCTGCGTCGATCGTGTTCGATCCGGTCAGCGACGCGATTTACGTCGCGGATCAGGACAATGACGCCATTCGCAAAATCACGCGCGCCGGTGTAGTGACGACGCTGTTCGGCAGTCCCGGAATGGCGTCACGGCTGATTGCGCGCGGATCGTCGAATGTCTTCGATCAAACCTCGAATCGCAATCTGAGCAATTTCACGGTCACGTCCGCCGAGGCGGTGGGCGGCAAGCGTCCAGACATCTACAAACCGCAATGCATCCGCGTCGACAGCGACGGCAACATCATCCTGCTCGAGCTCGGATACGGCGCGATCCGGCGCATTGTGCCGGCCAGCGGCGTCACCGTACGACTCGGCGACGTTCACCAGATTTTCGGCGAAGGCGGACAGGACAACTATCGCGGCTGGGCGTGGCTGGATGTCGACCGTTGGGGGAACAGCGGACCACGGAACGGAATCTACTGGTGCAAGTCCGTCGGCCAAGAGATCGATGGCGGTTCAGGATCGCACTTCAATGAGGTCTACGCGTGGCTGCCGCCGGAAGGCGGGAGCAGCCGCTTCATCTTCGGCGATGACTGGAATCCCTATCCCGAAGGATGGGGCGCGCGCGACGCGGCGAATGCGCCGCACTATCCATGGCTGATCGCAGTCGATCCACGCGGCGCGGTGCTGGTCGGCGGATTCGGAACGCACGGCGTGTCGCGATTGCGCGTGCGCCGCGAGAACGATCCCATTCCGGAGCCGTATCACCCCGCAGGTCACGAGGACGGCCGCTTCGTCTGGACTTCCGGCGCGCCTTGGATTTATCCCGGCCCTCCCGGCAGCGAACGATTCACCAGTCGCTCTGCCTCGCTCCGTTATGGCTGGAACGCCCACAATTACCTCGGCTTCGCCGACGCGTGGGAGCTCCGCGGCGACGAAACCGACGACCAGCTTCTCAATTACTTCGAAGCACCGGCACCCGTGCGTAATGATGCACAGGCGCGCTCACTCTGGCTCGAATTCGTGCGCGTGAACCAGGGCTCGAGTGATCCCGATTGTGCAAAGCCGGCGATCACGACGCAGCCCATCAATCGCTCCGTTCCCGCCGGTCAGTTGGGGACATTGAGCGTCACCGCGACCGGGGCGCTGCCGCTGACGTACGAATGGTTCGCAGGAGAAAGCGGCGTCACCAACGCGCCCACAGGCGCCAGCACGTCTTCCGTTTCTGTCGCGCCTGGAACAACGCGCTACTGGGTGCGCGTCACAAACCGTTGCGGCTCCGCCTTGAGCGCCGCGGCCGCGGTCTCGGCGGGAGGAAGTTCGAGGCGACGGGCCACGCGACATTGAGCGAGGCGTCGCCGTGTAACCTGCTTCGGGCTGTGCGTTACGATCTTCGGGAGACCTAGCGTGGAAAACAGGTACGAGATCATAATCTTCTGGAGCGATGAGGACGCTTCATTCATCGCGGACGTACCGGAACTGCCTGGGTGCATGGCTCACGGGTCGTCGCATGCTGAAGCTCTGGCCAGCGCCGAAGAAGCAATCGGATTGTGGTTGGACACTGCCCGGGAGCTTGGACGTCCAATTCCTCAACCCAAGGGTCGCCGCTTGCTGTATGCGTGAACTGCGCGAGTGATTGCTCTACGCTCGCGCCGACAGGAGTGGAGGTTCGATCACTGCCTGGTGCCTTCCGATCACGCATCTGAGCACATCGATCATGCGATGCTGTGTGGGCCGGTCCTTCACAGCCAGTCGGATTGCGTGGTTACCCAGGTTGGCTCCCATGTTTGACGCGTCTCGGATGAAAAGATTGTGGCGCCGGCATTCGGCGACGACGTCCTCGGCGGTGGGGCCGTGTTCGTCGAGATGGCAGAGGATGAAGTTTGCGACGCCGGGGATGATCTCGACCGAGGGGAACGCAGAGACCGCGTCGGCGAGCTCGTGGCGTAACGCGTGGGTCTGGCGATAACGCGCCGCGTAGTAGCGGCTGTCCTGCAGCGCGGCAACGGCGGCCACTTGCGCGGGCAGGCTCACGGCCCACGGAGGTGTGATGACGCGCAGTCCTTCCAGCAGGTGAGGTGATGCGCAGAGGTATGCGCAACGGACGCCGCTGAGCGCGTAGACCTTCGACATCGATTTGCAGACGACGATGTTCGGGCGGCTCGTTGCGAATGTTTCGAGCGATTCATCCCCACCGGCGAATTCGACGTACGTCTCATCGATCCAGACGAGTGTGCTCGCCGGCACTCGTCGCAGGAGCGGTTCCAATTCCGCGCGCGGGATGTGGCGTCCCGTGGGGCTGTTTGGATTCACCAGCACGATGAGGTCGTAGCCGCCGTGCGATGCCAGCTCCAGTTGCGTGAGATCGACGTCGTAGTGATCGGCGCGGGAGAGCACGAGACGATCGACACGGCAAGGAATGACCTTCTCGAGCACGTGCGCATATTCGCCGTACGCGGGCTCGGGAAGTAGCACGCGCGAAGTGGGCTTCAGCCATTCGCGCAGCGCGAGAAAAATCAGATTGGACGAGCCGCCGCCCGGAAGCACGCACCGTGGATCGACGCCGCGCGTGCGGGCGATCGTGCGGATCAGTCCCTCGCATCCGGTCGGAGGAGAGGTGCGCAGCAGCCACGGCAGATGTTCCTCGAGCGCCGCCAGCACATGTGGTGACGGTGGGAACCATGCGTCGAGGACATCCGCGTTGATCACCGATTCGCTTCGATGGAGATTCTCGAACTCATCGCCGATGGCGTCGAAGAACGCTCCGCCATGGAAACAATCGGCCGGCTTGCGGAAAGGGACGACGAGATCCCATTGCACCGCGCCTTCCATCCGTCGCGTCAAACCATCGACATCGACGCGCTCGCGAATCGCGGCCACGCGCTCGCTCATGAGCATGAAGTCGACGGAGCCTGAGCGAAACTCACGGCCGAAGGTTTGCAAACCCGCGCGCAGATAGAGATCCCGCACTTCGCGACGACCGATCGCGATGATGCGCGTACCGCCGCAGGCTTCGACCCAGCGGAATGCCGCGTACATCAGCAGCAGCGCGGCCATGCTTCCTCGATGCTCGGGCAGGACCGTCAGGATGCGTAGCTCGTACGTTGAAGCATCGAGTGCGAACGGGATTTCGTCGCGGCGGAGGTATTTGTCGATTGAATACATGCCGTTGCCGGGCGGCGTGATGCTGATGAATCCGGCCACGGCATCATTGACCCTGGCCACGATGTAGAGATTGTCCGCATCGAGTGGGTCACTGAGTGCCTGCTCGGCGTTCTCGCTGTGCTGGTGGAGCTCCCGGGCATAGACCTCATGCCGCAACGCGTAGATGGTGCGCCGGTCCGCGTCCGCCGCCAGTGCGATACGGATTCTTCCCGAGTTGATCAGGGGCTCAGTCATGACGGCCTCCTTCGATCCATACCGATCGGTATGGAGTATGATCGCGCCGCTTCAGAAGTGTCAATACCGAGCGGTATGGCGAAACGAACGATCAGGAAAACCAGCAGCATCGTTCCCACGCGCAGTGCCGCGGATTGGGAAGATGCGGCCTTGACTGCAATCGCCGCTCACGGTCTGCGCTCCCTTTCCATTCCGGAGCTCGCGCGTGCCCTCGGCGTGACGAAGGGAAGCTTCTACTGGCACTTTCGCGGAATCCAGGAGCTCATCGATGCGGCGTTGCTGCGTTGGGAGGAGATGGACCGTGAAGCGCTCGAGGAAGTACGGCGCATCGCCGATCCGCGCGCGCGGCTGACCGCGCTGTTCACGCAATCGATGGAGAAACGCGAGGCGCACGCGCTCTACGTCACGCTTTCGGTATCGTCCGTTCCCGCAGTCGCGGAGACACTCCGTCGCCTCTCCGACCGACGCCTTCAGTTCCTCGTCGACGCCTATCTGGCCCTCGGCTTCACGCGACTGGCGGCACGCGAACAGGCATTGCTCGCTTACACGGCATACGCCGGCGTGCTCCACCTGCGTCAGCAGGGATCGCGTGGGCTGATGACCGAGAAAGACCTCGCTGCATACGTTGCGCATGCGATGAAGACGCTCATCCCGCGGCGGCGATGAACGAAACGATTCGCCTTCGTTCGCGTCAAACAGGAACATGCGATGGACGGTTGCTCCCATGACAGCCTCCAGGCTCTCACTTGTCCTGGCTGTGCTGTTCGCGGTTCCAGCGGTAGCGGGTGAAACCGTCGTCACATTGGAGCGCGACGGCAACAAGGTCGAGGGCGAGGTGTGTCGTTTTCGCGCGGGGGATGCGGAGAATCCGTTCCGCCGGTGGCTGGTGTTCGACGAAGTGACGTGCGTTCCGGCGGGTGTGCCGATGCAGTTGCCTTCCGGTCTCTGGAACGTGTTCGGGAGAATCGAGGGGAAGGCGGTGTCGGCTCCTCTCGCGGTGGAAGGGATCGCGGTGCCGGCGAATTTGTCGCTGACTCTCGATGCGGCGGCCACGCTGTTACCGGTTCTTCCGTCCGGGCATCGCGGCGTGGTGTACGCGCCGCGCCGCAACAGCGCGATTCCGATCGCCGAAGGAACGCCGAGGATCACGGTACCCGCGGGCGAAGACATGTGGCTGCTCGTGGCCGGCAAGTCGCGATCGATCGTGGCCGTGATTCCGATCGCCGCGCTCGAGGCGGACAGCGAACGCGCCATCGATGGTCGCGTGGCCGGATGGACGTCGGCGGTCATGGGCTGGCTTCAAGTGCCGGTGGAAGATCGCGCGGCGTTGAGTCGAGCGCAGGACTTGTCTGCGCCGCGAGTGCGATTGCTCGGCGAGGGACCGGTGCTCGATTCCGATCCGCTGCCGCCACCGGCTGTGCTGAACGGCGCGTTCTTTCTGGTGCGCGGCGTTTCGGCAGGGGAGAAGGAATTGCGCGCGGAGGGCCGCGCATGGTTGCCGCACACCCGTCGCGTGACGATCGCCGATCGTCCGATCACGATTGCCGCCGAGCCGCTCTTCGCGCGTGGTGCCGCGGCGATCAACGTGTCGTGGAGCAGCGGGAACGACCTCACGGTGCTCGATCGTTCGCTTGGCTCGTGCGATTCCACGGATGACGCAACGCAGGTGGAAGTCACGGTTTCCAGATGCGCGACGCCGCAATCGGGCGAGCCCGTCGATCCCGCGACGTGCCAAGCGATCCGGCAGGAAACGTTCGTGCCGCAGATACCGTACGGATCGTTCTCAGTCGACGACATTCCGCCCGGCCACTATCGCGCGGAGCTGCGCTTCGGAAAGCTCCCACCGGTCAGTTCGATGGTGGAAACAAAACCCTTCCAGCGGTCGCAATCCGTCCTCAGGGCGTACTACGCCGCGATGCACGGCAGTCTCACGCACGGCGGCGAGCCCCTCGGCAAGGACGCCATGCTCTCATTCGAAGGCGGCGTTGGATTCTCGTCGGGTGAGACCGGCGAATACCACGCCGTGATGTTGCAAACCTTCCGCGAGATGGATGACGACCTGCGCATCGACGTCGCCACATGCGATGAGCGGTTCCGCACATTCGTCCTGACGGATCGACCCCTCCGCAGCCACACGCGATACGACATCGACATCCCCGACAACACCCTCATCGTCAATGTGACCGATACGTTCACGCAGATGGCGTTGCGCGCGGCGACACTCCGCTATGTCGTCATGAGCCAACCGGCCGTGGAACGTGTTCTGAAGAGCGAAGGCGAATCGGAATTCATCCTGAAGGCGGTCCCGGAGCGAAGGATCCAACTATCGGTGCGCCACGCCGGCTATCAGGAGCACCGCGTCCCGCCATTCACGATGCCGCGCAGCGGGACGAAGACGATCGACGTGCAGCTCGTACCGTTGCAGGGAAGCGGCGGACGGATCATCTCGTCGCTGCCGTTCGAAAGCGGCATGGTTCTGTGGCTTTCCCCGGTGGGCATCGAGACCGAGCGCGCGGACCTCGCACCCGACGGGACATTCGTGTACACGCGCTCGCATACGCAGGACGAAACGCTGGCGGTGGTGTCGCTCTCGCATCCGCTCTGGGTGTTCCGCGCGCCCACAATCGGCCGCAAAGGAGCCTTGGAGATCCGCTTTCCGCACGGTGTGCCCGCCCGCGAGTTTGGAGTTTTGCTTCAGGGCGCCGGCAACGATCAGCGCAGGCTCATCGGCCTCGTCGTCGGCGGGATTCTCGTCCCTCACGCAGCACTGCGAGCACATCAGACACTGCGCAAATTGCCGAGCGTGACGGACGCCTCGGGACGCCTGCGCATCCGCGACATCGCCGAGACCGGGCCGATCGATGTAGTCCTCGGTCCTGCCGTCAATGACGTCCCAAGCGCTGGAAGATCATTCGATCCATTGATGCTCCCGCAAGGCGCGGAAGCGCAGCGTCAGCGATTGACGCCCGGGATGACGGAAGTCGTGTTCGTGATCAAGAGTGAGTGACTCACTTTTTCTTGCTACCGTACGCGTCATGACCGAAACGCGTCCGTGGCGGCGCGCGCTTGCGTGGCTTGCGTTTCTCGGCCCGTTCTTTTTTGCGAGCTATGGGTTCGCGAACTGGCTGGCCAGCCGGCGTAGTGATGTCGGCGCGGTGGCGTTCGATTGGGAGCGCGCCATTCCGTTCGTGGCGTGGACGATCGTTCCGTACTGGTCGATCGATCTGCTTTACGTCGTGTCGATCTTCATCTGCACGACGCGCCGCGAGCTCGATCGCCACGCGCAGAGGTTGCTGGCCGTGCAGCTCATCTCGATCGCGTTCTTCATCGCGCTGCCGTTGCGTTTCTCTTTCGATCGTCCAGCAGCCGATGGGGTTTTTGGCGCGCTTTTCACAGCCCTCGGCAGTTTCGACAAGCCATTCAATCAAGCGCCTTCGCTCCACATCGGCCTGCTCATCGTGATCTGGGCTGTGCTGGTTCGGCATTGCGCTCCGCGCTGGCGCTGGGCGTTGCACGCGTGGATGACGCTCATCGGACTGTCGATTCTGACGACGTATCAACATCACTTCATCGATCTTCCGACAGGCCTTGCGGTGGGATTCGCAGCGCTGTGGGCCTTGCCGGATGATGCCGACTCACCCTTGCGGCGTTTCGCGTTGACGTCAGATCCCGCACGTCGAAAGCTGGCATTGCGCTACGCGATCGGCGCCGCGATCTTTGCGGCATTGGCGTGTCTCGGCGGCGCCTGGCTCTGGCTTTTGTGGCCGGCGCTCGCTCTCGCGGTTGTGTCGTTGAACTACGCCGCTTTCGGTGCGGCCGGATTTCAGAAGGACAGCCGAGGGCGGGTCAGCGTGGGCGCGCGTGGATTGCTGATGCCGTACCTGATCGGAGCCTGGATCAACTCGCGCCTCTGGACGCGCCGTCATCCGCAGCCGGCCGAGATCAGCGACGGCGTCTCGATCGGCCGCATTCCCAGTGCGAAAGAGCTGCGTGCGTCACCGTTCGCCGCGATCGTCGATCTCTGCGCGGAGCTGAGTTGCGGCGTCGATGGCCAGCGGCTCCATCGCGGATTCCCGGTTCTCGATCTGACGGTTCCCGATGCGTCGATCCTGCGAGACGCCGCCGCCGCAGTCGAGGAAGCGTGTCAACGCGGCCCGGTGCTGGTCTGTTGCGCCCTCGGATATTCTCGTAGCGCCGCGGCGATCGTCGCTTGGCTGCTCATAACGAAGCGCGCCGCCACAGTCGACGCGGCCATGGCGATCGTGCAGAAAGCGCGGCCAGCAATCGTATTGCGCCGCGAGCATTGCATCGCACTGGAGGCATTCGCATGACTTCTGAGGAACGCGCACAAATTCTCGTGACTGCACGCATGCTCGAGGCCGCGGGCAGGATCGACATCCTGTCGACAGGACTCACGTTCGTTACGGCGGCGGCTCTGCTGTTCGGCGCCCTGAATGGCTTCTTCGCGATCATAGGCATCGCCGCGATAGCGGTCGGCATCATGGCGAAGCACTATGCCGTTCTCATCGCCTTCGACGCGCGACTGTTCGCCGACGTTGCGCACGACAAGCTCACGGCTGCGGATCTCGACGCTGCGTTTCCCACGAAAGCGGGTCGTCCGTGGAGCGATCGCTTGGGCGGTGCGAGAGAGCTCGTGAAGATGCTCGCCGGGACGACGACCGCGCAGAGCGTTGCGATCGTCTTGATGGTGTTCGCGCGGTGATTACGCCATCGCTCTCGCGGTCTGCACGTCGGGAGCCGTTGCAGTGCGCACGCAGTTCCTCCCGGCGTTTTTCGCGGCGTAGAGGGCACGGTCAGCGTCGGCCTGAAGAGTGCTCCATGCCTCGAGATCGAGAGGGATCATCGATGCGACGCCGCAGCTCGTGGTGACGCCGAGCTGAAGATCCTCGATGCCGGCGCGCAGTTTCTCGGCCACGCGCGCGGCTTCCTCTTCGCTCGTGGCGGTGAGGAGCACCGCGAATTCTTCGCCGCCGATGCGGGCCACGAGATCGTTGGAGCGCATGGCCAGGTCGCCGCTGCGGCGAATCTCGCGAGCCAGATAACGTCCCACCTGTACGAGTGCCGCATCGCCCGCGGGATGTCCTCGCTCGTCGTTGAGTTTCTTGAAGTGATCGAGGTCGAGCAGTAGCAACGAAAGCGGCTGGTGTTGCGCGTGCGCGTGACGCCAGTCTTCCACGAGCGCGCGTTGAAAGTAGCGGCGGTTGGCGATGCCGGTGAGCTCGTCGAGAAGAGCCAGCCGCTCGAGATGCGAATTGGCCTGGCGCAGCTCTTCGGTGCGCTCGTCGACGAGTGCGCGCAGGCGATCGGCCTGGCGATGCAGCGTCTTGGTGCGCAGCCAGACGATGACCGCGATGAGCAGCGCGGTCAGCATTCCCCAGGCTATGAGCGCGGTGGCGGTGCGATACCACGGCGGCCTCACGCTGAACTGCCAGCGCGTGTCACTGCTCGTTTCTCCCGCCGCGCCGCGTGCGCGGACGTGAAACGTATAGTCGCCGTGATCGAGGTTCGTGTAGTCGATCGACGTCTCCGGCGTCCACGCGCTCCATCCCTGATCGGCAGGCTCGAGCCGGTACTGGTAGAGCGTGCCGCGACGATAGGAAGCCGGTCCAAACTCGATGCGCATGCGGCCGAATGCATGAGGCAGCGGCGCCGTGACGGGCTGGTGATCGGCAGTCACGACACGATGAATGCGCGGCGGAGGCTGCGTGAATTGCCGCGGCGGCGCAGCGGTCTCGAAGCGATAGAGACGCGCTCCGGCCGCGGCCCACATCACGCCTTCACCGGCCTGGAGCATCTGGACGCGTGGCGCCTCGATGGTGACGATCGGCAACGGGTCGCGCGCATACGTGCCGTCGCCGAGGCGGCGCACGAACATCGGCGGCGTGCCGTTGATCCATACGTTGCCCTGCGAGTCCTCGGCGATCCAGAAGTACGCGGGGACATGCCCGAGGAGCGGATCACGCCGCAGCTGTCCGTTCGTGGTGGGCTCGAGAATCTCTGTGCCGTTTACCGCGAGAACGCGACCGCCCACGCGCGCGATGTCGATCTCGCCGCTTCCGAACGTGGTCATGCGCGGTCCGGCCGGTGTCAGCTCGAGGCGCAACAGACCATTGAAGACCGTGCCCGTCCAAAGCACGCCTTGCTCATCCTCGATCATCTCGCGCACGTAGGGTGGCGTTCCGGGGATCATCGCCTCGAATCGCCACGGCTCGTTTTCGGTGTCGCGTCGCAACGTCCCGATCCCGTGTTTCATCGCCATCCAGATCTGCGTCGGATCGCGCTTCGAAGGCAGAAGGTTGTAGACGACGAACCCTTCGGTGCCTGCAATGCGCCGCTGCGTGCCGTCATTGCGCAGAACGAACACACCCTCGCCGGTGCCGAGGAGCAGATCGTCGCCGACACTCAACGCTTTCCATACCGGAGCGGGAATGGTGTCGGCGTGACGAAAGGACGTGCTCGTACGGTCGATGAAGAAGAGGCCGTGCGACGTGGCGACGTAGAGCCGCTCGCCGTGCCGCTCCGTCGAAGTCGTACCGCCCTGCAGGCCGCGCCGCGCATCGAGAACCGACATCGGTGTGGCGAGATCGATGCGCACGAACGGGCCGTGATAGGTGAGCCAGAGCGAGCCTTCGCGATCGGTCATCGCCGCGGTCAGCACTTCGTTCGGCAGTCCCGCGGCTTCATCGAGACGTTGCTCGAGCGTGCCGTCGGCGCTGAGGACGAGGATGCCGTGTTGCCGCGTGCCGACGATCACGCGCCCGTCGAGAAGACGGCAACCGGTGACCACGATCTTTCGTTGCAGCCATGCCGATGCCGCGGGCGCGAACGGTGTAATCGTCGCGGCATTCGCAGCTTCTGTGACGGTGACGAGACCTTCGTTGCGGATCGCTACGAGGAGCCGGCCATCGTCGAGCGGCAACACGAGATCAACCGTCTTGCCGTCGAATCCCGCTGCGATCAGCCGGTCGCCTTCCACGCGCCAAAGACCTTCGCCCAGCGCAACGTAGGTGCTGCGGCCCGCACGAAAACAACGGCGGTTCGCGCCGGTGGTCTGCCGAAGATCGGCGAGCACGCGCGGCGCTCCGCCGTTCCAGACGATGAGTGCCTTGTCCGACGCATACACGAAACCGTCGTGCATCGCGCAGACGCTGCGCACGTCGCCCGTGCTTCGAGACCCAGGCGGCAATTGCGCGATGAGCGAGTGATAGGCGAGCATGCCGTTTTCATCCGTGCTCGCCCAACCCAGTTCGTCGATTCCGCCGATTGCGATCTCCGGACCCTTGCCGCTGGCGACGGAGAACACCGCGGAATCGTTCGGCAGTGTCACCGTCCGCCACCACGCGCCGTCGTATCCCGCCACACCGGCCAGTCCGCCGAAGTAGAGAAGGCCACCGCGGTCCTGCGTCACCGAAAAGACCTGCGAGCCGGCGGTGTGCTCATCCTCCTGATGAACTTCGATGAGAGGAAAACCACGCTCGAACTCCCGGCCATCCGCGGCAAAGACACCGCGCGCCAGCATCACGAGCAATAGCGTGGCGAACGTTCGCATGGGATGCGGAGAGCGTGAGCCGATGCGGCGGATTTGTAAAGCGTCTTCGAAGGCACTTTCAGTTTGTGCGCTACGATATCGGCCTCATGACATTCCGGCGATTCGATGTCCTCTCGAAGAGCGCCAGCGGTCTCAGTTACGTGCGCGAGCGTCGCCTCGGCGTGACGCGCGTGCTGACGCCGAGCGAGGTGGAAGACTTCAACGACCCGCCTCCGTGCAACGAATGCGGCGAACAGTTCGGCTGCGAGCACTTCAACTGCGCCGGCGAACCGCTGATGACCGAGAACGAGATCGACGCCGAGGTACCGCGCGAATGGTCCGCATTCGCTAAAGACTACGGCATCAGCCGCGACGACCTCCTCCGCCTGCGCCGCATCGAATGCAGAGATGGCGAATACCGCATGGCCGATCACGACCCGGCCGACATGCGCACGCTGGAGCTGATGCTGCTGCTGAACGAAGCGCGTTGAGCTGATTTCGTTATAGGGTTCCGCCATGGAATCTCGCAAACTCGGCAATGAAGGTCTCGCCGTCTCCGTCATGGGTCTCGGCTGCATGGGGATGTCGGAGTTCTATGGCGCGTCGAGCGAGGTTGAGGCGATCGCGACGATCCATCGCGCCATCGAGCTCGGTGTGACGTTTCTCGACACGGCGGATATGTATGGTCCGTTCACGAATGAGAAGTTGATCGGGAAGGCCATTCACGATCGACGGGAGTCCGTGGTCGTGGCGACGAAGTTCGGCAACATGCGCGGCGAGAACGGCGCGTTCCTCGGCATCAGCGGTCATCCCGATTACGTGCGCAAGTGTTGCGACGATTCGTTGCAGCGCCTCGGCATCGACGTGATCGATCTCTATTACCAGCACCGCGTCGACACGAAGACGCCGATCGAAGAGACGGCCGGCGCGATGAAGGAGTTGGTCACTGCGGGCAAGGTGCGGTTCCTCGGGTTGTCGGAAGCGGCTCCGGCGACGATCCGGCGCGCGCATGCCGTGCATCCGATCAGCGCGCTGCAAACCGAGTATTCGCTCTGGAGCCGCGATGCCGAGGATGAAGTTCTTCCGACTGTGCGCGAGTTGGGCATCGGATTCGTCGCCTACAGCCCGCTCGGGCGCGGCTTTCTGACGGGACGGATTAAGTCGATGGACGATCTCGAGCCGTCCGACTATCGGCGCCACTCGCCTCGACTCAAGGGCGAGAACTTCGTGAAGAATCTCGAGCTCGTGGCAAAGATCGAGGAGCTGGCGCGCGAGAAAAGTGTGACGCCGTCACAGCTCGCGTTGGCGTGGGTCCTTCATCGCGGCGACGACATCGTCCCGATTCCGGGAACGAAGCGCGTGCGCTACCTCGAAGAGAACGTCCGCGCACTCGACCTGAAGCTCAGCGACGATGACCTGCGCCGCATCGACGAGGTTGCGCCGAAAGGCATCGCGGCCGGAGATCGCTATCCGGACATGAGCACGGTCAATCGTTGACGCCGTTCAGCGCAGCGTGAGCAGCGCCTCGCGCACGCGCTTCAATCCTTCCACGCAATCCTGCACGCTCACCGCGCCGACGCTGAGGCGGAACCAGCCGTCTTCGCGTTTGAGGCCGAAGGCCTGGAAGGGGACGATGGCGAAGCCGGCCCGCTCGAGAAGGAACTTCCGGATCGCTTCGTTCGTGCCGAGCTTGTCGATCAGATCGAACTGCACCGACAGATAAATCGCTCCCTGCGGCGCGATGGCATCGACGGGCAGTCCTTCGCGGCGCATGGAGATGAGGCCGTCGTGCAGCGTGTCGAGGCGGAGGCGCAGCTCGCGAACCATCTCGTGATGGAAGGCGGCCATCTCTTCTTTCTCGCGAAGGAACGCCGCCACCGCCAGTTGCTCCGCTTTCGGTGCCCAGGCGCCGATATGACCGATGAGGTCGCGCATGCGTGCCGTGACGGCGGGAGGGGCAACGGTCCAGCCGACGCGCAGTCCGGTCGCGGCCAGCGCTTTCGAGATGCCGTCGACGAAGATCGTGTAGGCGGACGATTCGGGCACCACCTGCGGCGGAGCCCAGTGGCGGTTCTCGCCGAACGTCAGCATCCAGTAGACCTGATCCCACAAAAGGAAGAGCGCGCGTTCGCCCGCGGCGGCGCGACGTTCGTTCTCTTCGACGACTAGCCGAGCGATCGCTTCGACCTCGCTCCTCGCCATCACAGTTCCGGTTGGGTTCAGCGGCGTGCAGACGGCGATGAGCCGGGCGTCGCGCAGGTGCGGACGGATCATCTCCGCGGTGGGCATGAAGTTCGTGTCCGCGCCGACGACCAGCTCGACCGGCACGCCGCCCGTCAGATAGGTGTAGTGATTGTTGTTCCACGATGGGGTCGGATAGATGACCTTGTCGCCCGGCTCGACGACGGCGAGGTAGGCGGCGTAGATGATCGGGCGCGACCCGCCGGCAATGAGCGTCGACTCGATCGGATAGGTGAGGCCGAGCTCGTCGCGAAAGAGATCGATGACGCTGCGCCGCAACTCGAGCGTGCCGTCCGATGGGGGATAGTTCGTCTGCCCGCTCGCCAGCGCCTGCGCGATCAACTCTTCCAGCCGGCGCGGAATCCGAAACTCGGTAGGCGAGAAATCACCGACGGTGAGATTGGCAACCGAACGCCCCGAGGCCATCAGCGCCCTCACTTCACCGGCGATTTTCAGCACCTCGGATCCCGTGAGGCCCTGGGCCAATCGGGAGAGCGAGTGGTCGGTGAGTTGAGTGAGCGTGTCGATCATGGGGGCATTGTATTGGGAGTCGCAAAGTCTCAAAGTCGCAAAGTCTCAAAGGGTCTCGGGCGGTTTCTCCTTTGAGACTTTGAGACTTTGCGACTTTGCGACTCTCCCGAGGCGATAAGCGCGGTGAATCTTCCAGAGATCTTTGAGCGCGCGGCCGAAGTCGGTGGACTTCACCTTCGAGCCCTTCACGTCGTGCCAGACCTTGATCGGGAGCTCGTAGATCGCGCGCGCAGCATCTTCGCGGCCGCGCTGCCGAACGAGCCGGGCGATGATCTCGACGTCGAAGATCCAGCGCGACAGGAACGGAGTGGAAAAGATCTCGCGCATGGCGTCGCCGGCGCGGAAGAGCTTCGCCCCGCACTGCGTGTCATAAACCGCTAAGCCGAGGGAGGACGAGATGAGCGTCGCGCCGACGCGCCCGAAATAGTGACGGGCCGGATTGCGGCTGATGGAGCGACCAAGGAGCCGGACGCGTGCGGCGAAGACCATCTCGATCTCGGGCCGTGTGGCGAAGACCTCGAGAAAGCCGGGGATCTCGCTGAGCGGCGTGGCCAGGTCGGCATCCCAGAAGCCGACCAGATCGGGACGGCGATCGAGCGCTTCGACGATCCCGCGACGCACCGCTTCGGCCTTGCCGCTGTTCTGCTCCAGATTCAACACCGAGAAGCGCGCGGGATCTTCGTTGCTCAGCGACTCGATGAGACGCAGCGTGCCGTCCGAGCTGCCGTCGTTGACGAGCAGGATCTCCAGCCCGAGGCCCTCGATGCGGAAATTGCGGAGCTCGTCGACGGGCAGCCGCTGCTCTTCATTGAAGCAGGGGACGACCAGGATCAGGTGAGGGTCCGGAGGCATGTCCGAAGGCACGGGGCGCATTCTCCAGTCCCGCCGTCGAATACGCAACCGGATCAGTAGGCAGTGTGCAGTAGGCAGTAGGCAGAGGGCCTCCGCCCTTCACCACTGTGGGCGGGTGGTTTCCTGCCAACTGCCTACTGCGAACTGCCTACTAACGCGTACAATGTCGCGCCTGCTGACTCGTCAACATCTTGACCAGTCAGTCCACTGAATGATCGACCGCACGCTCGAGACCTCTGTCCACGGACGCTATTTGTGGGAAGACCGCGGCCCCGAACGGTTGCTGATGGCCTTCCACGGCTACGCCGAAACCGCCGAGATTCACATGGCCGAGATCGAGAAGATCCCGGGCATCGAGCGCTGGTCGGTGGCGTCAGTCCAGGCACTCCATCCGTTCTACACACGGTCGGGGAGCATCGTCGCCAACTGGATGACGAGCCTCGATCGCGACCTCGCCATCGCCGACAACATCGCCTACGTTCGCCGCGTGCTGGAGTCGCTGCCAACGCCGCGTACGCTCGTTTTTCTGGGGTTCTCGCAGGGAGCGACCATGGCCGCTCGCGCCGCCGCGTCGGCCGGCAATGCGGCCGGACTGATCCTCCTCGGCGGCGACATTCCACCGGAAATTCACGCCGATCCGAGCGCCGTGCTGCCGCCGGTGTTACTTGGGCGGGGTGAGAACGATGAGTGGTACACGCCTGAAAAGTTCAAGAAAGACTTGAGCTATCTGGAAGAGAAGACGGATGTGAGAACGTGCGTTTTTGACGGCGGGCACGAGTGGTCGGACGCGTTTCGGAAGGCGGCTGGGCGGTTCCTGGGCGCGCTGTAGAAACCTGCGGGATGACGCCGCCCCCCGCCGCCGTTGTAGCCCCGTCTGATGTCCGATCGCGCTGACCGTCTCAAAGCTCGCCTCAAAGAAATCCCCGAACGACCGGGCGTCTACCTGCACAAGAACGTGGGCGGGGAGGTGATCTACGTCGGGAAGGCGCGGAACCTCAGGAATCGCGTCACGACCTACGTCGTCGGCCGCGGCGCGCGCGATGCCAAGACGATGACGCTGGTCCACGAGATCGACTCCATCGACTTCGTGACCACGAACAATGAGCTCGAGGCCATCCTCCTCGAGAACAACCTCATCAAGGCGCACCAGCCGCGTTACAACATCCTGCTCCGCGACGACAAGAGCTATCCGTACCTCAAAGTCACCATGTCCGAGGACTACCCGCGCGTGGTCTTCACCCGGCGGATGGACCGACGGAAGGGCGATCTTTTCTTCGGACCCTTCTTCGCCGGAACCGCGCGGCGGATCCTCAAGCTCGTCGCGGATCAGTTCAAGCTGCGCAGTTGCGACCTCGACATCGAGGAAGGGAGGAACGCGCTCACGCGACCCTGCCTCTACTACGACATGCACCAATGCCTCGGCCCGTGCGTCGTCGGTCTCACCACCACGGACGCCTATCGCGAGATGGTCGACGACGTCGTGTTGTTCCTCGGCGGAAAGTCACGCGAGCTGCAGGAGCGGTTGCGCCAGCGGATGTACCAGGCCGCGGAGAGTGAAAGCTACGAGGTTGCCACTTACTATCGCGATCTCATCCGGACCGTCGAGCGCATCCAGGCGGAGCAGCAGGTGGCGTCGGCGTCGGAAGACGAGGACATGGATGTCTGGGGTCTCTACGAAGAGGGGACGGACGTGGCGGTGCAGCTCTTCGTCATCCGCGGCGGCCACGTCGTCGATCGCCGCGAGCTGTTCTGGGAGAAGGTGCAGGAGTATCGCCCGGCTTACTTCCTCAGCGAGATCCTGCAGCGCTATTACCAGGACAACCTCTTCATCCCGCAGGACGTGCTGATCCCGTTCGACGTGGACGACAAAGACCTGCTGGATGACTGGCTCAGCACGCAGTCGCGCCGCAAGACGCAGGTGCGCGTACCGCAGCGAGGCCGCGGCGTGGATCGCATCGAGCTGGCGAATCGCAACGCGCGGCTCTCGCACGAATCGCGTTTTCGCAAGTCGACGCAGGATCGCTTGCAGATCGCAGCGTCCCGCCTCGGCGAGATCCTCGGCTTCGGCGGACGCGATCTGCAGCGGATCGAATCCTTCGACATCTCGAACATTCAGGGCACCGACTCGGTGGCCGGCATGGTCGTGCTGGACCGCGGGAAGTTCGACAAGAATCAGTACCGGATCTTCAACATCAAGACCGTGGTCGGCGCGGATGACTTTCGCTCGATGGCCGAGGCGGTGGATCGGCGTTATCGGCGCCTCCTGGCGGACAACAAACCGCTTCCGGACATGATCCTCATCGACGGAGGACGCGGACAGCTCAACGCCGCGCTCGCGGCTTTGAACAAGCTCGGCGTCGACGAGATCCCGATCGCCGGCCTTGCCAAGCGCGAGGAAGAAATCTACGTACCCGATCGCGAGGAGCCGATCCGCCTCGAGAAACGCGATCCGGCGCTGCAGCTTCTGCAGATGGTGCGCGACGAGACGCATCGTTTCTCGGTTTCCTCGCACCGCCGCCGACGCAGCAAACGCACGCTGCACAGTGAGCTCGACGACATGCCGGGCATCGGCGGGAAGCGCAAACGCCTCCTGCTGGAGCGCTTCGGCAGCGTCAGCGCCATCAAACAGGCCAGCGCGCAGGATCTGATGAATGTGCTGGGACGGAAGGTTGGGCAGTCGCTTTACGATGAGCTGCATCGATGAGAACCAGCTCTTAGGTCTTAGGTGTTAGGGAGCGCGTGCGATAATCCCTGCGCGGTTCATCCCCCTAAGACCTAATACCTAAGACCTAATCGAATTGCTGGGCGGGAGTGGCAAGAAATGCTTGAAGGCGAGATCAGCGAAATCAATCTCATCGAGCGGCTCGTGGAGCTGTGGCGCGAGCAGTTCACCGGCGCGATCCGGTTCGAGAACGACGGCATCATCAAGATCATCTACTTCAAGGGCGGGGACATCCTGTCGGCGAGCACGAACGATCGCTCGGACAGCATCGACGAGATCCTGATGCGAGCCGGGAAGGTCTCCCGCGAGCATGTGAAGCAGGCCCTGGCGAAGCGGAAGGAGAGCGAGACGCTCGGCGACGCGCTCCTGAACCTCGGCTTCATCACGCGCAAGGAGCTGACCTGGGCACGCCGCGTTCAGGTCGTCGGAGTGATCCGCTCGATCGCGGCGTGGACGCAGGGGTCGTTCACCATCGTCGCCGACTATCTGCCGAAACGCGACGAAGGGACGCTCTTCGTGTTGCCGCAGATTCTGGTCGAGCTGATCGTCACCGAGCAGGATCGAGCTCGTTTCGAGCGCGCGCTGGACGGCGGAGAAACGGTGTTCACGAAGACCGCCGATTTCGACGAGGTCTGGCGGAAGCTCGGACTCAATGAAGACGCCGAGGCGATCGCGGTCGAGATCGATGGTGTGAAGAGCGCGACTGCGGTGGCGACGGCTTCCGGACGCGATACGTTCAACGTCTACAAACTGCTCCACGCACTGGCGACGCTCGGCGTTCTCTCGCGTGGCGATAAACCTCAGGAAACTTCTCAGTTTTCACTCGATGACTTCGCCACGGCAGGCGTGGCCGATGCTGCCGACGTCTGGAACAATCCCGATCCGGAGCTGACCGACGCCGACTTTGTCGTGGAGCCCCCGTCGTTCCAGCTCGATGATGCGGCGCCGACGGTGCAGATTCCGATCGCTCTATCCTCCTACGCGGACGAGCCGGCAGTCGCGCCAGTCTCTTCTTCCGCGTGGGATGACGCGGACGAGCTCCCCATCGATCGCACGCCCGACGTCACCGCGCCCGCGCCGATGCCGGTGTGGAGCGCGCCGGTCGCTGCTCCTTCGCGTACTGCTGCACCGCCGCCGCTGGAAAGCGAACCGGAGTGGGGTTTCGACGAGGCACAGCTCGAAGCTGCGCGCGCCGCCTCTCCGGATGCGCGCGGTTCCGCCGTTCCGCCGCGGAAGCAACGCTCGGGGCGCTACGGTTTTCTGATCGCACTCATGCTCATCGCCATCCTCGGCGGCGCCGGCTATTTCGGATTCATGTGGTGGCAGGGGAGGCAGCAGGCCGCAATCCCAACGCCGCAGCTAGCTCCGCGGACCGCGGCCAGGGCGACGACACCGGCAGCGGCAGCCACGTCGCAAGCGACTACAACCGTGGCGGAACTGACCACGACGACGCAAGCACCTGAGCCGCCTTCGTCCGGAATGACCATCTTGCCCCCACCGACGAAGACAGCGCCAACGACGGCCACTACGGCGCCCGCGACTGCTTCGGCGGAACCGCCGCCGACTCAGGCGCTCCCGCGAGTGACCGCCCGCACCGCGCCGGCGAGCACCGCTCCAGCACCCGGCAGCAACGCAACCAAAGATCGCGTCGACGCGATGGCGCGCGATTTCGCATCGCGTGCGACCGGCAATTTCACGGTCCAGATCCAGATCCTCTGCGACGCATCGAACGTCGAAGGACTCATGCGCACTGGCGGAGCGAGCGTCTGGTTCGTCCCACAGTCCCTCGGCGACCGCTCCTGCTACCGCGTCTTCTGGGGCCGCTACAACACCCGCGACCAGGCCGCGCAAGCGCTCGCCCAGATTCCGGCCGGGATACGCGATCGGAACGCGGCCGTGAAAGCGGTACCGAAGGGGTAGTCGGGCGGTCGGCAGTCGGCGGTCGGCCGTAGAAAAGAACGGAAGCTACTGCCGACTGCGAGCGAAGCGGACTGCCGACGGCCGACTGAGAACCAATGCCCTGGCTCATCGACGGCAGCAACGTACTCGGCGCGATGCGCGTGGACCGTCATGGCGAGGAAGGGAAGCGCGGGCTGGTGCGGTTGCTGGCGGGGTTTGCGCGCGCCAATCGGACGCGAGTCACTTGCATCTTCGACGGGCCGGAGCCTTCGAGCTTCGGGCGGCACCTCGGGTCAGTGTCCGTAGTCTTCAGCGCAGGCCGCTCCGCCGATGATGTGATCGTCGAGCGCGCAGCGCAGGGGCGAGGCTGGAGCGTCGTCACGTCGGATCGCGGCCTCGCGGCGCGGGTGCAACGGCGACAGGTCGAGGTCATCGCGCCGGTTGCATTCATTCGCCAGATGGAAGCCGCGGCCAGTACCGAGAGCGAAATCGTCGACGACTGGGACGCGTACTTTAGCGACGACAAAAACCGAACGAAATTTTGATGTCGGCAGGCCGACATTCTTTCTAAGTCGCTAAAAGATCAGCAATTTAGCGGAATCGTTTTCATCGCGGGACGATGGAAGTTTTCCGGCGACGCCCTGTTATGCTCCCTTGCGTGGAGCGGATCGGAGGATCGCGGCGGAGTCACAACGATGCCGAGGAAAGTCCGAACTCCTACGGGCAGCAGGCTGGCTAACGGCCAGGCGCGGTGACGCGACGGAAAGTGCAACAGAAAATAAACCGCCGATCATTGACTGCAGCAGAGGTTCGCAAGGTCAACGAGGTAAGGGTGAAACGGTGCGGTAAGAGCGCACCGCGTCGCACGTGAGTGTCGACGGCACGGCAAACCCCCTGCGGAGCAAGACCAAATAGGGACGTGATGGACTCGCCCGTGTCCACTCGAGCGTCCGGGTAGGTTGCTTGACCGCCGCGGTAACGCGAGCGGCAGACGAATGATCTTCGCCCCGAGCGCGCAAGCGCAAAGGGAACAAAATTCGGCTTACAGATCCGCTCCACGCTTTTTTTCTTTTCGAACTTTTTGGAGTGCGTGTAGCCGCAGCTACCGCTTTTGTATGTCTCCGCGATGCACGAACATACAAAAAGCGGCAGCGGCGGCTGCCGCACTCCAAATGCTTCGGGTACGATACCTACTGATGCTTACCCGCCCGCGCGCCCTCCCTGAAAACGCCCATATCGCGATCCTCGCCGCCTCCGGTCCTTCCGACCGTGCGCGAATCGTCGAGGGTGCCAAGGCCATCGAGCGGCGTGGGCATCGCGTGACGCTCGCGGACAACATCGATCATCGCTATCACGGCTATCTCGCCGGAAGCGACGACGAGCGTGCGGCGGAAGTGAATCGATTCCTCCGCTCACCGGAGTACGACGCGTTCTTCTTCGCGCGCGGTGGGTACGGCGCGATGCGTATTCTCGATCGCATTGACTACGACGCACTAGCGGCCAACCCGCGGCCATTGGTCGGCTTCAGCGACATCACGGCATTGCATCAAGCCATCGCCGTGCGTGCCGGCATCGGCACATTTCACGGGCCGATGGTAAACCTCGACTTCAACTTGAACTTTGGCGCTGGCCTTTCGCCGGAGATCGACCGTTGGTTCTGGTCGATGCTTCACGGTGAAGCGCCGCTCACGCGTTCGCTGGCCGATGAGGACGTGCTGTGTGAGGGTGAAGCGGAGGGTGAGCTCTTCGGAGGTTGTCTCGCGCTCACGACTTCATTGGTCGGCACGCCGTACGACTATTGGATCGACGACGGCATCTGGTTCTGGGAAGACGTCGACGAACCCGTTTATCGCATCGACCGCATGTTGACCCACTTACGGCTGTCTGGCAGAATGCACCGCGTCCGGGGTGTAGTCATCGGCACACTGAAAAATTGCGAGAACGACGCAGAAATGCAGGTGTTTCTGCGTGATTTCTTCACACCGCTCGGAATCCCAGTCGTCCGCAACTTTCCCATCGGTCATCTCGGAGACAATCTCCTGATGCCGATCGGAAGAACGGTTCGCCTCAGCACTCAGGACCACACTTTCACCGTCACCGAGACCGCGGTCATACGATGAGCGACGAATCCTCACGAGGAATGAAGGCCGTCTTCAAGACGACCGGCGGATCGGGCAAAGACCCGGTCAAAGACGCTTCGCTCGCCTACACAAAAGGCGACCGGATCTTCTCCCAGGGTGACCTCGGCACGGAGATGTTCATCATCCAGGAGGGCTCCGTCGAGATCATCAAACACATCGGCACCGAGTCGCACGTACTCTCCCGCCTGGAGAAAGGCGACTTCTTCGGCGAGATGGCGCTGCTCGAAGCGCTTCCTCGCACGGCCGACGCCGTGGCCTTGACCGAAGTGCGCGTCGTGGCCATCAACGGCTCGCGCTTCGATGAGATGTTGCGCAAGAACCCCGAAGTGGCCGTGCGCATCATCCGCAAATACTCCAAGCGCCTGCGCGAAGCGAACACGCTCCTCGAGAAGCTGGCCGGCCGCGAGGTCGATGCCGATCACGTGGCCATGGATGCCACCGTCATCGCACCCGCCGAGAAAGCCCTGCGCCACCGACTCCTCGACCTGGCCACCGGCACCGCGTTTCCCTTCAGCAACGGCGACGAAACGACGATCGGACGCGCCGATCCGGTCACCGGCATCCTTCCCGACGTCGATCTCACTCCGGTCGACACGAATCGCTCCGTCTCGCGCCGTCACGCGAAGATCCTGCGTACCGGTTCCGAGTATCACGTACTCGAGGAAGTCGGAACGGTCAACGGCACCTACGTCAACGACCAGCGCATCCCCACCGGAATCCCCGTCACGATCCACGGCGGCGACATGCTGAAGATCGGGCTGATCGCGATGAAGGTCGCGTTCGATTGATCTTCATCTCGTAGACAGCGTGCGCGATTCGTAAACGTCCCCGACAATATTCGCGTGCCGCCCATCACTCCCTCCACCCCCGTTCAGTTCCTGAAAGGGATCGGCGAGGGCCGCGCGCGTGTCATGCAGGAAGCGGGACTGGCGACCGTCCGCGATCTGCTCTGGTTTTTTCCGCTGCGGTACGAAGACCGCCGGCATCCGACGCGCCTCGCCGATCTCGGACGTTTCGTCGATACACCGGTTCTCATGCGTGGACGGATCGTCTCCGCGCACGCGCGCGTTTCGCCGGTGAAGCGGCTGAAACTCTTCGAGGCCATCCTCGATGACGGCACCGCTTCCGTGAAGCTGATCTGGTTCAATCAGCCGTACCTGGCCGACCAGATTCAGCAGGGTGACCGGCTGTCCATTTACGGCGCACCGCGCGCCTCCGGCTACGGACCGCTGACGATCGAGAGCCCGGACTGGGAAAAATTCGAAGGGAACGAGGACGAAGAAGGGGCCATCGTCGCCATCTATTCGAAGGTCGGCACCATCCCGCCGAAGGCCATCCGAAAGCTCATCGACGTCGCGCTCGAGACACTTCCGCTCCTCGACGATCCGTTGCCCGATGACTTGCGCAAAGCTCTCGGCGTCATCGATCTTGGCACCGCCATTCGCACGCTCCATCGCCCCGCCGAGCTGTCCGAGCATTTTCTGCGGCAGCGCTCCGAGGCGCATCTGCGCGTCATCCTGCAGGAGTTCTTCACGTTCCAACTGGCCTTGCGCGTCCGCCGCGCCAGCGAAGAGACGAAGACGAAATCGCGGACGATCGTCATCGACGACGCCATGCGAGAAGAGGTCCGCCGCATCCTTCCGTTCCGTCTCACACCTGCACAGAAACGTGTGCTACGCGAGATCGCCGATGATCTCCGCGCCGAGCGTCCCATGTACCGGCTGCTGCAGGGCGATGTCGGCAGCGGCAAGACCATCGTGGCCCTCATCGCCGCGATGCTCATGATTCGCAACGGGCATCAGGTGGCACTCCTCGCGCCGACCGAGATCCTGGTCGAGCAGCACTATCAGCGCATTCGTCAACTAGTTGACCATGGAGTCATCATCGCCCGTGCCACCGGCTCCATGAGTGCCGGCGAGCGCCGCACGCTGGTGGCGGGTCTGCGCGATGGCTACATTCAGCTCGTCATCGGCACGCACGCGCTGCTCGAGGAGAAAATCCAGTTCCGTTCCCTCGGCATGGCCATCGTCGACGAGCAGCATCGCTTCGGCGTCGAGCAGCGCCAGAAACTCTTCGCCAAAGGCGACCTGCCCGACATCCTGGTCATGACCGCCACGCCCATCCCTCGCTCGCTGGCGCTGGCCATCTACGGCGACCTCGAGCTCTCCGTCATCGACGAGCTGCCCCCCGGACGACAACGCATCACGACCCGAGTCCGCTCGTCGTCCGAGGTCGAGCGCGTCTACAACTTCATCGACGACCAGATCGCGGAGGGCGCGCAGGTCTACATCGTCTACCCGATCATCGAAGAGTCCGAGAAGACGAGCCTGAAACCGCTGACCCTCGGTTTCGAGTCGATGAAGAAGCGCTTCCCGAATCGCCGCGTAGCCATGCTGCACGGACGGATGAAATCCGATGAAAAAGAAGAAACGATGCAGCGCTTCAAGCGCGGCGAGATCGACATCCTCGTAGCCACCACCGTCATCGAAGTCGGCATCGACGTCGAGAACGCCTCCATCATGCTCATCGTCGACGCCGACCGCTTCGGCCTCTCCCAACTCCACCAATTGCGCGGCAGGGTGGGCCGCGGCGCACGCAAGTCCTACTGCATCCTCCTCCGCGACGAGACCGCATCTCCCGACACAAAAGAGCGCCTGGCCCTCTTCGAAAAATCCCGCGACGGCTTCGAAGTCGCCGAACAAGACCTCCAGATCCGAGGCCCCGGCGAATTCCTCGGCACCCGCCAATCCGGCGCCCTCCGCTTCCGCATCGGCCACATCCTCCGCGACAACGACCTCATGGAAAAAGCGCGCGACCTGGCGATTGACACGCTCGCCGCGGATGAGGAACTTGCGGCAGGTACTGCGCGTGCGCTTCTCGGGATTCCGGTGCCGGAAGCGGCAGCGCGCGATTAGTGCCTCAGACACCGACGTGGCTCGTCGCGGGTAAATCGAGCATGGTTCGCCGTGCCCTAAACGATCTGCTCGGCGGCAGCCGCGTACCTGTCGCCGATCTCCGGATAGCCGCGCTCGCGCGCGATCCCGCTGAAGGTCAGGAGGAGCTTCGCGAGCTCTGGTCCCTTCGCCTCGTACTGCTCGAGCATACTCGCGAGCGTCGCCTTGAACCGCGCCGCAGCCTCGGCGACATCGCCCTTTCGCGCGGCCTGCACAGCGGCCTCGAGGCGCAGCCGGTACGTCTCCGCGTCCTCGGCGCCGAACTCGCGCTCCGCGATCTCGATCGCGCGAAGGAGACGCGCTTCCGACTGCTCCACGACACCGAGGTTGTAGAGCGTGCGGATCAGCTTCGCGTTGTTGGGGCCGTAGTGTTTCTCCATGATCTCGAGCGCGGCACGATGCTCCTTCGCCGAGGACTCGAGATCGCCCATCCGCTCGTAAGCGACCGCGATGTTCCCCTTCGTGACGGCGAGGTACTTGGCGATGCCGAGCTTTTCGAAGAGCGCTTCCGCTTCGCGCAGAATCGGCAGTCCCTCCTCCGGGCTTCCGGATTCCGCGAAGGCATTGCCGAGGTTGTTCAGGTCCAGCGCCACGACCATGTGCAGATCGCCGTACGTGCGACGGTCCAACTCGAGCTTTGCGCGGAACACGTCGATCGAACCGGCGCGATCACCGGTCTCACCGCGAGCGACGGCAGCATTCGCCCGGATGGCCGCCAGCGCGGCGGCGTCCCCGCCGCCGAAGCGGACCACCCACCGCTCCGCGCGGTCGAAGATGTCGAGCGCCGCATCGATGATGCCGCGATGGCGCAGGTACATGCCCGCGCGATTGAGCAGGGGTCCGGCGTCGGCATTGCCCGCCTCCTCACCTTCCGCGATGCCACATGCCGCCTGGACATGCGGCAACAGCCGCGCCGCCGGACGCCACTCCCGTGAATCCTCGGGATTCATGGGGAACGCGTTGTTCACGACGGCGCAGGCCTTCCGCGCCCACTGGGCCCGCTCGTCGGCGGACATCTCGTCGCGGATGACGAATTGCACCAGCTTGTGGATGCCGATCGATTCGGCGTCGGCGCGGATGAGCGAGTACGCCCGCGCCGCGGCGACGGCCTTGTTTACCACGTGCTTTCCGTCGCTGTCGTTCAGCAGCGAGCGCGGGATCTCGTCCGGCGCGACGAACGCGCAGAGCATCACCGGCCTCGCGACCTCGCGGATGTTGTCGATGGAGAGCTTCCAAGTCGTGGCGATCGTGTGCTTTTCCCCGCGAGCCGTGCGGAACGATTCGACGTAATCGGCGAACGAGGATGCCGTTCGCTCGATGAACGCCGCCGCCTGTTCGAGCGCGAGCGGGAGATCGCCGAGCTCGTGCGCCAGCGCATCCGCGCCCTCGCGATCGTCCACACCGCTGTGCGACAGGAGGAGCTCGACGGACTCGTCGCGAGTCAGCACGTCGACGGCCAACGGAGTCGCGGTGCCGGGCCGTGGCGGATTGCGCGATGTCACGATCGCGCACCCCATCGTGCCGCCGGGAAGATACGACTCGACATTCGCCGCATCGTCTGCGTCATCGAAGATCAGGAGCCACCGCGGTCTCTCCGCGAGATGGCGCTTCACGGCCTGCACGATCGCGTGCTCATCGATCAGCGCACGCTCCGGAAGGTCGAGAGCCCCGGCCAGTGCGGCGTAATCCGATTCGAGCGTGACCGGGTCGTTCGCGCGGATCCACCAGCGGATCGAATACTCCTCGGCGTGACGGTGCGCGTACTCGAGGGCGAGGGCCGATTTGCCCGCGCCGTCGATACCGGTGAGCACCGCGGCCTCGGTCCCGTGCAGCCGTGCGAGCAGGTCCTCGCGTCCGATGAAGACGTCATGGCGCGGCGCGAGATTCGAAACGCGCCGCCAAACCGCCACGGCGCGCGCCACATGCTCGACGATGTCGTCGAATGCCTGCTCCTCGTCCGGCCATGACGCCACCGCCCGGCCGCCTGTCGGCACGGCGTTGTATTTCCGGAAAGGCTGATCGTGCCATTCGCAGGCTTCCAGGATCACGGGAATCACACGCGCGCGCTCGCGGGCCATGGCCGTATTCGTCTCATGTGCGCAGTAAGCCGAGTCGAGGAAGGGCCTGCTGATCAGCAGCAGCACGAAATCGGCCGCCTCGATCTGCCTCGTGATCTCCCTGTCAAACGTCTCGCCGGCGACGAGCTTGCGGTCATGCCAGATCGAGAGCGTGCCGTCGATTTCGAAGGAGCGCAGCCTCTTGAGCAGCCGGTTCTTGATCTGCTCGTTTTCATGCGCGTACGACACGAAGGCGGTGAGGCGCATACACACATCTTACGCACTCCCGTTCCCATCGATCACGTGATTTTTACGGAGGAATGGTGATCGATCAGCGTCACGCCGATCGAGGGCTCGAACCCGCGACCTCCAGCGTGACAGGCACACGTTCTACCGAACGCGCTGGGGCCGGCCCTCGCCCTCCGATGGTCGCCAAACGGATTTGACTTCCTCCCGTGCCTCATACATGCTTCCATCATTATGATAAAAAATGGCGGTGACATCGCGACCGGGACCGTTCTGTCTACGCAGGTCTGTGTCATTGGCACCGGCCCGGCCGGCGTCACTGCCGCGTGGGAGTTACAGAAGGCGGGCTTCAAGGTCATCCTGATCGAAGGCAGCCGGCCTTATGACCATTATCAGGAGAGCTGGCCAGACAAAGTGCTGCTCTACAACGGCCAGGCCGAGGGCCTCTTCGCCACAAACGAGCCGAACTTTCTGGTCTTGCCCGACAATGCTTTCCCGAACTTTCCGAGAGAACGGGAGCGCGTCTTCGGCGGGACGTCGACGCATTGGGGCGGACAAAGCCGGCCCGAGGATCCGATCGATCTGGAGGAGCGTCCCGGATTCGCTGGTTGGCCGGTGACCCGTGAGGAGCTCGACCCGTACTACGCAAAAGCGTCCGCGCTGTGCGCGCTTTACGGCGATTACGGGAGCAACGGCAATAACTTCAGCAACGAATTCTGGGCCAACACGCTCAGTGCCGCGCCGCCCTCGCTCGATGGCTTCGACATCGAGATGTATCAGTTCCTGGGCGCGAAGTACCTGAACTTCGCCACCAGGACGTTCGACGGCATCACCATCGGTGCCAGCGCGGCCGAGGTGATCCTGAACGCAAGCCTGCTCGACATCGATCACCAGCAGGGAAGTGTGAGCTCCCTGCGCGTGGCCAGCATGAGCGCGGGGATGCATCCGCAGAAGGCCACGGAGTTCACGATCAAGGCGGACGCCTATGTGCTGGCCTGCGGCGCGGTGGCCAATGCGCGCCAACTCCTGTTGTCCAACGCAGGCAACGAGCACGACCTCGTTGGCCGGTATTTCATGGCTCATGCGCTTTCGGCGGGACAGGTCTTTCAGACTCTCAACAGCGGCTATCTCACTGCCGATCAGGCGAGATTCATGGGTGGCCAAACACCCACCGGACCTTTTCAGGATCCGAACGGCGTCCGCGCGAACGCTCGCTTCATCCCCAGCGCGGAGACCGTGCGGAAAGAGGGCATCGGCAGGTGCTGGTTCTGGTACAACTACGGCCAGTACTACTTCGAACAGTCCCCGAATCCGGAGAGCCGCGTGACGTTGAGCGACACCGTGGATCCGGTGTTCGGCCAACCCCAGACCAGGATCGACTGGCAGCTCACCGATCTCGACGAAAAGACTTACGACACCACCACAACCCTGTTCGCAAGCGCCGTGAGCGCGCTGGGCGGTGAAATCGCCGTTCCTCCCTGGGAGACTGTCAAAAGCCAGTTGGTCGTGAACGGCCATCACATCGGCACCACGCGCATGTCGAATGACCCCGCGAAGGGGGTGGTCGACGCGAACCTCCGAGTGCACTCACTGAACAATCTCTTTGTGGCCGGGTCGTCGGTCTTCCCGTCCGCCGGCATCTCCAACCCGACGTTCACTCTCATCATGTTGTCCATTCGCCTGGCCGAGCACCTGAAGCGCATGTGCTGAGCAGGACGAAAGCGCGTGCCCCCGCGAGGTGATCCTCGGGCAACCTGCGACTCGCGGTCGCCCGGGTAGGGAAGTCGCCGCTACAGTCACTCCTTCTGCATGGCGAAAAAACAGCCCAACGTTCTCCTCTTTCTCGTTGACGAGCTGCGGTATCCGACCGTCTACGACAGCCTCGAGCTACGCGAATGGATGACGAAGAACCTTCGCGCGCAAAAAGTTCTACGAGAGAACGGCATCGATTTCAAGCGGCACTACGTGCAGTCCACCGCGTGTGCGCCGAGCCGCACCTCGATCTTCACCGGCCAGTACCCGTCGCTGCACGGCGTGACGCAGACCGATGGAGTCGGCAAGGCCGCGTGGGATCCGGGGATGCATTGGCTCGATCCGGACATGGTCCCAACCATGGGCGACTATTTCCGCGCCGCCGGTTATCGCACGCATTACAAAGGCAAGTGGCACGTCTCGCATGCGGACATCCTGGTGCCGGGGACGGAGAACGCGCTGGCTTCGAACACGAGCGACGGCACGCCGATCGTCGAGAACACCAACATCTACGCGCGCGCCAATCGCCTCGACGGGTTCGGTTTCGACGGCTGGATCGGTCCTGAGCCGCACGGCTCGGCGCAATCGAACAGCGGATGGGTGCGCGATCCGCTCTACGCAAAAGAAGCGCTCGGCGTGCTCGATCGGCTCGAAGAGCACGGCGGCGATCAGCCCTGGCTCCTGGTGAACTCGTACGTCAACCCTCACGACATCGTCCTTTACGGTCTTCTCTGGAAGTCGTGGGGATTCCCGTATCCGACCGATGCCGAGGTGCCGCCGATCCCGGCGCCGCCCACGCAGAATGAGGATCTGTCGACCAAGCCGCGTTGTCAGCAGAGCTACATCGACGTCTATCCGCAGATGCTGCTTCCGCAGCCGCAGATCGATCTCTATCGGCAGTTCTATTACTTCCTCCAGGTGGAAGCGGAGAATCACGTGCTGGCCGTGTACGAGCGGCTCATGCACTCGCGCTTCCGCGACGACACGATCATCGTCTTCACCTCCGATCACGGCGAGATGCTCGGCGCGCACGGCGGCATGCATCAGAAGTGGTACCAGGCCTACGAGGAAACGATCCACGTCCCGCTGATCATCACCGGCACGCCGGTCACGCAATCGGCAGGCTGCATCGACGCGCTCACCTCGCACGCCGACCTCCTCCCCACGCTCCTCGGCCTGGCAGGCATCGACGCCGAGGATGCCGCGCGCGAAGTAGCCAAATCACACGCCGAAACGCGCCCGCTCGTCGGCCGCGACCTCTCCTCGGTCGTCCGCGGCGAATCGCCCATACCTCCGGGCGAGGCGGTCTACTTCATGACCGCCGACGACGTCGCCCAGGGTCTCAGCCAGATCACCGGCCAGCGGCATTGGCCGAACGTCCTCCCGCCGAACCAAGTCGAAGCGATCGTCGTCGAGATCGACGGCGTGCTCTGGAAATACGTCCACTACTCGCAGGAAATCTCCGCCTACTCGAACATCACCAATCCCGCCATCAACCAGTTCCAGCAGATCATCGCCCTCGTCCCCGACCAGTACGAGCAGTACAACCTCAGTCACGACCCCACGGAAGTCTTAAACCTCGCCTGGCCCGGCAACGAAACGCCCATCTCGACCGCCATCCGCCCACTGCTGGAAACGCTGCTCGCCGATCAGCGACAGGCGAAGCGGCTCGAGCCGATCGTGAACCAGGGGCAGTTGCGGGAGCAGGGGGAGGGAGCGAGCGTCAACGCGGAGATCGTGGCGTCGCGGCTGTGAGCACCGTATGCGCCTACTCGCGCCCGATCTCCGATTGGGCATGAATCGAAGTGATCGAAGATCCAAAGATTCGTAAGTTCAGCGGAAACCGTCCATACAACCCTGTCGCCTCACGCAAGCAATGGAATCCCGCTGTCAGGTTGAGGCGCCTGCATGAGTTGGTGATTGGCGTCGCTGCCAGAACGGGGTGTCGGGCCAGCGCCTCTCCATTCCGTACCAGGTGTGGAGATGCGCGCGATAGGCGGAGCGAATGCCGGCGATCGTCTCGGCATAGTCGTCGAACGACTCGCCGCTGAGGAAACGATCGGCTGCTTCGGCGGCGGCGAGGCCGGTGAAGAGCGCGTTCAGGATTCCTTGTGACGACAATGGATCGAACGCCAGCGCGGCGTCGCCCGCGGCCAGCCAGCCGTCGCCCGCACAGGGCTCCAGCGTGGCGCTGTTCGCGGCGGTGACGGCGATGGCTGTGTCGGCGACGAAGCCGGATTCGCGCAATACGCCCGCGAGCTCTTTCTGCGCGACGGCGCGAGCGAGCAACGCATCGCCGCCGCGCGCCATCGGTAAGTCGGAATCCGTGTGAAACGCCAGGACCCGCCGTTCGTTCGGCAGCGGCGCGGTGTACCACCATCCGTCTTCCGCCGCCTCGACGAACGTCATTCCTCGCGCGCCTTTACAGCGATCGACGCCCGAGGTCCACGCGCAGACGAGCCGGTCTTCGACGACGACTCGCGCACCCAGCTTGCGAGCCAATGGCGCCGCGCGTCCGCCGGCATCGATGAGCACCGCGGCCGAGATCACTCCCGATGCCGACTCGACGCGCCATCGCCCGTCATGGCGCTCGACGCGCTCTACCGAATCCGGCACGAGTAGCTCCGCTCCGCAATCGGCCGCGACGCCTCGCAGCCAGCACTCGAAGCGTCTTCGGTCGAGGTGCCATCCGTGGCCGTCGGGATCGCGGAGGAAATCCGTCTCGCGCGGCTCCTCGCCGCCCCACACCGACCGATTCGCATGACACGGCGCGTGCTCCTCGGCGAGGAAGCTCTCGAAGAGTCCCATGTCGGTGAGCAACCGCCGCACCGCCGGTGGAATCGACTCTCCGATGCGCGAAGGCGGCTCCGCGCGGCGGTCAATGACCGCCACGCGCCGGATCGGCGCCAGGTTCAGGGCGGCAGTCGCCCCTGCCGGTCCGGCACCGACGATGAGGACATCGACCTCACGCACGTCAGTCGCGCCGGAGCCCGTGCGAGAAGCGCTGCACTTTCTCGATCCCGGTCAGGTCGACGTCTTCCTCGTCCACCTGAATGTTCGGCGCGACGGCGAGCGTCGCCGCATCGACGGCCGTCCGCAGCAACGGCACCAGACGCCCCGGCAGTTGCTCGACCTGCATCGCCGCGGGCAGCGGCAGATCGTCGGGTCCCTCGCGGAACTCCACGACGCCGAGGTCACCGAAGTGATCGATCATGTTGTTGATCTGATCGGTGTAGCTCTTCGTGCCGAGGCCGCGGACCCACAACGACCGGTTCGCGAACGCGGCCAGCCGCTCGCCGGCCGGACGGGTCTTGTCCATGACCACGTTGTAGGTCGCGGTCGACAGCACCTGATTCGGCACGCGCGCCGGCCAGAACGACGGCACGTACGGGTCGTAGGACTTGACATAGCCGGAGCGGCAGCTCGCGGTGTCGGTCTGCCACGGAACGGCCATCCAGCGTGTGACTCCGCCGGGCACCTGCGCAGCGAGCGGACCGCTCGGAAATGCCGAGATGAGGAGCTGCTCGCCGTAGCCTGGCTCGATCCAATCGTCCGGCGCGTGCAGGAAGCGGAACGGCCCCATGTACATCGACGCGCTGCGAACAGGCCACGTCATCTCGCACCCGGGATGGAAGGCGTCGGCGAGGCAGTAGTCGAGCGAGGCCTTGGTGAGGAACGCCGGGCGCTCCTCGATCGGGACCTCATCCAGGTCGAGCACCGGCTCGCGCTTCGGATCGTAGTCGGCGTCGAAATTGCCGGCGGCCCACTGATCGAGGAACATCAGTTGGGTGTTAGTGAGGGCCGTGTTCTGCCGTGGAGTCGGCGCCGGCGGGACGTTCATGGCGTCGCCGTACAGCCACGGCCATGGAACGGGGGAGTAGGAGTCGCGCACGAAGTTACGGAACTGATTCGCGATCGTGCGCCGCATCTCGCGCGTGTCCGAAGTCGGGCGAGAGAGTCTCTCAAGCCATTCGGGTGTGGAGAGATTGTTCGGTCCCTCCCATCCGAACGCCCCGGCGAAACCGGCGTTGACCCACTGGAGGGTGGTCATCCGCTCGAACAGCGGCCGGATGTCGTTCTCGAATGACGGGCGCACCGGCCGCTGCAACGTACCCGCGGTGATGGCGACGTCGCGCATGAGATCCCACATGGTGCGCACCGACTTCTGCATCGGCGCGTAGTCAGGTGGCGCGACGACGACCCACGCCGGATCGACGCGCAGCTCCGCTCCCTCATAAACGACGGTCGCGGTCACCGGACCGTCCGAGATGTCGTCGTGCCAGGCATCGTTGTTCGCGAATGTCACGGCCTTGGACTTGTCGTACGACGCCGAGACGCCACGTCCGCCGAGCAAGATCAGGCGTCCCTCTTCGTCGGTGCGCAGCTCGCCGAGGTAGACCTTTTTCCCCATGAACTTGCCAGTGTCGAATTTCTTCCCGTTCTGATTTTTCCCCTTGATCGTTCGCGGGCCGGGATCGATGGTGAGTGCGGCCCGATCCTGGACACGAGGATTCCGCAGCATCGACGGCGGCGCGGAGTCCGCCTCGGGGATGTCCAGCGCGAGCTGGAACTCGTACCACGCGGACTTCTTGTTCGCGAGATGCACATCCCATTCGATCGACGCATCCGCCGCGGTCAGCTCTTTGACCGGCACGCCCGCGGCATTCAGGCCGTAGACGCGGAAGCGCACCGCCTGGCGTTTCAAGGCGCCCTTCGCATCACGGTAGAAGCCCGGCTCGCGCGGAATCGGCTCGATCACTTCGGGCGCCAGAAAAAACTCGTTCTGACTGTTGCCGACGCGAGCCACTCCGATCGACGGATGGATGGCCGCTTTCACGATCCGGCGGTCGGGGTCCGACGGCGGCGGGATCGGCGGCCGGGGAGCGCCTGGCTCTCCCGTCGGGACGCCGTTCGCGTCGCGGCGCACGTTCGCCGACGCGTGATAGACGACCCTGCGCGCGTCGCTGATCGAGCCGAGCGGCTTGTGCGCGGCGAGCGCGTGCCATGGATTGAAGGCCAGGTTCTCGCCGTATCCGCCCTGCCCGTTCGCGGTGACGTCCTGGCGGGGAAGGACCAGCGTGGCCACATGAACCGGCTCGCTCTCCTCCTCGCTCCAGCGGACCGTGGCCTTGTCGATCGGCATGGACTCTTTCCGGAACTGCACGAGGAAGCGGAAGCGCGCCTCGCTCTTGCGCAGGCGGTTGGCGAGATCGAGCGCGAGGTAGTTCGGGACGTCGGTCGGCGCGGCAGAGTCGACGTCCTGCTCGGGCACGAGCTTGTACTTGACGTCGGCGTGGTTTCCGAAGCTGTAGGGAAGGACGCTCCAGTAGTTCGTCGTGAGCACGCTCAGTTCGACCTTCTTCATCTGCTCAATGATGAGCTTCGTGCGCGGATGGCGGATGAAGTATGAGTCGTAGTCGCCGTCGACGACACCGGCCTTGGTGAACGCGCACATGTCCTTTGCGGTGTTGACGAAGAAGACGTCGTGGTTCTGCAGGATGAAGTCCTGTGTGTCGCCGTTGTCGATCAGCTTCGGCCCGGGCACGCCGAAGAGCTTGATGCCGATGCCGAGGGTGGTTCGCAGGTCGGGCGTCGAGGGCGTGGTGTCGCTCGAGAAGCGTACCCAGACCGGATACGGCTCCTTCCGTTTCGCGAAGACGCCGACCGCGAGTTTCTTGGGCAGGTTGGGGAGAACCTCGAAGGTGCCGTACGCGACGCCGTGAACCTTGAGGAACACCGGCCGCATGGCCGGCTTCTGTCCTGCGGCGATGCGTTTCTTCTGAACGATGCCGACGAACATCTCCGTCAGTTGCTCAGCGGCGTCAGCGTCGGTGCATTTCCAGGAGTCGGGTGGCTTCGGCATGGTCAGCTCTCCTCAACAAAGGAGTGACTCCGGCCGACAAATCCCTACCTGCGATCGCACCAGATCGGCGCGCTGCGCCTTCAGCGGGTCTCCAGGCTTGGTGTTGTAGACGGCAGGGTTGAATTGCGCGGGAACATCTCCATTGATATGTTTGCATTCAGAAGCGAAAACGGATGACGAGGTCAGCCGTCATGGGCACTCCCTCCCTCGCCTGTCGCGCCGGCTCGCCATCGCACCGCGTACCTGCTGAATCGATCGAATCGATGAAACGGCGTGCCATTGCTCGATGCCGGACGGTTGCTGGCACGCAGAAGCTTCCCAGCCTACGGTGAAGCAGAAAGCGGTAGCCGGTCCGGTCTAGGAGAGTGGACGGAGCGCGTCGTTCGTTCAAGCTGATTGCGGCGCGTCGAACGCTCGTGGGGGCGAGAGAGCGATTGTTCCCGACCGCTGCGCTGCCAGCGCCTCAGTCGAGCTTCGTCTCCTCCGGATGGGCAAAGATCCCGCGCGCGGCGCGCCGGACGCGCGCCGTGATGCTCTGACCGCTGGTCATGTGGGCGGCCCTCTCCGTGGGAACGAGGATCTCCACGATCTCACCGGCGGACACCTTGATTAGCGACCTGAAGTCCGCGACCGCATCGGCGTGGTCCACCTCGACGGCCACGCGTGTGTAGCCGTCGAGGGGAGAGTTGTCCGCAACCGCGCGGATGCGGCCGGTTATCGATGTCCAGTTCTCGATCGCCTGGACCATCAGCGCACCCGCGACCGGGAATCGGTGCGTGTCGCCGCTGGCTTGCGCTTCGGCGCCGCACCGCGGGCGATGGAGATCCGCGGTGCGGCCACGTCGCCGGCGACCACGGCCATCTTCTTCGCTTTTGCGTTTGCGGCGGCCTTGGCGGCCTTCGTCGATTTCACGGCGATGGTGGCCTTGACGCGGCCAGCGCTGACTTTGATCCTGGTGATGGCCACGGAGCTGTTGACGCCCGCGTACGAGCGCGTCGACGGGTTCGTCTTGGCCGTGATGCTGGTGTTGCCGGTCGTCCCGGGATAGGAGTCGCCGGCATCGCCGCGGTTCGCGGAGCGCTCGAGATCGCGGCGTCCATCGGCCTGCATCAGCGCCACCTTGTAGTGGTTCTCATCGCGGTTTGAATCGAGCGCGTCGTCAATGTGCCAGACCAGGAGCCCTTCGCCGGGGAGAGCACGATCGTATCCCTTTCGGCTGCGGTTCTCGGCCAGGAAATGCTCCTGCGAATTCGTGTCGCCGTCCTTCCAGAGCCGGAGGATGGTACGCGACGTCTTCACGTCGTCGATGGTAACGCTGCCGTTCGCCGACGGCGTCGTGACCGTGACCCATTCCTGGTTTTTCTTGCACCAGGCTGACGGGTGGGCGGGAACGTCGCCGGCCTGCGCGCCAACAGTGGGACCGTTCCAACTGCCACCTCCCATGAGGCACCAGTTGCCGACGCCCTGGGACGAGTCGTCGACGTCGTAGAGATCCGGCCAGCCGAAGATGAGATGGCCGAGTTCGTGGCAGCAGACGCCGATGCGCGCGTCTTCCGGCACGGTCAAGTACGCGAAGATCTTCTTCCCGTTCACCGCCAGCGCCGTGTTGCCGTCCAGCACCCACTTGTGCGACCAGATGTCGTTGTCGTTGTCGCCGGTCTGCTCGGCGCCCGAGCCTGCATGGATGACGATGAAAGCGTCGACGAAGCCGTTGCTATCGTTGTCGAACGACGCGAAGTTGACATGCGGTTTCGCGGCCAGCGCGGCATCGCGTGCCATCGTGCGCGCATTCGGCAGCACATCTCCCGTCCCCGCCTCCTTGTGCGCGTAGGCGCGGATGGTTTGCGGCATCCGAAACGGTCCGGCGACGCGGCCGGTGATCTGGACGGCTTGGTTGCTGACCTCGTCGAAGTAGTCGGCAACGCTGCCGTTTGGCAGCTTCTTACGCGAGAAGAAGAGATCCTCGAAGTGCGAGGCGGGCGTCGTCATCTTTCTGTCGGAGAAGTCGACCAGCACGACCACGATGTTGACATTCCCGCGGAGCGGCGTGCGCTGGGCGGCTGCCGAGCGGATGGCGCGCATGGGCGTCCCCAGCGGGAAGGCACCCGGCGGAAAGATCGTGCCGTCGTCGAGGCCGGGCTTCGTGGATCTGCGGATGCCAATCCTTGGCGCAACGGCGGGATCGGCGGCAGCACGGGCGGCGTTGACCGCGGAGCGCATGCGGTTCTGCAGATCGGGATGGGGGGCGACGAAACACGGCTCGAATCCATGGCTACCTGAACGCTTCATATGGCTCCTCCTCGAGTTAAAGACTTGTCTGTGGGAGGGCCGCGTAACGCAAATTCCCTTCGGGGCGGCCGCGCTCCTGCATTCGGCGGGCGGTCAATACGATGCCGCACCCATCAATGTCGCTCAATGCCCTCGATTGTCGGAACCCCCCATCGTTGCTACACTGCGCCGTCTTTTTCAAAGCGCACGAGCTATCGATTGAATCAAGCCCTACAGTACGTACTCAGCGGCCTCAGGCCAACTGGCCGCGTTCACCTCGGCAATTACTTCGGAGCGGTGAAGAACTGGGTGGAGCTGCAGGATCGCTACCCCTGCTTCATCTTCGTCGCGGACTGGCATGCGCTCACCTCCGACTATGCCGACACGTCGAAGATCCGAGGGGCCACCTTCGACGCTGTGGCGGATTGGCTCGCAGCCGGACTCGATCCGTCGAAGTGCGTGATCTTCCTGCAGTCTGAGGTCAAGGAACACGCCGAGCTCCATCTGCTGCTCTCGATGGTGACGCCGCTGCCATGGCTCGAGCGCGTGCCGACGTTCAAGGATCAGCAGGCGCAGATCGAAGACAAGGATCTCAACACCTACGGCTTTCTCGGCTATCCGCTGCTGCAGACCGCGGACATCATTGTTTATCGCGCCGCGTACGTGCCGGTGGGCGAGGACCAGGCGTCGCACCTGGAGCTCTCGCGCGAGATCGTGCGGCGCTTCAACAACTTCTATGGTCCGGTTTTTCCGGAGCCGCAGCCGCTCTTCACGGCCACGCCGAAGGTGCCGGGGCTGGACGGACGGAAGATGTCGAAGTCATACGGAAACACCATCGCTCTGACGGCCAGCGCGGACGAGATCCGCGCGCTGGTGATGACGATGTTCACCGATCCCAACCGCGTGCGCCGCAGCGATCCGGGCAATCCGGACATCTGCAACCTCTTCCAGTTTCACAAACTTTTCTCCGACGATGCGACGGTCGCGCGCGTCGATCATGAATGCCGCACCGCGCAGATCGGCTGCGTGCAGGACAAGAAGCTGCTGGCCGACATCATCATCGAGAAGCTGGCGCCGCTCCGCGCGCGGCGCGAGGAGATCGACCGCGATCCGTCGATCGTCTGGGACGCGCTGCGCGACGGCAACCGCAAAGCGCGCGAGCGTGCCGCCGAAACGTTGGCTCTCGTGCGCGACGCGATGAAGATTGATTATCCCGAGCTGCGCTCATGACCGACGAGATCCGGGAAGAGCCCGCGACGCCGGAGCCCGAGCAGGAAGCGACGGTTTCGATGCCGTCGTCCATGGAGAGCGGCGATGAAGAACGCGATCCCGCTGCGTATCAGCTCACGCTGCCGGCATTCCACGGACCGCTCGATCTGCTGCTGCATCTCATCCGGAAGCATGAAGTCGACATCTACGACATCCCCATCCTGCTGATCACCGATCAGTACAACGCCTACCTCGATGCCATGACGGAGCTCGACCTCGACGTCGCGGCCGACTACATCTATATGGCTTCGCTGCTGATCAACATCAAGTCACGCATGCTGCTGCCGCGCGACGAATCGGCGGATGGAGATGCGGGCGAGGATCCGCGCAAGGAGTTGGTCGATCGTTTGCTCGAGTACCAGCGGTTCAAGGCCGTGGCGGAATCGTTCGCGGAGCTCGATGTGCTGCGCATGGGAATGTGGTCGCGTCCGCGCGTGCCGGTTCCGGGCGATGAGCCGGCGGAGATCGACATGAGCGACGTCGGTCTCTTCGATCTCATCGACGCCTTCCGCACGGCGCTGGTGCGCTATCGTCAGAACCATCCGCAGGCCATCGAGCTGCATCGCACCGTCCACAAGATCTCGGACAAGATGCGCGAGCTCTATGCGAAGGTGAAAGAGAAGTCGCCGATCCGCCTTCAGTGGTTTCTGGAGGGTCGCGATCGCAATGAACTGATCGCCGTGTTCCTCGGCATGCTGGAGTTGGTGCGCCTCGGCAGCATCCATATCAAGCAGGGCCAGATCTTCGGCGAGATTCTCGTCCACACGCACGAAAAGGAAATCGACGAGGAGACGTTTGCCTTGTTCGACAATAGTTAGGAGAACGATGGGGGAGTCTCAAAGTCGCAAAGTCTCAAAGTCTCAAAGGACGTCGCTGGCACATCTTTGAGACTTTGCGACTTTGAGACTCTGCGACTCCCCTCGTGATCAACATGCCAATGGAAATTACAGAGCTGCGCGCCGCCCTCGAGGCCATTCTCTTTCTCTCGAGCGATCCCGTGCGCGTCGACGATCTTGCTGATTCGCTCGAAGAAACGAAGGAAGCCGTGAGCGCGCAGCTCGAGGAGATCAAGCGCGTGCTCGATGAGCATCTCGGTGGGTTTGCGCTCGAACAGGCCGCCGGCGGATGGCGACTCACCACACGCGCCGATCACGATTCGGTGCTGAAGAAGTACTTCGCCAAGAAAGGGGAGAATCGCCTTTCGCTCGCGGCGCTGGAGACATTGGCCATCGTCGCGTATCGACAGCCGATCACGGCGCCGGAAGTCTCCGACATCCGCGGCGTGAACGTGACGGGCGTGATCCGCACGCTGCTGGAGCGGCGCATGATCCGCGTGGCCGGCCGGAAGAACGTCGTCGGCAGTCCGTTCCTCTATCGCACCACGAAAGATTTTCTCGTTCACTTCGGTCTCAACGACATTCGCGATCTGCCGCGCCTCGAAGAGTTCGGAGATCTGATCGGCGAGAACATCAACGACGATCTCGTTGCTGCGATCAACGCGGCGGAGCCGGGCAGCGACAACATCATCGAAGGCGAAATGGCATCGGTCGATGCAACGGAACCGTCGGTCGACGCTACGGAAAGCGCCGATGGTGCGACGCTCGAAGAGCAACCCTCCGTCACTGTCGAAGAAAGTCAGTTAGAATCCGAAGCGAACGAAGAGTGATGGAACTCGAGCGACTGCAGAAGATCATCGCGCATGCCGGCTTCGCATCGCGAAGAGAAGCGGAGACGATGATCCGTGAAGGGCGTGTGACAGTGAACGGTCGCGTCGTCACGGAGCTCGGCTCGAAAGCCGACGCCGCGCACGATCACGTCAAGGTCGACGGAAAGCTCATCACCCACGCCGAGGAGCATCGCTACATCCTTCTCTACAAGCCGCGGGAAGTGATGACCACGGTCGAAGACCCGCAGGGCCGCAAGACCGTCATCCAATTAGTGAAGGGCGTGCGCGAGCGGATCTATCCGGTGGGCCGCCTCGACTTCCATTCGGAAGGTTTGATTCTCCTCACCAACGACGGCGATCTCGCGTTCAAGGTCTCGCATCCGCAGCACGGCTCCGTGAAGACGTATCACGTGAAAGTGCGCGGCGTTCCTGAAGAGCGTCTCGTCGACAAACTGCAGCGCGGCATCACCATTGACAACAAACGCACGCTCCCGTGCGAGATCGCCCGGATGAAAACCACAGGACGTTCGACGGGCCGCGGTGAGGACGAAGGCAACTCCTGGTTCGAAGTGCGGTTGCGCGAAGGGCGCACGCAGCAGATTCGCAAGATGTTCCAGGCCATCGGTCATCCCGTGTCGAAACTGCGCCGCGTGGCCATCGGTCCGCTCTCGGATCCGAAGCTCACGCCCGGCGACTGGCGCGAGCTCACACCGCGCGAAGTGAAGATGCTGGCCACGATGCAGGAGCCGGCCAAGGCCAAGCCGCGACGCGCCGCAACGGCATCGCCGAAGAAAACCGCAGCGAACGTATCGGCGGCGAAAAAGCGGCCGGCTCGCAAAACGAGCGCAGTGCGCAGCAAAGTTGCCGCGACGCGTACCTCATCCACGCGCCAGAAGTCGGGACCGCGCAGTGCTACACCGCGCAGTGCGAGTCCCCGAACGGCGCCTCGTAAGAGCGCAGCTCCCCGCAAAGCCGCAGGGCCGCGCAAAGCCGCAGCCGGCACGCGCCGGGGTCGCGGTTGAGTGGCGTTCATCGTCGCCATTGACGGCCCCTCCGGTGTCGGGAAAACCACAACAAGCAAACTCGTCGCACACGAGCTGAACGTTCCGCACATCGACACCGGTGCGATGTATCGCGCCATCGGCGTGGCCGCAATCCGCGGCGGCATCGATACGCGCGACGCTGCCGCGCTCGAGGCGCTGGCCGCCGCGGCGACGATCGAATTCGTTCCTGGCGATCCGCCGCGCGTTCTACTGGAAGGAGAGGACATCACGAGCCTCATCCGTACTCCCGAGATCAGCATGGCCGCGAGCAACGTCTCGGCCGTGCCCGCCGTGCGGCGCGTGCTGGTCCGTCTGCAGCAGGAGCTCGGTCGCCGCAACGGCGGCGTGCTCGAAGGCCGCGACATCGGCACGAAGGTCTTCCCCGAAACACCGCACAAATTTTTCCTGACCGCTCGTCCCGAAGTGCGAGCCGAGCGCCGCTATGCCGAGCTCGTGGCCCGTGGCGAGCCCGCGGATTACGACAGCGTCCTGGCCGACAGCATGCTCCGCGACACCCAGGACTCCACGCGCGCCGACTCCCCGCTGACCTGGGACGAGTCGTACACGGTCATCGATACGTCGGATCTCTCGATCCCGGACGTGGTCGCGGAGATCGTGACACGGGTGCGAGCGTAGCGGCACCGCGGCTTAACCAAATGCCAACGCCACCCCGTCATCCTGAGCCGCGTAGACGGCGAAGGATCTCAAAATAGGAGAACGGCGCCACAGGCCAGATTTTCGTAGTTTGAGATCCTTCGCTCACACCCACCCAACCGCCTAACTCAGGATGACGGGGTGGTGACGGGGAGAGGGTTAGGGTGAGGGGCGGCTCTCGCGCTGCTCAATACCGCTATCTTGCTGTACAGCTTTCGTTTGCGGCACGCGATCGTTCCATCCTTCCTTGACTCCCATATATCGCGTCGCTACACTCCCGGTTTCGGCGTATCAACAACTTAGCGTCGATGTCTCGGTGCAGGAATCCTGTCCGGGAGTGAATGATTCGTGAGGGGGTTCCCCAGTTCATGGCGTCCAGTGACGAGACCAAGAAGCCCAATCAGCCGCGTCAGGCGGACACCAACGACCTGGAGAGCCTCGGGATGGACGAGCTTCTCGACCTCTACAGCAAACCATCGCTGACCGAGGGCGAGATCATCAAGGGACGGGTGGTCAAGATCACCGCGTCGGACATCGTGGTCGACATCGGCTTCAAGTCGGAAGGCTTGCTGCCGATCGAAGAAGTGACCGGCTTCGACGGCGTGATGAAGCTCAAACGCGGCGATGAGATCGAAGTCTTCATCGAGCGCCTCGAAGATTCCACCGGCTACGTCGCGCTCTCGCGTGAAAAAGCGGCGCGCATGCGCGTCTGGGATGTCATCGAAGACGCATTCAAAGCCGATGAGCCGATCAGCGGCCGTGTCGTCGATCGCGTTAAAGGCGGCCTCTCCGTCGACGTCGGCGGCGTGAAAGCGTTCCTTCCGGGATCGCTCATCGATACCAAGCCCGTCAAGAATCTCGACGCTCTCAAAGGGCACGAGATGAAGTTCAAGATCGTCTCGTTCGACAAGAAGCGCAGCAACGTCGTGCTCTCGCGCCGCGCCATCGTGGAAGTCGAGCAGACCGCCGCCAAGGCCGCCACGTTCGGCCGTCTCAAGGAAGGCGAGCACACGCACGGCATCGTCAAGAACATCACCGACTACGGCGTTTTCGTGGACCTCGGCGGTGTCGACGGTCTGCTGCACATCACTGATATTTCCTGGGGCCGCGTCACGCATCCATCCGAGTACTTCAATGTCGGCGATGAGATCGAAGTGGCGGTGCTCAAGTTCGATTCGGGATCGGAGCGCGTATCCCTCGGATACAAGCAGAAGTCTCCCGATCCATGGCTCGATGTTTCGGACCGCTATCCGCTCGGGAGCCGCGTCAAAGGCGCGGTGGTCTCGCTCACGGATTACGGCGCGTTCATCGAGCTCGAAGACGGCGTCGAAGGTCTCATCCACGTCAGCGAGATGTCGTGGACCAAGAAGATTCGCCATCCGGCCAAGATGCTGAACATCGGCGATCAGGTCGAGGCCGTGGTCTCCGACGTCAACGTTCCGAACCGCCGCATTTCGCTTTCACTGAAAGCGCTCGAGCAGAATCCGTGGGACACGATCTCGCAGCGCTATCCGGTGGGGACGGTCATCGAAGGAAAGGTCCGCAACCTGACCGACTTCGGAGCGTTCGTGGAAGTCGAGGAAGGCATTGACGGACTGATTCACATCTCCGACATGTCGTGGCATCGCCGGCTGAAGCATCCCAGCGAGGTGCTCAAGAAGGGCGACACCGTGAAGGCGCGCGTGATCAACGTCGACGGCGAGAACCAGCGCCTGTCGCTGTCGATCCGCGAGTTCCTGCCGAACGAGTGGGACAACTTCGCGAAGGTCCATGCCGTCGGCGAGGAAGTGGTTGGGTCGGTCTCGAAGATCACCGACTTCGGCCTGTTCATTCGTCTGGCCGATGGCGTCGAAGGTCTGGCGCACGTGTCGGAAGTGAATCGCGATCCACGCCAGAAGCTGGACAAACATTTCCATGTCGGTGAGGCGCTGCGCGCACGCATCATCAAGATCGATGCGAACGAGCGGAAGATCGGCCTCACTACGCGCGATGTCGAGCCGCTCACGGAAGAAGAGCGCACTCAATACGCCGGCGAACATGATGCTGGCGAACATGCTGAGCACGCAGATGCTTCGGAGCACGCCTCTCACGACGATCACACGGATCACCACGCCGATCACGAAGAAGCGACGGGCGAGCATCCGGAGACGAATCCAAAGGAGACCTGAGTCGACTCATGTCCGAGCTCGAGCCTCCGCAACCGGAACGAGAACAGGCAGTCCCGTCTGCCGCTGAGATACCAGCGGCTGCAATGGCGCCTCCGTACTCACCGCATGTTCCGCCCGATGTAGTACCACCGCCCGTGATCCCACCGGTTCCGCCGCGCAAGTCGCGCGCGGGCACGTTCTTCTTCGGCGCCCTCACCGGTTGCGTCGTAGTCGTGGGCGGACTGGTGCTGCTGGCGATCATCGCCGCGGCCATGGGAAGCGATGCCACGGAGATGAACCTGGCCTCCGAGAAGGTGGCCGTGATCACCATCGAAGGCGAGATCATGGAGGCGCGCGAGACGGTCGATGCGCTGAAAAAATATGCCGGCAACGCCACCGTCAAAGCGATCGTCATCCGGATCAATAGTCCCGGGGGTGCCATTGCGCCTTCGCAGGAAATCTACTCGGCCATCCGCCGCACGCGCACCGATTCGGGGAAACCAATCGTGGCGTCGCTCGACAGCATGGCCGCGTCTGGCGGTTACTACATCGCCGCGGCATGCGATGAGATCGTCGCCAACCCCGGCTCGATCACCGGCTCGATCGGCGTGATCCTGCAATGGTTCAATACGAAAGAGCTGATCCAGTGGGCCAAGCTCAAGCCGGAGACGATCACGAGCGGCGTCATGAAGGACGCAGGCTCACCGTTCCGCGAGCTGACCGATGCGGAGCGGCAGTATTTCCAGGGCATCGTCACGCAACTGCATTCTCAGTTCGTGCGCGATGTGGCCCTCGGTCGTAAAACAAAGATGAAGGCCGAAGAAGTGGCGCGCCTTGCAGACGGCCGGATTTTCACGGGCGAGCAGGCGCTCGAGCTTCATCTCGTCGATGAGTTGGGCAGCCTCGACGACGCAGTACGCACCGCCGGCAGGCTTGGCGGCATTGAGGGTGAGCCGGCCCGCCTGTGGCCCAAACGGCGCGAGCCCGGGCTGTTCGATCTCCTGAGCTCCGGCGATGCCGACGCGCTCATCGAGCGGGTCATCAATCGGCGCGTTCCGCAGTTTCTCTACAGATGGTGAATGGGCAAGCCGGGCAAACCGGCCGTCGACTGATCAGGGGGAGGCGCATGGACGAACACGAACACGACGATGATCTCGAGCTCGCGCATGACGACGATGCCGGCGCTGACGGCGTCGAGCTGAACGCCGGTGTGATGACGAAGGCCGAGCTGGTCGACGAAGTGGCGCGCGTCGTCCAATTGACCAAGAAACAGGCCGAGACGATCGTCAACATCGTCTTCGACTCCATCGTCGAATCGCTCCGCGCCGGCGAGAAGATCGAGCTGCGCGGTTTCGGCAGCTTCCGCCTCCGCAGCCGCAAATCCCGCACTGGCCGCAATCCCAAGACGGGCGAGAAAGTGGAAGTCCCATCGAAAAAGATTCCCTACTTCAAGCCAGGCAAAGAGCTGAAGGAACTGATCAACAAAACGCTGGCGGAGACGGGTACCGCAACCGTGGAATGACCGAATTGAGAATTGAGAATTGTGAATTGAGAATGAACATCCGGCGAATTCTCAATTCCCAATTCTCAATTCTCAATTCGCTTTTGTGAATGGACATCATTTTCACCCCCTGGAGATATCCCTACTTGACTGCCCCGAAAGGTGACGTTGCGCCCGCATGTATTTTCTGCGTGGCCGCCGAAACGGCAGATCCGCGCGAGACGCTGACGCTGCTCCGCACGGACGACGCACTGGTGATGCTCAATCGCTATCCCTACACGAACGGTCATCTCATGGTCGCGCCTGTGGCGCATGAGTCACGGCTGTTCGATTCCACCGACCGCTCGCTGCGCGCGCTGATCCGGTTGACTGCCGATGCGCAGCGCGTGCTCTCGGATGTTTACCGCCCCGATGGTTTCAACGTAGGAATGAACTTCGGATCCGTGGCGGGAGCAGGCGTTGCCGATCACTATCATCTGCACATCGTTCCGCGATGGAGCGGCGACTCGAATTTCATGACCGTTACGGCGCAAACGCGGATCGTCCCGGAAGACCTCGACGTCACGTTCGACAAACTCGCGCCACACTTCCATGAGCTCCGCGGAGCACGGATTCATGGAGAGCAGCACAGCGCATGACTCCGCGGGTGTTCGTTTCCATGTTCCTGGCCTGGGCGATTCCGGGTGCCGGCCATCTGTACCTCGGCCGGCGCGGACGCGCGGCAGTCTTCTTCGCCGTCGTCGTCTTCATGTTCGCCATCGGCCTCTCCATCGATGGCGGTCTTTACACCATCGCCGGCAGCCGCGGATCGTGGCTCAGAATCCTTGCAAGCTATGCATCGATGGGCTCTGGATTTCTGTATCTCGTGGCGCGCCGGATTGGAGCGTCCGGGGACGTGGTCTCCGCGACCTTCGAATACGGCACGACGTTCATGCTCACCGCCGGTCTCATGAACCTGTTGCTCGTGCTCGACTGCTTCGACATCGCGACCGGCCGAAAGATGGTTGCCCACAACGCCGTCCCGGAGAACGCATGAGCCTTCTCCGCAATCACATCGTGCTCATGTTTCTCTATGCCCTCGGCACGGGACTCTTCTTCGCGCTGCTTTGGAAAGAGACGCGCCACGAGCGCATCCGCACTTTCCTCACGATTTTCTGTTCCCTCTTTTTCGGCGGCATCGCTCTCGGATGGCTGATGTACCCGTTTCCCCTGAGATGAGTCGGCAGTCGGCAGTCGGCAGTCGGCAGTATGACGGCGATCGGTGGGGTTGCTACGGCCGACCGCCGACCGCCGACCGCCGACTCGAGGTTCGGTCATGAAACTCGCC